>NZ_DDOD01000025.1:201116-388018 GCF_002341485.1 Brevundimonas sp. UBA2503 | reverse complement strand
CTCAGCATTCCTTCTCCCCTTGCGGGAGAAGGTGGGCCGCGTGAGCGGCTCGGATGAGGGGGCGGGTGGGGGCCAAAACTCTTGGGTTCCGCTCCGGATCAAACGTCCCCCTCATCCGTCAGGCTCCGCCTGACACCTTCTCCCTCAAGGGGAGAAGGGGAGCAGAAAGCGGTTCATCACAGCGGACACAACGGGGGTCGCGGGAAGACGTCAGAGCAAATCGGTGGGCAGGATCTGGCTGCCCAGCAGGCGTTCCATGGTGGTCCAGTGGTCGGGGCCCTGGGCTTCGACCCAGTCCTGCACCATGTCGCGGCCCAGGCTATAGTTGATGATGTAGCTGCGGTAGGTGTCGATGAAGCGGATGCGGCGCTCGGCCGAACCGCGGCTGTGCATGCCGTATTTGATCAGCCGCTGAATGGTGGTCTCGCGGTCGGCGCGGCCCGACAGATAGTCGTCGGCGATGGTGTACTCGGCGCGGGCCAGCTCGCGGGTGATGTCGAGGATGGCGGTCTGAAGCTCAACCTTCTGCGGGCTGATACCGGCCAACGGATACAGGACCTCGCGCTCCCAGTCGCCGCGCGTCTCGCCGGGGAAGGCCAGGTCGATGCCATAGTTGGCGCTGCCCTCGGCGATCAGGCTCATCGGACTGTAGAGCGGATAAACGCTCATCTCGACCCAGCCCTTTTCGCGGACAAAGGTCTTTTCCAGCAGCATGTTGTAGACGTGGTGGCCGGGATAGCCCTCGTGGCAGCCCAGATCGATGGCGCGCTCGATGGAGATCGGCTGGTCGACATTGATCTGGATCAGGCTTTGCGACTGGCCCTGGTACCAGTTGTAGCCCGACCAGGGCTTGTCGGTGACGAATTCGAGGGTGAAGTTTTCGCCCTCGGGCAGGTCGATATGCGCCTCGGTGCGGGCCTTGCACTCGGCGATGGCGGCCGCGATGACCATTTCCTGCCGGTCGCGCGGAATGGCGGTGCCGCCCCGGAAGGCACCCAGCCGGGCGTTCAGCGAGCCCTCGCCCGGCAGAAGGGCGTCCAGGCGCGCCAGCACAGGGTCGAAACTCTCCAGCGGACGCAGCTCGGGGCGGATGCCGAACAGGGCCTCGGCCTCATCGGCAAAGCCCATCTTTTCGCCCGCGATCATGCGCAGCCGGGCGTGGGCGGCCGACACATGGGCGCTGAGATAGGCCTTACGTTGGCGAAGGTCGGGCGAGAGTCCTGCGTCGGGCACGGCCTCGATCTCGACCAGCAGGGCCTCGGCCGCCTGCGTCAGCTCCGGCACGGGACGCAAATTGGCCTTGGCCTCGGCCGGCCAGGCCTCGGGCCCGTAATAGGCATCGACATAGCCCGGCTCATGCTCGCCGATCTCGAGGATCAGATGGACATAGTCCTCGGCGATGACGTTGAGGGCCGCCTCGCCATCCGGGCCGCGCGGCGCAACGCTGGCGCAGGCGGCGACCAGCAGGACGAGGGCGGCAATGATGCCAAGGGCCGGAATACGCATGGCGGGATCACTCCGTGTGGTTCTCGCCAAGGCTTAAGACGGGAGCGCCCGCGCGCCAAGACCAAACCGCAGGGCCGCCCCCGATGCCGCTGCTTTGGGATTGAGGCCCGTCCCGCGATCCTGTAAGCACCCCCTCCTTAGGTCCGCACCCGTAGCTCAGCTGGATAGAGTACTGCCCTCCGAAGGCAGGGGTCACAGGTTCGAATCCTGTCGGGTGCGCCATTTCCCTGATTTAACAAATCATATCAAACGGCCCGGCGTAGCGGGTGGGCATGTCCCGCCTCTACTGCTCCACTATCGTGGGACACAGCTCTGATGGCGGGGCGTCGGCCCGCCCATCTTGCGCGACGGGGGGCGGTCTATTTTGTCCGCTTCCGTATCCCGGCCGACCTGACCAAAAAACTGGGCATGGTCGAGTTCCGTCGTTCGTTGCAGACTAGAAACTCTGAAGCGGCTCGGATTGAATGCCTACGTGCCACAGCATGGTTTCGGGCTGTGATGGAGAAACTCCGGGAAATGCCCAACGCAACCGCCGCCGATTTTGAGGAAGCAGCCCGGGCGTATTTTTCCCAACTGGTTGCAGACCTCGACCGACCGAGAAGCTTCCCGACCGATCCGCACGAGTTTGATCATGGACAGGCATACGCCCTGCATTTGCACGACGAGCGCCTCATGGATCTGGCCGAGCAACTGAAGCGGAACGAGTTTGACGGTCACGTCCACGTCCATGCGCTCGCTCTGGCAGAGCTGCTGGGGTTCAAGTTCGATGCCCTGACACTGCAACAGCAGACCCAGATTTCGCGATTGGCTGTACGTACGGAGATCGCCCAGAGCGAGCTGTTTCGCCACCAGATCACCTCCCCACTTGAACGTTTCGAGACGAGCGACCCCTTATTCCACGGCTCCCTGAGCACCGCTGATCCCGGCCTACAACTCTCCCGACCACAGGCCCAGTTCACGGTGAATAGCTTAAAGACGGCAGCCGACGATTTCATCGAGAGAAAGCGGGCGAAGGGCATTGCTGAGGGCCAGATAGCCGAGCTTGAACGGGCCTTGGGCTGGCTTCAAGAAGTAGTCGGGCCAGAGACATCTCTGCTCGATGTGACCAAGGAGATACTCCGCCGGTTCCGGACGGACCTCTCGCGTCGAGACGTGACACTGAGAGGTCGCAAAGTCCCTTTTCGGCATAGCTTGACTGATGAGCCGGCGCACCAAATCCAGTTCCAGACGGCCATCCGCTACTGGGGTTCGGTGCAGGCATTTTTCGCCTGGGCCTATTCCGAAGGGTTGAGCCCGTTGGACCCGGCTGCTGGGCTGCTCATGGATCGCCCGAAATCCATCACAAAGCGGTCGCCCAAGAGCTTTGACACGGACGAGCTGAAGCGGCTTTTCCAAACCCCACTGTTCGCTGGCCACAAGTCGCCCAAACGGACTACCGAGCCGGGTACATGTTTGGTGCGGGACGGGAGGTGGTGGTTCGTCGTATTGGCTATGCACAGCGGAGCCCGAGCGGGGGAACTTTGCCAGCTACTACCGACCGATTTTGTCTTCGACGACGCAGTCCCTCACTGGAAACTGCAGCTTGAAGACGGCGAGAACAAGAAGACGAAGACGCTGAAGACGAAGACGTCGATCAGGGATGTGCCGATCCACCCTCGGCTTCTTGAGCTGGGATTGCGGGAGTTCGTCACAGCCAGGGCCAAGCGCAGACCGGCCCAACGCATCCTCTATGAGTTTCGGCTGGGGACCCAAGGCCGAACAAGCGCCGGGGCGACGCGCTTCTGGACCGACTACCTAAAAAAGTTCGGCCTTCACTCGCCGGGGCGTGCGACCCATGTTTGGCGGCATACTGTTGCGGACTGTTTGAGAGAGAACTCCGTGCCTGACGAAGACATCGGGGCGTTCCTTGGTCATTCGTCGGGGAGCCAGACAAGCCAGTACGGAAGCGCCCAGTCCCTCAAGAGAAAGCGGGAGACCATCCTCAAGCTCGAATACGGTTTTGATGTTGTCGGGGCTCTCGGCGGACCGTATAGTTCAGAGGCTCATCGGTCGTGACGCTTCCCCGTCAGTACCTCGGGTTGGGCGCATAGGATGCCCGTGACCCTGACCCACGGAGCCGAAGCCTCTAATAAGCCCCCGGTCCCAACGCCCTCTCCAGAAGACTACCCAGTCCACCTCACCTTCTCAGACGGTAGAGAAGTATGGGTATCAGCTCCTAAGCCGGACAGGATCTCGCTTATAGCGCCGCTCAAGCATTCTCACTTCATCCCGGAACCAACGGGGGAGGAGCAGTTTGCAGAACTCATCAAGACCCTTAGTTCGTTCATGGCGATGAAGGAGGGACCAACTGACCTCGTAGACACTCAGTTCTCTCAGCCCGAGAAACTCTACGAAAAAGTATGGCTCTCCGCTGGCGAGCGTGAAGCCGGCGTCTTTGTTCAGTTCATCCGGCCCAAGGAGGCTCAACCGTGGAAGCTGAGGCTGGAGTTCAATCCTAGAAAGATCGGTCCGGGCGGATTGCAGGCGCTGACGGAGGAACTCTCCTACGCCAAGACGTTCCGCATCGACCGTTTCCTGGCTGACTGCCGGCTGACCCGGCTGGATATTGCAGTTGACTTCATCGGGGTGGCGGTCTCGGAAATCGTGGCGAGCGCCTCCCTGCCGGGCAAGACAACTTTCTACGTGGGAGACGATGGCAGCCTCGAAACGATGCAGCTCCATCGCAACAACCCGGCCCCCAAGCAGACCTATTCCCCTACCGGTGAGCCAAAGAAGGTTAAGCGTTCGACTGATCCGTTGGGCCCGGTCGTAGCCAAGCTTTACGACAAGGTGAAGGAGCGAGCTTCGGTACTTCAGCCGGCTCCCTTTGGTCCTGCGCCGGTCACCCGAGTGGAGATCGTCAAGAGATGGAAAGGCGGGGGTCCTCGGCTCGTTGAGCTGATCGGCCACAAGAACCTGCTGACAGGGTTGAACGTGGGATACGCAGGCCATCTGCCGCCTACCGACTTGCACGAATGGCTGACCTATGTCGCTAGCCGCAGGACGATGGCGAAAGACCTGGTGGACGATGCGATGAAGCTTGGGATCCCCAAGACGATACTCCTCAACAAGCGCTACAAGCAGCCTCCCAGCTCGCTGCTTCTCCACGAAGAGCTTTGGTCTCGATGGCCAGACGGCCTATCGAGCACGGGATTAGGCTATTGGATTACCTTGGCGGCACAGGCACCCCTGATTACATTCGAGGGAGGCCAAAGCTGACATCCGGGGTGAAGTGACATCGGGTGCAGCGCCGATCCGTAGATAAGGCCTGCGCGTTCGTTGTTCGGCTCTCGCCTGCCTCCACTGGCGAACGCCTCTTGACGCCAAGAACTGGACCCATCGGATCGACCGCGATATGCCTCGCTCAGACGAATGGGAGGATGAGCAGATGCGAGCACTGGCATACGGGGTGCAGCAGTTTGGTCCTCGCTCCCTTCAGCAAGTGGGTACCGCCATCGAGGCCATGCCGATTGAAGATCGGTTTTTCCTCGGCGAGGACGACGGCCTTCGCTTGGAAAACTTCACCGACCTCCAAGGCCTGTGGCACTTTGACTTTGCTAAACGGCGATCAGGTCACGGTCCCGGCCGCATGGCCCGAGAGAGAGCAATGGAGGAGATCGACCTCGGCGGTGATTGGTTCGGCGAGGACACGGCGTTCGTGTTTGATCCCGCCACCGGCGTGGCCGCCGTTCAATACAACCATTTCGGCCCGCGATTGAAATGGATCGAGCAATATCTGGCAGCCGCGGACCTTACACTCGGAGGAGTTCATCAGGGTCGGTGGGGCTTCGGGTTCGGAATGCGACTGAAGGACCCTGCCTATGCCGAGCTTCAGGACTTTGGTCTAATCCAAGAAATCGACTTCACGGTCAGTGTGCCGGGAGTTCGGGCCGCTAACTTTGAAAGAGGGAACAGTCTGGCCGGCATTTTAAACGCGCCGTTGCCGGTCGGTATTGAGACGATCCGCGTTGAGATGAAAGCTCGGGCAGATCGGGGCAGCTCTCTTGGCCACGATGAGGCGTGGGGTGTGATCAACGATCTGCGGCGGCTGGGCGGCGATCTAATCCGCGCCGACGTATGGGGAAAGCAGGACGCTCGATCTAGGAGGCAGCGCGTGAACCTCAAGGACGCCCAGATCAGCTCGCAGCAGCCTGTAAATGCCGCTGGTAACCGTGTGGCGAGAACCGAACGCTACACCGCCCTCAGAGCTGCCATCCTTGAGTGGCGACAGAACAGGGAGATCTGAAATGACCGCGCTACGGTTTGAGCGCGGGTGGCCATACCTTGCGGCCGTTCTGGCCGTCGTAGGGTGGTGGTTCATTGCGGACGGCCGCTTCCCGTCAAAGCCAGACGCACTACTCGGTGCATCAGGCGGGGCGAGCGCTGTCCTCGTTGGTTTCCTTGCTACGTCCAAGACGATCATCCTTGCCTTGAATGGTTCGGCAGTGATGACCAAAATCCGCGAAGCTGGTTATCAGGTCACGCTGTTCACCTACCTCTATTCGGCGATTGCTTGGGGTTTCGGCCTGCTCGTCATCTCGATCATCGGCTTCATCGTCCAGACCGAGAGTGGGCTTCCTGCCTATTTCGAGGGCCTGTGGGTAGCAGTCGCCTGCCTTGCCTCGTTTACCTATTGGCGCGTGACGAACATCCTCTTCAAGGTGTTGCGCTGGGCTTGAATAGCCGCTGGTTTCGGCGTCGCAGGCAGCGAGACGTCCCCTAGCTTCCTCATTCTCCGACCTGCCGAGCAGTGCAGTCAACTTCACTTCCCTGTCGAGCCATGTCCTCTACGCCGAGGGCATGTCACACAAACCACCATATAACTGCAAAACCGCCCTGCCGCGTCGGTATGTGGCCTATTTGAGGGTCAGCACCACTCGGCAGGGGCAAAGCGGGCTCGGCCTGGAAGCGCAACGCGAGGCGGTGACCCGCTATGTCGAGCAAGTCGGCGGAGTGCTCGCCGATGAAGTGGTGGAAGTCGAGAGCGGCAAACTGAAAGACCGCCCGGGTTTGCGTGACGCTCTGCAAGAGTGCCGGGTGCAATCTGCCACATTGGTGATCGCTCGGCTCGACCGACTGGCCCGCAATGTGGCCTTTGTCTCGTCGCTGATGGACGGCGGGGTGGAGTTTGTTGCGGTGGACGCGCCGTACGCCAACCGACTGATGCTTCATATTCTCGCGGCCTTCGCCGAGCATGAAAGGGACATGGTGTCGGCCCGAACGAAGGCTGCACTTCAAGCAGCCAAAGCCAGAGGGGTGAAGCTCGGGGTCAACGGCGCTCGGCTGGCCGCCATCCGGAAGGCCGAAGCAATCACATTCGCCCGAAAGATGGCACCAGCAGTCGAAGCCGCGAAGGCCGCCGGTTGCTCCACGCTCGCGCAGATTGCCGCCAGTCTCAACGCTCAGGGGTGTCGAACCCGAGCGGGAGCCCGATGGTGTCCGGCCACAACGCGGAGGGTCATGTTGCGGCTGGTTGATCCCCGGTGACCATGTAGGGATGCCCGTTCAAAGTTGCTGATACGGCCTGAAAAATCTGACTTCTAGCGCACTCGAAGTGGATCACTACCCGGAGAGCTGTGAAGTTGATTTCATCTTCCGTGCCAAGTCAGGACCTCCACGCTTCAAGGCCACCCCACAGCCTTTGGAGCCGCCGTGTTTCTCTCGTCTCCCGACCTCCTCGTCGAGGAAGCCTTCGCCTGGACCGCCCGCTGGGCGACACTGGAGCCGCAACCGGTTCACGTCGATCCAGAGCACCGCTGGCGTATCAGGAGTAGTCTCCAGAAAGCGGTCCGGCGGGGACAGCCCGAAAGGGCGGTCAGGATGGCCCTCGCCCTCCATCGGCTGGATCGTCGATATGTCTGGCGAGCCATCTCGACTATCGCCGTCGAGGATGTCGGCATCGGGGCTCCTGACGCCGTCTTCTGGGCCACCGCAGCCCAGCGCGCCGGTTTCCGTAAAGCTGTCGGCGAGCTGCCCCTGTTGATCGCTCTGACCCGGCGGATGACCACTGCAGTTAAATCCCGGTCCGCAATCGAACTGGCCTTCGTCACGGGCACCGGAGAGCCGGAGATGTTTCGGCTGTTCGGCGGTATGACCACCAGCCAGCTATTGGACCGATTTGCCGGGTCTGATCCTTATGAGGCATATGCCGCCCTGTCCGTGCTCCGGGGGATCGTGCCGAAAGCATACCGCATCCGCCCGCCCGATCAGCGGGGGATCGCGGTGGCCAGAGAGATGCTGACCGAGCAAATGGACCGGGACTTGGCCCGAGCCGCCAGAGCGGCCCTCTTCAATCCTCTGGACGAGATGAGCCTTGGCTTTGTTGTCGCCGCCCGTCTGCCGCAAGGCGATACCGAGCGTCACGACGCTATGCCCGAGAGCCGGCTCATCGACGGCTATCCGGCCGAGACGTTCGACCAGCACGAGCGGCTGGGGCGTCAGGCCCTCGGCCAGTTCGCCAGATCACTTTCCCCGCTCTCGCCCGCCTTGGCCTCCCTGTCTCCGGGAACGGCCCGTGCTGCAGTCGCAGACGCGGTGTTTGTGGTCGAAGGCCAGTGCCTAGACCACTGGCTGGGAGGTCACGATTTCGACCGGCTCAGGAGCGAGGCTGACAGCTACAGCTTGACCCGGCATGGCCTGTCGGCCGAGGCGGGCAGAAATGTCCGGCGGCTCGTCAGCGACGCTCTGGCCGATCTCCATGTCATCCGCCAGTCGGTTGTAGACGAGGCGGCGTAGCTATGCAGCTGGTACAGTCTTCAGGACGACAGGGTACTTCTGTCCTTCACTCGCCCAATCGGCCTTTCAAAATCGGATCACATACCGAGGTCACGCACCAGCCCGATCAAGCGCCTAAACTCAGCATCGACCGCATCGCTCTTCCAGCGGTTCACGAAACGGCACACGATCTGCAGATTGCCGCGCTCGTAGTGGCCGGAGCTGTCGATGCGGTCGAGGGAGTAGAGCATCTCCTCGTCGTCGACGTCGGGCTCGAACTGAAGAGGTATGCCGGTGATCGCACACAAGCGCTCCTGGTCGTGCAGCAGGTTCAGGACATAGGCGCGCAGCTCTTCTTGACTGAGGTCGCAGTTCTTGTTCTTCACCGTGCGCTCGACCTTCTGGCCGTTCGATTGGGCAGCAGTGCTCAAGGCGCGATTGGCCATGACCCATGCTGCGCGTTCGAGCGGATCGAAAGTCTTCACCGCACCGGCTTTGCTTGCCGACCGCTCGATCTTCTTCTTCCACTCAGGACGGTCATGCCACTCCGACAGATCGTCGCCGTTGATCAGGGCCAAGGTGTATGCCGCATTGTCCGGCTGAAGCTTCTGGAGCGTGCCCTCGGTGAACAGGAAGTCCTTGGCCTTGGGGTGCAGACCATTCCAGCTCAATCGACCGCCCTTGCGGTCTCTGTCGGTCCAAGGGTCACAGGGTTTGTGCAGTTCGACGATTTCCGGGCCGTCACGATCCGGGTTGGCTGAGGGTCTAGTCGCGATCTTGACCGGTTCAGCCCGGGATGTCGTCCACCACAACTCCTCTTTGGCGCGGTGCACCCAGATGTCGCCGCTGGTGTTGGCGATCTCGTCCGTCACCCCATACCAGCGCGAAGCCACCGGCGTTGTCGGCGTTTCTCCCCGTGCTGTTTTCAGGTTCGCTACCGCGTGGGCGATGTACCCCTTGCGGTCGCGAGCCTCCCAGAAGGGGTGGACAGTAAGGTTGTTGATCGTGGCGACCGTCGAGCGCCGAAGACACTCGGGCCAAAGGTAGTTCGACTGTCCGACATTGGCGATAAAAACTCTCATGGGGCGACCTTGCGACCCCGCTTGGCCTTTGGCGTGGCGGCGCGTTCGGCGCGGACGCGGTCGAGGAGGACGCTGGCGGGCTCGTCGGTCGGGTCTTGGGTGACCAACTCGCCCCGGAAGGCCTTGGCCAGTACCGCCTGGTCCAGCCGGTCTAGCAGGCGGCGGGCGGCTGCGGCCTCGGCGGTCAGGCGGTCGATCTCGCGAAGTGCTGCCCTCGTGCGTCGAGCGATTAGCTGCTGATTTTCGATGGGCGGCAGGGGGATCCGAAGTAGTTTTAGATTTCCCCCCGAAATACCATGCTGGCCAGCGGCAGACTTTATGCTCTGCTGAAGCTGCGTTCTTGCCTGCGGGGACGAAGCGATGATCTCAGCGAACTCCGGTGCCACTCGACTGTGGTCCAAGCGGACCCGTATTAGTTTGTCAGGATAGAGCATACCGCCATCAGGCAGCTCTTCCACCTGACCACACGCAGCAACCAGTTCGGGATTTCCGTTAAACCGCGTGAAGAGCAGGTCGCCGCGTCTCAGCGCATATCTGCGAACGTCCTCACCCGGTTCGGCGACGTAATATCTGACCTCTTCAAGTCGCACAGTGAGCGGCCGGATCGCCGAAATCTTGAGGATCGGGAAGCCGGGCGGGACATGCTCGGGTCGGCGGGAAAGTCCATTGCGCACTTCCTCAGCAAGAGCGCCGAGCGTTGTTATGCTCGCCGCCTCGACTTCAGCCTCCTTAACCGCATTCGCTAACACGGCCTCCTTGTACCGGGCGGCTAGGGCTGGGATGCGGTCGAGATCTGCGCGGGCGCGGACCGCACTGTCGCTCAGGGCGTCGAGCTTTGCCACGATCCGCCGCTGTTCGGCGACCGGAGGGACGCAGATCGGCATGCCTGCCAGATCTTTACCCCTCAGATTATTGATGTTGATACCGAGTGCGACCCGCTCAACGAACGCTCTGTATTCACGTGTCCTGAAATAGTTTCGAAGCCAGCCAGCCAGCTCCGGCGCGCGAGGCCGGACGACAGCGCAGAAGGCACCGAACGCAGCATCACCAAACTCTGCGTTGGCTGAGGCTGCCTTTCCTACCACCGTTCGCGAACCTGATGAGGATGCAATCACGAGGTCGTGGGGTCGGAGGAGCTGGTGCGAGGCCACAAAGCGGCTCGGCACAAAGACTAGATCGTCTCGATTGAGCCTTCCTGCCCCAATGTTGTTTGCTCGTAGAACCGGAACTAGATCTGGGCCCGGCTCATTCCGAACGGCACTCTTGTCGTATGAAACGCCCCGTACAAGGTCGAATATGTCAGCTCCAGTGGCCATTTCCCAACCTAGTGGCAGCTGGCTCACGCTTCCACCTCCGCCGGCACAGCCTCCTCGCCAGCCAACTTGGCGTCCACCGCTTCGACCTCCGCCAAGGCGGCCCGCAGGTGGCCCAAAATCGCCGCCGCGATGTCCTCGGGGTCGCTGAGGTCGTCCTCGGCAGCGTCGCTGTCGTCGCGCAGCCAGGCGACGTCTAGCTTGTCGTTACGGGCGGCGATTTCGGCGCGGGCGAAGAACCGGAAGCGGCCCTCGGCGCCCTCGTCGGTGCGCGAAGAACCGCCGTTGGGATCGTCGCCATAGGCCGCCTCGAACGGTGCGAAGTCAGCGATGGTCAGCGGCCGGGTCTTGCCGAAGGCGGGCATGTTGACCCGCAGATCATAGACCCAGACGCCCTTCGTGTTGGCCCGGTCTGTGGGGCCGCGCGTGAGGAAAAGGACGTTGGTCTTGACGCCCTGAGCATAAAAGATGCCCTTGGGTAGGCGCAGGATTGTGTGCAGATCGGCCAGTTCCATGACCCACTGGCGGAGGCGTTTACCGGTGTGTTCCTCGAACAGCACATTGTCAGGCAGGACCACCGCGGCCCGACCGCCGGGCTTCAGGGCGCGGACGATGTGCTCGACGAAGGCCAGCTGTTTGTTCGAGGTTTCGGCGGTGATCGAGAAGTCGGCGCGACTGGGTCGGCCACCCCCGGCCTTTGTACCGAAGGGCGGATTAGTGAGGATCAGGTCGGCCTTGCCCAGCGCCTCCCCGTCCGGCGTCAGGCTATCGCCCAAGATGATGGGTCCGTCGATGCCATGCAGCATCAGGTTCATCATCGCCAGACGATGGGTGTCGGGGACTAGTTCGATACCGGTCAGGGCATTGTTACGTTGGAAGAACCCCTGAGCCTGTGGCAGGCCGTACAGATCGTCGGTGGCGTCCTTGATGAAACGGTCGGCGGCGACCAGAAAGCCCCCGGTTCCTGCGGCCGGGTCCTGTATGACCTCTCCGGCCTGTGGCTTCATCAGGCGCACGATGCAGTCGATCAAGGGCCGCGGGGTAAAGTACTGGCCCGCGCCGGATTTCTTCTCGCCCGCATTCTTTTCCAGCAGGCCTTCGTACAGCTCGCCGAGGCCCTCTTCACGCGCCGAGAACCAATCGAGCCCGTCGATGGCGGTCGTCAGGGTCTTCAGGTTGGCAGGTTTGCGCAGCTTGGTCTGGGCGTCCGTGAAAATCGCTTGGACCGTCGGGTCAACCACCTTGCCGAGGTTCAACAGGGCCAGCTTGTAGTGGTCCAGCTGATCGACCCCTTCGCGTCGGGTGATCTGTCTCCAGCGATATTCGGCGGGGATCCGATCCTCGCGTCCGGTCTCCTCCATCATCTTTAGGAACAGTAGGAAGGTCAGTTCGGTGACGTATTCATGATAGCTGACCCCGTCACCGCGCAGGACATGGCAGAGGCCCCACAGCTTGCTGACGATGTCCTGTGTCGTGACCCTGCCCCGGGTTAGCTCGCCGTTCGCCATAGTTCCTCACTCAGGTCCGACAGGACCTCTTCCAGCCTACCGCCGAACCGCTTGTCGATCACCCGGAAGCCGCCGTCGGACTTGAAGGGTTCTTCATCGAGCGACTGGCGGTCCACGACGATCTCCTTCTGGAGCTGTTCGCCGATGCGGTGAAGCCATCGTTTCTGCACATCGCTCCAGTTCCCTTTGCGGGCCACGGTATCCACCGCCCGTCTCACCCGGTCACTATAGGGGATCAACGGGTCTCCCAGAGCGGCCTGCCGGACGTAGCCAATGATGGACGCGGCGATGTCCTCGTTCCTGGCATCCGACCATGCCCGGCGGATGTTGGCGTCGGTGAACCCCTGAGCGTCGAGCTGTAGCCGAAGGTCCCGCAACTGGGCACGGGTCAGATCACGTGGACGCTGCACCACAGTGGTTAGGGCCGCGATCTGGTTGACATTGGCCCGAATGAAGGCAGTGAAGGCGTCGAGGTAGTCCTCCGGGCGCTCGGCCTCACCATAACCCCGGCTCACGTCGACGACCTCGTCCGGATGTTCGGAGATCGGCAGCATGACCGGCGTTCCCCCCGTAGTCTGCCAGTCGAGGGCGGGGCCTAACCCCGGCCGCTTCCTGACCCATTCAGCGAGCTCATCGGCATCCCCGGCCCTGAAACGCGCCAAGGTATCCTCCGGCGTCTCGCCTGCCGCCAGTTCGGCCTTGGCCCGAGCTTCAGCGGGGAGCCGCTTCAGACGTCGGTTCAGCCGGACGATGATTTGGTCACGGACATCGGCCCGGTGACGGGCGTCCTCGACCTTGGCCAGCTCTTCAAGCAACTGGGTCAGCGTGAGGTTTGGATCGGCCGCGACCGGCCGCATTTCAGTCAGCGCCTGCAGGCGGCTGTACAAATCAACGGCGTCGAAGATGCGGAAGGTCTCCTTTCCGATTTCGGGGCAGAGCCGCGTCGCCCGGCCGATCATCTGCTCGTACAGGATCCGGCTGTTCACCCGCCGAAGGAAGACAAGGTTGGTGATCTTCGGCACATCGATGCCGGTCGTCAGCAGATCCACTGTAACTGCGATCTTGGGCAAGGCGTCGTTTCGGTATTCGAGGATCAGCTTGCCGACCTTGTCCACACTGCCGGTGAGTTTACGAATGGCGAGGTCCTCGATGTCGCCATGTGCTGCTCGGAAGGCATCCCGCAGAGCCTTCACGACAATATCGGCATGGGCGTCAGACGCGGCGAACACGAGGGTCTTGTCGGGCTCGGACAGGTCGATGTGGCGGGTCAGTTCGTCGGCCACAGCGCGGTTGAACGCCTCAGTGATAACGGTGCGATTGAAGCTCTCCACGTCGAAATCAAGACTGTCTGGCAGCTTGAACATTTCGACCTGGCCGGTCGGTGCATGGACGAAGGTGACCTCCTCTTCGGCCACGAAATGGATCCCGTCCTTTGACAGTGTGGTCGTGATGCGGATGGGCGGCTCATAGTCGATCAAATAGCCGTCGATCACCGCCTCGCGGTACGAGTAACGAAACACCGGCTCGCCGAATATCTCGACCGTGTGCAGGGCAGGGGTGGCGGTCAGTCCGATCTTGGTTGCATCGAAATAGTCCAGCACGCGGCGATATTTGGAGACGTAGTCGTCTTGATCACGGAAGCTGAGCTCGGCGTCTGACATCTCCCGGTCGAGGAGGTACCCCCTGTGGCACTCGTCGATGACCATGAGATCGTACTGATCAACCGTCGGCGCGTTGGCGGGGTCGTCCGCAAACAGGGTGCGACGCACCAGCCCCTGAATAGTGCAAATATGGATCCGCGTTTCGGGATCCGGTGTGACATCCCCGAGCCCTTTGAGCCCGAAAATCTCTGCAAAGGCCTTGCCCGCCACAACCTTGGTGGTGGTGAACTCGCGTTCGGTCTGATCGCCTAAGGCACTGCGATCCACGACGAAACAGACGCTGCGGAACCGCTTGGCCGCGATCAGGCGGTACAGCATGGCAATGGCCAGCTTGGTCTTGCCGGTGCCCGTGGCCATACCGATCAGCATATGCGACCGGCTCTCTGACAACCCTTTTTCAACCGCCTCGATGGCCCTCCGCTGGTAGGGCCGAAGATCGAAGCCGAAGTTGAACCCCTGCGTCTCCAGGGCCGCTTCAGCTGCCTCCTGATCGGCTTCCAGTCGCTCCAGAAGGCCGGCCGGGCTAGGCCAGCCCATCAAGGCGGACGCCGGGTTTGTGGGGCGACGCAGGTCCCGTCGCCAGATGCCCGACGCCGTTTGGAGTTGCTTCAGGTAGGGGCGGCCGTTGGTCGAGAAGACAAAGGGAGCCTTGAAGGCACCCCAAGGAGCCTTCCGGTGCAAATGCGCTTCCCCGGGAAAGATGCCCTCTGCATACCGTTCCGCCTGCGGCAGGACGCTCATGACATTGCGGTTCTGTCGCTTGGCCTCGACGACCCCTACCAACGTCAGACCCGCGAACAAGGCATAGTCCGCCGGTCCGCTCGCGGTTGGCCATTCCGCAATAGCCAGATTGCGTCCCTTGATCGGCCGGGCACCCTTGGCATAGCGGAGCTCTCGGGTGTCAGCCTCCCAGCCCGCTCTCTCAAGCTGCTGGTCGATGATGGCGCGGGTCGCGGCTTCGTCGAGATTGATCGCAGCGTCTGCAACCTCTGCTGCCTTTTCAAGCTTGGCGAGCTCAGCCGGCGCAGACTTCGCGGCTTGTCGCTGGGTCGCTTCAAGGGCAGCTCTGACTTCGCCTGCCGACGCTTCGGCCTCTTCCGCCAGCTTCTGCCAGACGCTGCGCTCCTCCGCCTCTCGACGAAGTCGCTCTGTCGCTTCAAGGTTTTCCAGCGCCAAGGCCTCGGCTCGGGCGTGAGCGATCTCAGCGGCGCTACGATGGGTTTCCGCCTCGGCCCGGAGCTGATCCAGTTCTTCAAGCAGGTCAGCGGCGGGATCGGCAGGTGCAGCAGGCGGAGTGAACGGCCCCAAGGCAAGTTTGGGGGAGCCGCCGTAGCTTCGGACAAACCATGCGGCCAGTTCCCGAGCGACCTTGAGGCCAGCGAGTGCCGCTGCAAAGTCGTCCAGATCGCCGTGAACAGCCTCGTTCCCCGCCTTGCGAAGATAGTGGAAGAGGTCGAGTGCCTGATGGGAGGCGTAACCAGTGCGGCCAAGCAAACCGAGAACGTCGGCAAAACTCTCGTCCGGCGACCTGAGAGAACCCGTCCGCGCGGCGACTTCCTTGGCCAGCAGTTCGGCAAACTGCCGCAACTTGATCATGGATGTGTTGGGGTCGGTGCGGAAATAGTGCTCCGCTTGCGCAGCCAGCCGTACGAACTGCTCCCCTTGCGGGCGCAGGAAATCGAAGTTGGCGCTGGCTGGCTTCATGAGGACCCCAAACCCACTTCAGCTCATAGGAGATGCCTCCGCAACCTTTAGTTTGGCGTCCACGTACGTCTGGAGTTTCTGAGCGGCTGAGGCCATCCCTGTCCCCGCGAGGGACTGCACGATCAGGTCGTCGGAGCCCTAGTACAGGTTATGGCCCACTTCCTATCACGAAACCCCAACTTGCCCGCCACTGACCGCCCAAGTCGATCCTTCGCCACTATTCGACCGGACCTCTCCTAGGCTTCAGGGCCACTTCAATCAGCTGGCGGAGCCAGTCCAAGTCGGTCCCAGACAGGCCGGATAACCGAGCGACAAGATTGGTCAGCTCCCGACGCTCAAGTGCTCCGGCTGGTAGCTCTGAGGTGAAAAGCTCCGCCGGATCGACTTTGAGCGCAGAGGCCAACCGGTCAATGTTGGAAAACTTGACGCCCGCTACCCCACGCTCGACCCGATTTATGGTGTCGAGGCTCAGGTCCGCTTGATCGGCGAGTTGCTGCTGGCTCATGCCGAGCCTGCGCCGATGTGCGGCGACCAACCTGCCAAATCGTACCCGTATGTCTTCCATTCTCACTCCTCGGTTGAGGAGTAGGGCCAACGGGACGCCGCAACAGGGCGCTGGACGCCGTGTTTGCCCAATCACCGATTTCTATTGCAATCAGCTTCACTTGAAATACGCATTGGCCTGAGCATTCGGCATCGGGGAGCGCGCAATGTCAGAGCAATCAAACCAACAGCCGCAGGGGAGCCGAGCGAGTGCCCTGTCAGCAGTCATTGGCTTCATCGTTGGAGGGCTGGCCTGCTTCGTCGGGATCCTGGTCCTATTGTTCGCAGAAGGCTCCGCCAAGGGAATAGCATTGGCCTTCTTCGTCCCGGGCTTCATCGTTTTCCCGCCACTAACAAGAGTTTTCCGGCAGCGATTGGCCTTCATGCGGCCCACGTTCGTTCCGCCCGCGCTAGCCTTCGGGGCGTGGGTCGTGCTGATGATCATCGTCACCCCGCTCTTGCCAGATGTCGCAGGCGAGACGATGCCGGGTCAGGCGTCGGGCAGCTCACGCGATTTACCCCCGAGCCGTGAGAAGGTGCTGGCTCAAGTCGAGACCTTGATCTCAGAGGGTACCGGCGCGTCGACCACCCAAGCCATCGTGGTGCTGAACGATGCGTTCACCCCGACCGAGCTCAATACCGACCCTCAACTCAAGCCGATTATGGACCGCGCCAAAGCGGCCTATGAACAAGCCAGCTTTGAGGAAAGAGCAGCCGCATATGCGGCCCGGCTGGACGGCTATTGGACTGAAAAGCTCGGCGAGATCTCAACGTCCCCGCCAAGTGCGCCAGATGAGATATGGAACCGAGAAAGTGTGTTCGCGGACATTGCACGTGAACTTGAAGATGGCGCCGAGTTCAAGAGCAATGCGGCCGCTGCCCGCTCAATGACAAACCTCCGGCGGGCATTGATCTCGAAACAGGCGACCGTCTTCCCCGTGCTACGTCGGGGGTATGGTACGCTCGTCGGGCGCGCAGTGTGGGAACAGGACGTCGAGATTGTTGTGGAGGGTGGGGGAGGTCGAACGATCCGGTTCATCGCTGGAATGTTCGCCGCCAATCGCAACATTGCGTCAGCCCAGCAGAGTGCCTTACCGCACATTCAGAAGCTCAGGTTCGGGAGGTCCCAGTACGAGTGGTACCGAGGAAGCCGGTACCAGTATTACAGCTTGGAAACGCCGACCGACCGTGCTGTGGGGTATTGGGAAAGCGGTCGCTTCGTCGAGGTGGACTAGCAACTCGGTCCGAACCCACTGCTCCATTCAGGTGTGACACATTCCTGCTCCACAAATGCAGACAGCCCTATATGGTACAAGGGCTTACGGAGACCCTCAGTGGTACACATCAAATCCTGTCGGGTGCGCCATTTCCCTTTCTCTCTGTATGGACCCTCGGCATGAGCGAGCCCGTGCCTGACCTGCCCACCGGTCGACCCGTCGGTCGGGTGATCGCCATGCCGGCGGATACCAATCCCGAGGGCGACATCTTCGGCGGCTGGCTGCTGGCGCATATGGACCTGTCGGGGGCGACCCCGGCGTTCGAGCGGGCCCAGGGACGCTGTGTGACCATCGCCCTGGATGCCATGGTGTTTCACAAGCCGGTGTCGGTGGGCGATGAGGTGTCAATCTATGCCGAGATCGTCTCGACGGGGCGCAGCTCGATCCGGGTCAAGGTCGAGGCGTGGAAACGGCCCCGCAATCAGGCCCATGCCCGGTCGGAACGGGTGACCGAGGGCATCTTCACCTATGTGGCGATCGGCGATGATCTGAGGCCCCGGCCGTTGCCGGACGTTCAGGTCTAGGCCCTGCGACCCTCGGGAATCTTGACCTTTCGGGGTATCGCGCCTACCTCGACCGGATGGCCATTCGACGTATCCTGACCATCGACAATGCTGCCGATCTGGCGGTTCTGAAGCGCGTGTCCGAGCCGGTCGAGGGACCGGTGACGGATGAGCTGCGCGCCCTGATGGATGACATGCTGGAGACCATGTACGACGCGCCGGGCATCGGCCTGGCGGCCGTGCAGATCGGCGAGCTGCGCCGGGTGATCGTCATGGACCTGGCCGACAAGCCGGATGTGGCCGAGGACGCCGAGGATGCGGACCGCAAGAATCCGCGCTGTTTCGTCAATCCGGAGATCCTGTGGACCTCTGAGGAGACCGCCCCCTACGAAGAGGGTTGCCTGTCCATTCCGGAGTATTTCGACGAGGTCCAGCGCCCGGCCCGGGCCCGTATCCGCTATCTCGACTACGACGGAAAGAGTGTCGAGGAAGAGGTGGGGGGTCTCTATGCCGTCTGCATCCAGCATGAGATGGATCACCTGAACGGCGTGCTGTTCATCGACCATCTGTCGCGGCTCAAGCGCGAGCGGGCCGTGGCCAAGGTCAAGAAGCTCGCCCGGATGGCTGCCTGATGACCCGACGCGCCCCCAAACGCACCCCCTTGAAGCGGTCACGCGACCGGATCGTCGATCCCAGCGGACGTCGGCGCCTGACCCGGTCCGAGAAGATCGGCATCGGCAGTGTCGCGACCCTGCTGGCCGTGGGCGCCCTGGGCGTGATCGCCGGCGTGATCATCGACCGGCTGCTGGACTTTGACTCGCTGGACACCGGCGGCGAATGGGACGAGGGCGGCGGGGTCTCCACCCGCTGGGAATAGAGACATTCTCCGGCCCTATCGCTCGTAACGCGGTTGCTCGCTGCTTGAGGGCGTGATCTCCGCCCATTGATCAGGATGTGATTTCATGCGTCTGGCCTTCATGGGAACGCCCGCGTTTGCGGTGCCTTCGCTGGCCGAGCTGGTGGCGTCGGGGCATGAGGTCGTTGCCGTTTATTCGCAGCCGCCGAAGCCGCGCGGGCGGGGCATGAAGCTGACCCCCTCCCCCGTCCAGGTATTCGCCGAGACCCTGGGCCTGCCCGTCTTCACGCCTGAAAGCATGAAGGCGGCCGAGGCCATTGAGGCCTTCCGCCGCCTCGATCTGGATGCTGCCTGTGTGGTCGCCTATGGCCAGATCCTGAAGCCCGAGGTGCTGGAGGCACCGCGTCTGGGCTGTCTGAACCTGCACGGGTCACTGCTGCCACGCTGGCGGGGAGCGGCGCCGATCCAACGGGCGATCATGGCCGGCGATGCCGAGACCGGCGTGCAGATCATGCAGATGTCCGCGGGGCTGGACGAGGGTCCGGTGCTGCTGTCGGAACGGCTGGGCATCAGTCCGCGCGATACGGCAGCCAGCCTGTCGGAGCGGATGGCGCACATCGGGGCCGGGCTGTGGCCCCGGGCGCTGGCGGCGCTGGAACGTGGCGGCGGCCAGCCGGTCGAACAGGTCGGCGAACCCACCTATGCGAAGAAGATCACCCCGGCCGAAGCGCGGATCGACTGGACCCGTCCGGCGGCCGAAGTGGATGCCCAAATCCGGGGCCTGTCGCCCTTTCCCGGGGCCTGGTTCGAGGTAGAGGGCGAGGACGGGCCGGTGCGGATCAAGGCGCTGATGTCCGCCGTGGTCGAGGGGTCCGGCGCGCCGGGCAAGGTTCTGGATGAGGCCCTGACGATTGCCTGTGGAACGGACGCGATACGGCTGGAGCGGGTCCAGCGTCCGGGCAAGGCCGCCCAGAGCGCGGAGGATATGTTGCGCGGCTTTGCCATTCCGACGGGCACAACCCTCCCCTCAAGCAGCGAGCCGCCGCGCGGCGAGCTGTAGGGGAGACAACCATGCCCCGCTACCGGCTGACGGTCGAATATGACGGCTCGGGCTATTGCGGCTTTCAGGCCCAGGCCAGCCTGCCGACGGTGCAGGGCACGCTGGAGCACGCCATTCTGGCCTTCAGCGGCGAGGCGGTGCGGATTGCGGCGGCGGGACGCACCGATACGGGCGTGCATGCCACGGCCCAGACGGTCCACGTCGACCTGACGCGCGACTGGCCCGGGCGGACGGTCATGAATGCCATGAACGCCCATATGATCCATGAGCCGGTGGCGGTGCTGGACGCTCGCAAGGTGTCGGACGACTGGCATGCGCGGTTTTCGGCGACCGGGCGGGGCTATCTATACCGGATCCTGAACCGGCCGGCCCCGCCGGCGCTGGACCGCAAGCGGGTCTGGCATGTGAAACAGCCGCTGGATGCCGAAGCCATGGACCGGGCGGCGCAGGCGCTGGTCGGACTGCACGACTTTACGACCTTTCGGGATGTGAACTGCCAGTCGGCCTCACCGCTGAAGACGTTGGACGTGGCCCGGGTCGAGCGCGTCGACGAGGAGGTGCAGCTGGTGTTTGCGGCGCGCAGCTTCCTGCATCGGCAGGTGCGGTCGATGACGGGCACGCTGGCGCAGGTCGGGCTGGGCCGCTGGTCGGTCGAGGCTGTGGCCGCAGCCCTTGAGGCGCGCGACCGAGCCGCCTGCGGGCCCGTAGCCCCGGCCGAGGGATTGTACCTCGACCGGGTCGACTACGAGGCCAAAGCCTAGTTTTTCGCTTCTTCGGCACCGCTGGTGACGGCGCCGCCGACGGCTTCGACATCGCGACCGATGCCGGAAATGGTGTTGCAGGCAGAAACGGCCAGGGCCGAGGCGATGAGGGCCAGGGTGATGATCTTGCGCATGGGGAACTCCTGTATGGCCAAGCTCTAACGCGGACCCGGCCTGCGGGTTGCATGGCAGAGCAATGGTCAAGACTGGCCCTGATCTGCTAGCAGCAGACGCATGAGCCAAACCGCACACACCGCCCGCACGAGCGCCGCCCACCGTCTGGTGCAGACCCTTCTGATCAATGAGATCGACACCGTCTTCTGCGTGCCGGGGGAGAGTTATCTGGCCGTGCTGGATGCGCTGGCCGATGTGCGCGACCAGATCCGGGTGATCACCTGCCGACATGAGGCGGGGGCCGCCAATATGGCTGAGGCCTATGGCAAGCTGACCGGCAAGCCCGGCGTCTGCATGGTCACGCGCGGACCGGGCGCGACGCACGCCTCGATCGGCGTGCATACGGCGCATCAGGACTCTACGCCGATGATCCTGTTCGTCGGCCAGATCGCCCTGACCGACCGGGGACGCGGCGCGTTTCAGGAGGTCGATTACCGCGAGGTGTTCGGCGGCCTGGCCAAATGGGCGACCGAAATCGAGACGCCGGCACGCACGGTCGAGATCGTCGAGCGCGGCATCGCCACCGCCCTGCAGGGGCGGATGGGGCCGGTGGTCATCGCCCTGCCCGAAGACATCCTGCACGACGACGGCGGTCCGGCCCCGGTCCGGCCCGTGACCCCGGCCCGGTCTGCGCTGGACCCCGCGATTGCCCGCGAGATCGAGGCGCGGCTGGCCAAGGCGGAGCGCCCGCTGTTGATCGTCGGCGGCTCGGGCTGGACCCATGAGGCGGCGCATGCGCTGGCCGCCTGGTCCGAGGCGCTGGGCCTGCCGATCACCGGCTCGTTCCGCCGGAAGGACATCATCGCCAATGACCGGCCGAACTATGCCGGGGATCTGGGGCTGGGCTGTAATCCCAAGCTGATGGCGCGGGCGAAGACCGCCGACCTGATCATCGCCATCGGCGCACGGCTGGGCGAGAACCCGACGCAGGGCTACACCCTGTTCGATCGGGAGCACACGGCCAGGGTGCTGGTGCAGATCCATCCGGGGCCCGAGGAACTGGGCCGGGTCTGGCCGACGCTGACGTCGGCTGTGGCGGATAACAGTCTGGCGGCCCTGGCCCTGTCGCAGCTGGAGCCGGGCCGCACCTGGCACGATCTGGGCGACGCCGCCCATGCGGATTTCGAGGCCTTTTCGACCCCCGTGGAGGTGACCGGCGCGGTCAATCTGAGCCAGTGCATGAAGCATCTGGGCGAGGTCATGCCCGCCGATGCCATCGTCACCAATGGCGCCGGAAACTTTGCCGCCTGGCTGCACCGGTTTTATCGCCACCGCGCGTGCCGGACGCAGCTGGCCCCGACGTCGGGCGCCATGGGCTATGGCTGGCCGGCGGCGCTGGCGGCCAAGGCGGTCCACCCGGATCACGAGGTCATCTGCGTGGCCGGCGACGGCGACTTCATGATGACCGGGCAGGAGATGGCCACCGCCGTCCAGCACGGGCTGAACCCCGTGGTGATCGTGGTCGACAATTCGACCTATGGCACCATCCGCATGCACCAGGAGGGGCATTACCCCGGTGCGGAACGGGTGATCGCCACCGATCTGAAGAACCCCGACTTCGTCAAATGGGCCGAGGCGTTTGGAGCGTTCGGCGTGCGTTGCGAGACGACCGAGGATTTTGCAGGCGCGCTGGAGACGGCGCGGAGGGAGGCCCGCGAACAGGGCGTGCCCGCCCTGATCCACCTGATCACCTCGGCCGAGGACATCGCGCCCAACCGCACCATCAGCGGGATGCGTGGGGGGTAGGAGCGCCGCTTCGCTCCTCGCGTCACGAGACGCCTGACTGTCGGAGAATATCTAGCGAAACTTGACTTTTGTGCATGCCGTGCACATTCTGACGTACATCACTCCTCCGATTGCTTCGGCGGTCGGACGCGCGGCGGGCCCAAGGGTCCGCCGTTGCATTTTCTGGCTAGGCCATGCGGACGAATGTCTACGTAGACGGTTTCAACCTCTATTACGGCTGCCTGAAGGGCACGCCTTACAAGTGGCTTGATCTGGAACAGCTTTTCGACCGCGTGCTTCCTCGAAATCAGGTCGAAACAATACACTACTTCACTGCGCGGGTAGAATCCCGCCCCGGCAACACAGACGTTGCCGTTCGCCAGGCCACATATCTTCGCGCTCTGGCCACGCTTTCCCGTGTTCAGGTTCATTTCGGCAATTTCCTAGCATCGCCAGTTCGTGCACCTGTTCTCGAATGTAACCCCAAGGGCTATCCGCTGCGAAATAATGGGCAGCTGGTCGTGAAGCGAAATCCAAACGGCGCGGTCGTGATGGAATGGGTGCACAAGACCGAAGAGAAGGGATCGGATGTCAATCTGGCCGCCCATCTGTTGCGGGACGCATTGAAGGGGACGGTCCCGGCAGCAGTAGTGGTCTCCAATGACTCCGATCTTCTGACTCCCATCCGTATGGCGCAGACGGATGGCGGCATTGTTGTCGGCCTGATCCCCCCTCGACCCAATGGGAGCGCTGAGTTGAAAAAGCTCGCCAGCTTCAAGAGAGACATTCGCCAGCACGATCTGGCAGCCTGCCAACTGCCCACCACCATGACAGACGCATCAGGCACTTTCACCAAGCCGATGGATTGGTGACCCCCATGCCCTACCCCGTCACCGTTCTGACCATGTTTCCGGAGGCTTTTCCGGGGCCGCTCGGCGTGTCGCTGATCGGTACGGCGTGGCGTGAGCGGGGGCTGTGGAGCCTGGATACGGTTGACATCCGGGCCTTTAGCGACGATAGGCGCGGCTTCCTGGACGACACCCCTGCGGGTGGCGGCCCCGGAGCTGTGCTGAAGGCCGATGTGGTCGCCCGGGCTCTCGACAGTCTGGATGGCCCGAAACGACCCCTTCTGTACATGAGTGCCCGGGGTCGGCCCCTGACCCAGGCGCGCGTGAAGGACTGGGCCACAGCCGACGGTCTTGTCGTGCTGTGTGGCCGGTTCGAGGGGGTGGACCAGCGTGTGCTTGACGCGCGCGGGTTCGAGGAAGTCGCGGTCGGCGACGCGGTCCTGGCCGGTGGCGAGGCGGCGGCGATGGTGGCGATCGAGGCGTGCGTGAGACTGTTGCCCGGCGTCCTCGGCCAGGCGGCCAGTCTGGAGAGTGAGAGTTTCGAGGACGGGCTTCTGGAGCATCCGCAGTACACGAGACCGCGGACGTTCGAGGGGCACGACATTCCCGAGGTCCTGCTGTCGGGTGACCATCAAAAGGTCGCACGGTGGCGCGAGGAGCAAAGGGAGAAGACCACCCGTGAGCGGCGTCCCGATCTGTGGGCCGCCTTTACGGACAAGACGACCCCGCGAGGCTGATACCCTCGCAAAGACGACCCCGCGGGCCAGCCCCGCCAATTGACAGCTAAAGGGCGCAAAGCCCGACGGAGAGTGACCATGAATATCGTCCAGCAGCTTGCTGCCGAAGAAAAAGCCCGCCTGCTCGAAGCCCGTGAGATTCCGGTTTTCCAGCCCGGCGACACCCTGCGCGTCAATGTGCGGATCAAGGAAGGCGAGCGCGAACGCGTCCAGGCCTTTGAAGGTGTCTGCATCGCCCGCTCGGGTGGCGGCGTGAACGAGACCTTCACGGTCCGCAAGATCAGCTTCGGCGAAGGTGTGGAGCGGAAATTCCCGATCCTGTCGCCGAACATCGAATCCATCGAGGTCAAGCGTCGCGGCGTCGTGCGGCGCGCCAAGCTCTATTATCTGCGCGACCGTCGCGGCAAGTCGGCCCGGATCGCCGAGCGCCAGACGGTGCGCCCGGCCAAGGGCGTCGCCGTGCCGGAGACCGGCAAGGCCGAGACCCCCGACACCGAAGCGTAAGACACAGGTCCGCAAGGACGCGAAAGGCTCCGGAGCAATCCGGGGCCTTTTTGCTGGGCCCTGTCGGGGCTCCGTCAGAAGACGTCAGAGATCGACGCTTGCCGACGGCGCCGCGGCGAGTAACCTGCCGGGATCGCCATCCTGGAGCCTGCCATGCGCCTCGCCGTTACTCTCGCCACCGCCGTCGTCGCCGCCACGACCCTCGGCGTGTCCGCGCCCCGCGCTCAGGAAGCGCCTGCAGTCGACGGACCCTATTATCTGATCGACATCACGCGGGAGGCGCTGATCTTTGTCGCGGGGGGCACCGTGCAGAAATCGGGCAATATCGCGAACGTCACCGTCATCACGGGCTCGTCACCGGAAACCCTGGCCGAGACCGGGTTCGCGCGTCTGGACATGCGCTATCAGTTCGATTGCCGGAACGCGACGTACAAGACGCCGAGCTTTGCCGGGTATGGCGCGGGGGGCGAGTTGATGGGTGCCCTCACGGACGACGCGGACTGGGAGGCGGTCAACCCGGACGCGCCATCCGCCCTTGTGCTGGACTTCGCCTGCAACGGCACCATTCCGGCCGGCAGCGAGCTGGAAGGCGACGTCCAGATAATCGTCACCGAATACCGCGCCTTCATTCTCGAGCAGTAGGCCGACCCGGCCGGCCCTGCATGACTGAACCTGACGCGAGGCGCCTGCCCCCTGTCGCGTTTCAAAAAGCCGGGTTATGAATTCGGTCAGACGCCTGTTCAGGAGATTATCATGCGCCTCGCCCTTGCCTTCGCTGCCGGAACCCTGGCAGCCACGACCTTTGGCTTTTCCGCCGCCCAGGCCCAGTCGGCCCCGCCGGTCTCGGCCCCCTATTACATCATCGATGCCGACACCAATGCCCTGGCCCTCGCCTCGGGCGGATCGGTTCGCAAGTCGGGCAATATCGCCAGCATCACCATCGTCATGGGCTCGCACCCGGACCAGGTGGCCGAAAGCGGCATCGCCCGTCTGGACATGGCCTATGAGTTCAACTGCGCGAACTCGACCTATCGTACGCCGGGCGCCGCCGCCTATGACGTCAATGGCGGCTTCATGGGGGCCATTGACGACGACGAGCCGTGGGAAGCGGTGGCTCCCGACAGCAATAACGCGACCTTCAAGGGCATCGCCTGTGACGGCGTGATCCCCGACGACAGCGAAGTCGGCGACAATCTGACCGGCATCATCGCCGTCTATCGCGACTGGGTCGTGGAGCAGTAACCCACGCCTCCAGAATGCAGAAAGGGCTCCGGTTTGCGCCGGAGCCCTTTTTCGTGGTCGCAGCCTAAAGACGCGTGCGCAAAGACCAGAGCTCGGGGAAGCAGCGGCGCTTGAGCGTTTCGGTCAGATAGCCGACGCCATCGGTGCCGCCGGTGCCGGTCTTGCGGCCGATGATGCGCTCGACCGTGACCACATGCTTGTGTCGCCAGGTCAGTAGGGCATCGTCAAGATCGACCAGCTTCTCGGCCAGCTGATAGAGCGCCCAGTAGCGTTCGGACTCGCGATAGACCGTCAGCCAGGCGGCCTCGACCGCCGGATGGGGTTCGTAGGGGGCGCTGATGTCGCGCTCCAGAACCTCGGGCGGCAAGTCGAACCCGGCGCGGGCCAGTTGATGCAGGGCGTCGTCATAGAGGCTGGGCGCCTCGATGGCGGCCTTCAGCGCGGCGTGGGCATCAGGCCGGTCCTCGTGGTGGGCGAGGAAGCGGGCATCCTTGAGGCCCAGCATGGCCTCGACCCGGCGGAACTGGTCGCTCTGAAAGCCCGAGCTGGTGCCCAGCACGCCGCGAAAGCGCAGATAGTCGGCGGGCGTCAGGGTGGCCAGGATGTCCCAGCTCTGGGTCATGACCGCCTGGATGCGGCTGATCCGGGCCATGCTCTTGTAGGCGGGAACCAGATCGCCGGCGCGCACCAGCTGCTGGGCCAGCGCCAGTTCGTGCAGGATCTGCTTGAGCCACAGTTCCTTGGTCTGGTGGATGATGACGAACAGCATTTCGTCATGCTGGTCCGACAGCGGGTGCTGGCAGGCCAGAAGGTCATCCAGCGCCAGATAGCCGGCATAGGTGATGGGGCGGGTCATGCCGGCCTCACGGCTGGCCGAAGCCGAACTCCGCAGAGGTCTCCGGCAGGGCGGCCTGACGCATCGGCGCGGAGCTGATCAGCGGCTCCTTATAAACAAAGCCGTAGATCGGATAGACGCTGGAGCCCAAGTCGTTGATCGGGGCGTACCAGACCTTGACCGCACTCCAGTCACCGGCGTCGGAAACGTCGACCACGGTGACGTTTTCCTCGATCTTGCCGCGGCTTCCGCCCCAATTGGCGTGGGTGACGCGGATCACGCGATCGGTCAGCACTTCGGAGACCATGGCCACATGGCCGCGTGTCATGCGCCCGTGGGGCTGGAACACCAGGACGGCGCCTGTTTCAGGCCGGGTGCCGGTGCGGAACTGTTGCGTCCCCTGACGCCACCAGGTCCAGGCATCGCCGTAGATCTCGATGCCCGACGCCAACCGCACAAAGGTGACACACTGCCAGTAGACGTCCTGGGTCCGTCCCGGAGAGACGGCAAACAGGCTGAGACCAAGGGTGGCGGCAACCAAGAGGGCGGAGAGGCGTTTCAGCATGCGGAGCACTGTGCGCTGTTGAGACTGCTTCGGCCTATACGATAGTTTTCGGAGCCTGAAACCCCTCGACAGGCGAATTCGCTGTGGGCGACACTGTGGGCGACGTCGGCTTTGCCCGTCCGGGCCTGCGGGCGCGGAGCCACCCACGTGCCGGTCGTTCGACCAGATGATAGGTGCCTGCGGCCACCACCGGCGCCATCAGCACCAGCGCCAGCCAGACGGGCCACCACAGGCCCGCATCGCCCGCACCGGTAAGGCGGGCGGCCACGGTCACCGCGACCAGCTTGACCGGAATGCAGACCATATAGACCGAGTAGCTGATCTCCCCCAGATAGACCGCCGGGGCCGAGGCCATGATGCCGGCACGCCCGTTGGGGATACCTGCGAGGCCCAGGATCATCAGACCCGCCACCACCACGATCAGGGCGTCGGGGGCGCTGAGGGCCGCAGAGGCGGCCAGCGCCAGGGCGGAGACGGCCGCAAGGGCCGCCGGACGGGCCAGCGGCGCGCGGCGGTACAGCAGATAGAGGGCACAGCCATAGGCGAAGCACGGCACGATCCGGAGCGCGCCCCACTGAATGGTCGCCTGGGTCAGCGGGAAGCCGGCCAGCGCCTGAAACACCAGATAGATGGCCGGAATGAAGGCCGCTGTGAGAGCAACGGCGATCCATGGCCGGTCGCGCATCCGCCAGGCGACGGCGGCGAAGACGGGGAAGGTCAGATAGGCGAACCATTCCGCCGAGATCGACCAGGAGGGGTGGTTGAAGGCCGCTTCGGGCGCCAGACCCCAAGCGTGAACCATGGCCAGATTGGCGGGCAGGGAGGCCCAGTCAAGCACACTGGCATTCAGCGACATGCCGGCGACCGTGGCCGCCAACCCCAGCGCCATCACGCCGAACAGGGTGAACAGATGCAGCGGATAGACCCGCGCCAGCCGCGCCCAGAGGAAGCCGCCATAGTCAGACCGGCGTGTGCCGAATGCCTCGAGATAGACGTGGCACAGTATAAACCCCGACAGGACGAAGAAGACCTCGACCCCCAGATAGCCCTTGGCCACCGCATGGGGCAGGACACCGACGTCGAGGTCCGGCCAGAAGGCATAGACCACCACCCAGGCCGCAGCCAGAAAGCGCAGCGCCGTCAGGGGGCGGAGATCGGCGGGGCCGTGGAGTTCGGGCGGTGAAGCGGTCATGGCCGAAACCCTGCCATGCCGCCGATGTGAGAACCGTTAAGAGGCGGGGGCGGTCGTGGCATCCGCGGGGGCGTCGACCACCAGGCCGGATTCGCCCGCGCTCATGATGGCCGAGACCGTCGCGGCACAGCCGTTCAGGGTCTCCCCGCCGACCTCGAGACGGGCCGTCAGCGGATAGGTGCGGTCGCTCATGCCATCAGAGCATTCGGTGGCCATCAGGATCAGGTCCATGGGCGCCCCGTCCGCCGTGGTGCCGCGCCAGCTGGCCACCGTGCCCATCAGCTCGACGCCGTCATGCGTGGCCCGGCGCTCGGGGCGATCCACACCGGAATAGACCAGGGCATCGGCGGTCACGTCCACGCCCCAGAAGGGTTCGGTGCCGAGCGCCCGCAGGGGTTGGTCCAGCGGCACGCCACCCAGTTCCAGCACCGGTGCCGGAGCCTCAACCGGCGGCGGGGCCTCGGCCTCGGGCGAACAGGCGGCGAGGGCCAGAACGGCGACGGCGGACAGGATCAGACGCATCATAGGACTCCCGGAAGGTACACGCCATGCCAACGCCATCCCGTGACCGGGGTCAAGTCGCCGCCGCTCGGCGATTTCCGGGTTCCGGTGTAGGGTTAACGCCGAAATCTGAAAGGGTGCCCCATGAAGATCCTGCGTATCGTGCTCGTTCTGGCCGTGCTGGCCTATGCCGGGTGGCTGGCCTGGCCTTTCCTGTCGCCCTTCCTCGAAGGCGCGGGCATGGATGCCGCTGCAACCCGGGCCGGGGCCGAGGCCCAGGTCGGTCTGGACCTGCCGGTGATCGCCCTGTGGGTCGGGGCGGTGGTCCTGTATCTGGTCGCCGCGGCCCTGCTGGGCTCCGGCAATCCCCGGGCGGCCGTCGCCTATTTCCTCGGCTTCATGGCCGATGCCGTGCTGCGGCTGGCGATCGACCGCGGCGGGTTCGGAAGCGGTAGCGATATGGGCGGCAAGGCCGATCCGAATTCGCCGATGGCCCAGTCGACCATCACCGAGGGCGGCCCGGCGGCGGCCCCCGGCGGGCTGGGCGCGGATCTGGGCGTTGACCCGACCTGGCTGGTTCTGGGGGCGCTGGTGGTGATCGGCATCCTGATCGTGGTCGTCACCCGGGCGCGCCGCCGCAAAAGGACGCCGGGCCAACTTTCCATCTAGGGCTCCCGACCCCACATCGGTCTTGCCGGTTGATTCCCGCGTCAGGGGCGCTAGACCGACGATCGACCGATCTGGCGCGGCCCTCCCCGGCCGTCTGCCGCGTTTCCGACCCGACCGAGGACATCCATGGCCCAGGCTGCTGCATCCGACACCCCCTATGACGTGGTCATCATCGGCGGGGGCCCGGGGGGCTATAATGCCGCCATTCGCGCCGGCCAGCTGGGCCTGAAGGTCGCCTGCATCGAGATGCGCGAGACCCTGGGCGGCACCTGTCTGAATGTGGGCTGCATGCCCTCCAAGGCCCTTCTGCATGCCTCGGAAATGTATGAAGCCGCCGGGCGCGAGTTCGCCGGGCTGGGCATTGAGGTGTCGCCGACGCTGAACCTCGGCCAGATGATGAAGCAGAAGCAGGAAAGCGTGACGGCCCTGACCAAGGGCATCGAATTCCTGTTCAAGAAGAACAAGGTCGACTGGATCAAGGGCCGGGGTCGCCTGAAGGGCAAGGGCGTGGTCGAGGTCGAGGCCGCCGACGGCACCACCACCACCCTGAACACGGCCAATGTCGTCATCGCCACGGGCTCGGAGCCCACCCCCCTGCCCGGCGTCACCTTTGAGGCCGGCAAGGTGGTCGATTCCACCGGCGCGCTGGCGCTGGACAAGGTGCCCGAGAAGCTGATCGTGGTCGGCGCCGGCATCATCGGGCTGGAACTGGGCTCGGTCTGGCGGCGTCTGGGCGCCGAGGTGATCGTGGTTGAATATCTGGACCGCATCACGCCGGGCGTGGACAGCGATGTGGCCACGGCCTTTCAGCGGGTGCTGACCAAGCAGGGCATGAAGTTCAAGCTGGGTGCCAAGGTCACCGGGGCCAGGACCTCGAAGTCCGGCGTCGAGCTGACGGTGGAACCGGCCAAGGGCGGCGAGGCCGAGACGCTGAAGGGCGATGTGGTGCTGGTCGCCATCGGCCGCCGTCCCTACACCGAAGGCCTGGGGCTGGAGACGGTCGGCCTGACCACGGACAAGCGCGGCTTCCTTGACAATGACCACTTCCGGACCGGTACGGACGGCATCTGGGTGGTCGGCGATGTGACCCACGGCCCGATGCTGGCCCACAAGGCCGAGGAAGACGCGGTCGCGGCCATCGAGACCATCGCCGGCAAGGCCGGGCACGTCGACTACAACCTGGTGCCCGGCGTGGTCTACACCAGCCCCGAAGTGGCCTGGGTCGGCCAGACCGAGGACCAGCTGAAGGCGGCGGGCGTCGCCTACAAGGTCGGCAAATTCCCCTTTACCGCCAACAGCCGCGCCAAGATCAATCACGAGACCGACGGCTATGCCAAGGTGCTGGCCGATGCCGAAACCGACAAGGTGCTGGGCGTCCACATCCTGGGCCCGCAAGCCGGTGAGATGATCCATGAGGCCGCCATGGCCATGGCCTTCGGGGGCTCGTCAGAGGACATCGCCCGCACCTGCCACGCCCACCCGACCCGCTCGGAGGCCGTGCGTCAGGCCGCCATGGGCGTCGAAGGCTGGACCATGCAGGCCTAGCGGGTTCGCGCGGGTGGCCTGAGGCCGCTCAAGGTCATACGCCTGCGGCCATAATCCAGCTCGACCCGGCGGAAGCGGTACAGGATGTCGGCCCCGATCAACAGAGCCGGGGCCGCGATCAGGTCCAGCGCCGAAAAGGCGTGCAGATCGGCGAACAGAAGGGTCGTGGGGCCAAGGTCGCGGTTGGCGATCTCGAGGCCACGCACCTCACGCTCGCGGGCCATCAGCACCTGACCGGTGACCCCATAGACCTCGACATCGCGGCCCGGCTGATCCGCCCGTCCGGCGCTGAGCGCCTCCAGCAGGGCCAGATTGCCGATCGAATACTGGGCGCCGGTATCGACAAAGGCCGACAGGGTCACACCCCCCGCCCGGGCGGTCGGCAGGATCAGCTGTCCGAAGCGGCCGATCTCGGCGCGGACGCCCTCCCGGGTCAGCCGCGATGGGGAGGCAAAGGCCGGACTGCCTTCGAAGACGTCGCTGCCCGAAGGCCGCATCGACACACGCCTGCGGGCCAGATCGATGCTGAGCCGGTAGCGCGACAGAACGTCCAGCCCCAGCAGGCCGTCGGCGGCCAGCAGATCCCGGCTGACCACCGGACAGACCAGATCGTTGAACCGCCGCCCCGCGAAATCCAGCTGGGCCAACCGGACCGTCGGCAAGACTTCGGCCGAGGTGATGGCATGGACCAGAACCGGCGGGCCCGCCGGCAGGTTCAGATCGCGCACCACGGTATCGGCCAGCACGGTGCGTCCGGCGCCGGTGTCGAGCACCAGCGGATAGCGGTTGCTGCCGTTCAGCTCGACCTCGGCCGCCACGCGGGTCAGGATATTGGTCAGCAGGCGCGGTTCGGGGTCCTGCCGCATCGGCGTCGCCAGGGCCGGACCGGCCACAGCCAGCCCCGCCGCTGAAAGAATGAGGGTCCGCCGATCCAGACCGGTCACCGATATCTCCCTGCCCCATGCCCGGTCTGATGCCGGGCTGGGTCCACCCTAACCCCTCGGGTGGGCGGATGAATAGACGCCCATGAGGCGGGCGGCGTCGACGGCGGTGTATTTCTGGGTGGTCGACAGGCTGGCGTGACCCAGCAGGTCCTGCAGGCTGCGCAGGTCGGCACCGGCGCCCAGCAGATGGGTGGCAAAGCTGTGGCGCAGGGCGTGGGGCGTAGTCGTCTCGGGCAGGCCGAGGCGACGGCGCAGGGTCTGGACGGCCGCCTGCACCTGACGCGGGCTGAGCTTGCCGCCACGTCTGGCGAGGAAAAGGGCGCGGTCGGGGCCCTCGGTCCAGGGGCGGAGGGTGCGATAGGCGGCCACGGCACTGGCGACCTGGGGCAGAACCGGCACAATGCGGGTCTTGGTGCCCTTGCCGGTGATGCGCAGGGTCTCGCTCAGCGGGACGTCGCCATCGGTCAGGCTGAGGGCCTCGGAGATGCGCAGGCCGCAGCCGTACAGCAGCATCAGCACGGCGCGGTCGCGGGCGGCCTCCCACGGTGGGGTTTCGGCGTCGTCGCCGGTGGCCTCCATCAGCTCCAGCGCCTGATCGATCTGGAGGGCGCGCGGCAGGCCCGGCTTGATGCGCGGACCACGCACCAGCGCCAGTTCGGGCGCCTCGATCCCCAGCCGCCGCTCCAGAAAGCGGTGAAAGGCGCGGATGGCCGACAGGGCCTGGCTGAGCGAGCGGGCAGACAGGGGGTGGGCGCCCGAGCGGCGCTCGGCCAGATGGGCGCGCAGGTCGGACGCCGTGATATCGGCCAGATCGCCGACCGTCAGGGCCCCGCCCCGGTGGCCGGCCAGAAAGGCCAGATAGCGACGTCCGGCGTGGCCATAGGCCTCCAGCGTGCGGGGCGACAGGCGGCGCTCATGCACCAGATGGTGCAGCCAGGCGTCGAGTGCCGTTCCGGCGGGCGCATCCGGCTGCGGGAGGGTCAACTGAGGATCGGCCATCGCTCGGCCATACGTTCGATCACCCGGGTCAGGAAGGCCGCCAGTTCGCAGCCCATCTCGGGTGTGAAGCCTTCGGGGTCGGGCGAGCCGAAGGCACAGAGGGCCGGGCGCGTGGTGCCATTCGGGCCGACATGCGGGGCCATGCGGACCAGGGCCACCGAGCGGACCTCGTCCTCGGCGGCGCCGAACAGGCCCAGCCCCTGCCCGCCTGTGCCCAGCCTGTGCAGGCCGTTCCGGCCCAGCAGGCCGTCGACGCCGCCGGGATCGAGCGCGCGCCAGCCAAAGGGAATGCCGCCCGGCTTTTCCAGAACGATCGACGCCCCGGCGAGACCGAAGCGCGCCTGGGCGGCAGCATCCAGCCGACGGGCGAGGTCGGAGGGGTTGCGCGCCTCCATCAGGTCGAGGACGGCCACATGGGTCTGGGCCTGGGCGGCGAAATTGGCGCGGGCGACGCCCTCGATGGCCTTGCGGGCTCCGGCCTCGCGCGCGGCGACGGCCTCGACCCGCGACAGGGCGGCGGCGCCGAAGTCCACGACATTGGGGCCGTGCGGGCGCAGACCGAGTTCCTGCAGCAGGGCGCGGTCCTCGACCAGGGTCGCGGCATGGCTCTGCAGCCAGGCGCGCACCTCGGGCCAGCGAGGGCCCTCATCTGCGGGGTCGTCATGGAACAGGTCGGCGGTATCGGTCACGGTTGGCCCCGGTTCGGCGCGACCGACCGGGCAACCGGCGCGCCGTCTTACAGAATGCTCTGGCCGGTCTTGCCCCAGTCGGCCAGGAAGGCATCAAGACCCTTGTCGGTTAACGGGTGCTTGACCAGCGCCTTGAAGGTGTCGACCGGCAGGGTCGCCGCATCGGCTCCGGCCAGGGCCGCAGCCGAGACATGGCCGGGATTCCTCAGCGAGGCGGCCAGCACCTCGGTCTCGAACCCGTGGATGTCGTAGATGGCGCGGATTTCTTCCAGCAGGACGATTCCGTCGGCGCCGTGATCTTCCAGCCGCCCGACGAAAGGCGAGATGAAGCTGGCCCCGGCCTTGGCCGCCAGCATGGCCTGGGCGGCCGAGAAGCACAGGGTCACATTGGTGCGGATGCCCTTGTCCGAAAACGCCCGCGTGGCGCGAAGACCATCCCAGGTCAGGGGCAACTTGACCACCACGTTCGGCGCGATGCCGGCCAGCTTCTCACCCTCCTTGACCATGGTCTCGAAGTCGGTGGCGACCGCCTCGGCCGAAATGGGCCCCTCGACGAGGGCGCAAATCTCGGCGATGACCTCAGCGATGTTGCGACCAGACTTGGCGATCAGGGACGGATTGGTGGTCACGCCGTCCACCATTCCGGTGGGCAGCATGTCCTTGATGACGGCAACGTCAGCGGTATCGAGAAACAGTTTCATGCCGGGGGTTCTAGACCACGGGGCGCGCGGGTGAAAGTCGCCGCCGTCCTGATTCCCCTGCCGGTCGACGAACCGTTTGACTATGTCGTGCCGGACGACATGACGCTGGCGCGTGGCGATCTGGTCACCGTGCCGCTGGGACCTCGCCAGATGACGGGCGTCGTCAGCGAAGTGCGCGAGATTCCGACGACCAACCGGCGGCTGAAGGCCATTGTGGCCCGGCTGGACCTGCCCGCCCTGCCCGCCGCGACGCTCGATTTTCTGGAATGGGCCGCGCGCTGGACCCTGTCGCCGCCCGGCGAGATGGCGGTCCTGTCGCTGAAGGCGCTGCGCCATGCGCCGCCGAAGCCGCCTTTTCAGCTGCACCGGGTAGCCGGCAAGGCGCCCGTCCGCCTGACTCCTGCCCGGGCGGCGGTGCTGCAGGCCCTCGACGAAGGGCCGACGGTTGCCAGCGCCGCGGAGCTGGGGCGTGCGGCCGGCGTCTCGGCGGGGGTGGTCAAGGGACTGGTGGACGAGGGGGTGATTACGGCTCGCCCGGCTGAAACCGGCAACCCGTTGCAGGTACCGGATCCCCACCATGCCCGGGTCGAGCTGAATCCGGACCAGGCCGAGGCCGCCGGCCAGATCGGTCAGGCGGCCCTGTCGGGGGATTTCGTCGCCTTCCTGCTGGACGGTGTGACCGGCTCGGGCAAGACCGAGGCCTATCTGGAGGCGGTGGCGCGGCTACTGGAGGGGGATTCGCAGGCGCAGGCGCTGATCCTGTTGCCCGAGATCGCCCTGACCCAGGCGGTCATCGCCCGCATCACCGCCCGGTTCGGGGCGGCGCCGGCGGAATGGCATTCGGGCCTGACCGGACCGCGCAGGCGACAGGTCTGGGACGCCGTGGTCTCGGGCCACTGTCGCATCGTGGTTGGGGCGCGCTCGGCCCTGTTCCTGCCCTTCCCGAATCTGCGGCTGATCGTCGTCGATGAGGAACACGACGGGTCTTACAAGCAGGAGGACGGCCTGATCTATCAGGGACGCGATCTGGCCGTGGCCCGGGCGCGGTTCGAGAGCGCGGCGGTGGTGCTGGCCTCGGCCACCCCCTCGCTGGAGACGCTGGGCAATGCGCGGCAGGGGCGGTATCGCGAACTGAGGCTGACGGCGCGGCATGGGACGGCGGTGCTGCCCGACATCACCCTGCTGGACCTGCGCGCCGACCCGCCCGAGCCGCAGACCTGGCTGAGCCCGCCCCTGCGTGCCGCCATGGCCGAGACGCTGGCGCGCGGCGAGCAGACCCTGCTGTTCCTGAACCGGCGCGGCTATGCCCCCGTGGTGCTGTGCCGGGCCTGTGGGCACCGGATGACGGCGCCGGACACGGATTCATGGCTGGTCGAGCACCGCTATACCGGGCGGCTGGTGTGTCACCTGACCGGCTTTTCCATGGCCCGGCCCGACACCTGCCCGTCGTGCGGGGCCAAGGACAGTCTGGTGCCGGTCGGCCCGGGCGTGGAGCGCGTCGAGGAAGAGGTCCGCAGCCTGTTCCCCGAGGCGCGCACGACGATCTTTTCCTCCGACACCACGCCCGATGGGCGCTCGGCCCGCGATCTGGTCGAGGCGATGGAGCGCGGCGAGATCGATATTCTGGTGGCGACCCAGGCGGCGGCCAAGGGTCACAACTTTCCCAATCTGACGCTGGTCGGGGTGGTCGATGCCGATCTGGGGTTGAGGGGCGGCGACCTGCGCGCGGCCGAGCGGACCTTCCAGCTGCTGATGCAGGCCACGGGCCGGGCGGGGCGGGCCGAGCGCCCGGGTCGGGCCCTGCTGCAGACCTGGACGCCCGAGCATCCGGTGCTGCAGGCGCTGGCGGCGGGCGACCGCGACAGCTTCCTGGCCACCGAATCAGAGGAGCGGCGGCTGGCCGCCCTGCCCCCGTTCGGACGTCTGGCGGCGCTGATCCTGTCGGGCGACAAGGCGGACGCTGTCGAAAAGGCCGCCCAGCTGCTGGCCGGGGCCATTCCCAATGCCGAGCGGCTGGAGGTCTATGGCCCGGCCGATGCGCCGCTGGCGCTGGTGCGGGGGCGGCGGAGGAAGCGGCTGCTGGTCCGGGCCGACCGCGACGTCGACATTCAGGCCTTCCTCCGGGCCTGGCTGGCGCGGGTCAAGCTGCCGTCGTCGGTGCGGCTATCGATCGACGTGGACCCCTACAGCTTCCTGTAGGGACCCCTGACGGTTCAGGCCCGGTTGTCGGCTGCGTCGGCTTCCGCCTCGGCGGCGCGGGCGCGGGCCTCGGCCTGATCGGCCTGGGCCCGGAGTTGCTGGGCGTTCTCTCGCTTGGTCGAGGCCTTGCGGCTCCACATGTTGAGAATCTCGACCCCGGCCGAGAAGGCCATGGCAGCGTAGATATAGCCCTTGGGCACATGGGCGCCGAAGCCTTCGGCGATCAGCACCATGCCGATCATCAGCAGGAAGCCCAGCGCCAGCATGACCACGGTCGGGTTCTTGTTGATGAAGTTGGCCAGCGGGTCAGCGGCCAGCAGCATGACGGTGATGGCGACCAGAACGGCCACGACCATGATCGGCAGGTGCTCGGTCATGCCGACCGCCGTCAGGATCGAATCGACCGAGAACACCAGGTCCAGAAGGATGATCTGGAAAATGGCAGCCCCGGCATTCGAGATGACCACATCCTTCTTGTCGAGGATGTCGTGGGCCGGGGTCGGGTCGACCGTGTGGTGGATTTCCTTGGTCGCCTTCCACACCAGGAACAGGCCGCCGGCGATCAGGATGATGTCCTTCCAGGAGAACTCATTGCCCATGACGGTAAAGACCGGCGCGGTCAGGCCGACGATCCAGGCGATCATCGACAACAGGGCGAGGCGCATGATCAGCGCCAGCGAAATACCGATGCGGCGCACGCGCGAGCGCTGATGCTCGGGCAGCTTGTTCGACAGGATCGAGATGAAGATCAGATTGTCGATCCCCAGCACCACTTCCATGACGATCAGGGTGACGAGGGCCGCCCAGGCCGCCGGATCGGAAAGAAGGGGCGTGATGCTGTCGAACATGAAGTCTCGGTCCAGAAGGGAAGGTTTCGCCGATCTATAGAGACTCCGCGGCCTGCGACAAGCCGCCCGCCTGTGGCGCACCGCCTCGGTTGCGGGGGGCAAGGCCCCGTGCTATCAGGCGCCCGGCTGAACCGGGACCTCTGTCGCAAGACAGGGACCCGTTGTGCTTTTTTCAAGCATTTCAAGCCTTTGATCGGGGTGATCCGTCACCGCCGGTTGCGACCCAAACGCTTTTGATCGCGGACCTTGACGAGTGGCTGACGATTTCAGGACTACGACTGTCGGCGCACGTTACGCGCAGGCCCTTTTCGACCTCGCCGATGAAGGCGGGGCGCTGGACGCCGTTCGCGCCGACCTCAAGTCGCTGCGCAAGGCCTGGGGCGAGAGCGCCGACCTGCGCCGGCTGGCCACCTCGCCGGTGATCAGCAATGAGGACCAGGCCCGGGGCCTGATCGCCATCGCCGACAAGGCCGGTTTTGACGGCCTGACCCGAAAATTCCTGGGCCTGCTGGCCCAGAACGGCCGGTCGGGCGACCTGACCGCCGTGATCGCCGGCTTCGACCGTTTGTATGCCATCCGCACCGGACTGGTCTCGGCCGAGGTGGTTTCGGCCGCCCCGCTGGACGCGGCCCAGATGAATGCCATCAAGGCCTCGCTGCGCAAGGCGCTGGGCAAGGATCCCGAGCTGGAAGCCCGCGTCGATCCGGCCCTGCTGGGCGGCCTGAAGGTCAAGGTCGGCTCGCGCCTGTACGACGCCTCGCTGAAGACCAAGCTCGACCAGATGAAATTCGCCCTCAAACGGGCCGGATAGGCTGACAAGCCGCTTCCGCTCCGCCCCACAGACTGAACGTTAAGCCAAGAAGAGCCCCACATGGACATCCGCGCCGCCGAGATTTCGGCCATCCTCAAGTCGCAGATCGCCGCTTTCGGCGTGGAAGCCGATGTCTCGGACGTCGGCCAGGTGCTGTCGGTCGGCGACGGCATCGCGCGCATCCACGGTCTGGACAATGTCCAGGCCGGCGAGATGATCGAATTCCCCAAGGCCGGCGTGAAGGGCATGGCCCTGAACCTGGAAGTCGACAACGTCGGCGCCGTGATCTTCGGCCAGGACAATGAAATCGCCGAGGGCGACGAGGTCCGCCGTCTGGGCGAGATCGTGGACGTGCCGGTCGGCAAGGGCCTGCTGGGCCGCGTCGTCAACCCGCTGGGCGAGCCGATCGACGGCAAGGGCCCGATCCAGTTCACAGAGCGTCGCCGCGTCGACGTCAAGGCGCCGGGCATCATCCCGCGCAAGTCGGTGCACGAGCCGATGCAGACCGGCCTGAAGGCCATCGACACCCTGATCCCGGTCGGCCGTGGCCAGCGCGAGCTGATCATTGGTGACCGTCAGGTCGGCAAGAGCGCCGTGGCCGTCGACACCATCCTGAACCAGAAGAACGTCAACGCGAATGCGACGTCGGAAGGCGAGAAGCTTTACTGCATCTACGTCGCCATCGGCCAGAAGCGCTCGACCGTCGCCCAGATCGTCAAGACGCTCGAGGAGCGCGGCGCCCTGGACTACACCATCGTCGTGGCCGCCACGGCCTCGGAACCGGCCCCGCTGCAGTTCCTGGCCCCGTTCTCGGGCACGGCCATGGGCGAGTATTTCCGCGACAACGGCATGCACGCCCTGATCGTCTATGACGATCTGTCGAAACAGGCCGTCGCCTATCGCCAGATGTCGCTGCTGCTGCGCCGTCCGCCGGGCCGTGAAGCCTATCCGGGCGACGTCTTCTATCTGCACAGCCGCCTGCTGGAGCGTTCGGCCAAGCTGAACAGCGACTATGGCTCGGGCTCCATGACCGCCCTGCCGATCATCGAAACCCAGGCCAATGACGTGTCGGCCTACATCCCGACCAATGTGATCTCGATCACCGACGGCCAGATCTTCCTGGAATCGGACCTGTTCTACCAGGGCATCCGCCCGGCCGTGAACGTCGGCATCTCGGTGTCGCGCGTGGGCTCTTCGGCCCAGATCAAGGCGATGAAGCAGGTGGCCGGTTCCATCAAGGGCGAGTTGGCCCAGTACCGGGAAATGGCCGCCTTCGCCAAGTTCGGTTCGGACCTGGACGCCTCGACCCAGAAGCTGCTGGCCCGCGGCGCCCGCCTGACCGAGCTGCTGAAGCAGCCGCAATATTCGCCGCTGGCGGTCGAGGAGCAGGTCGTCTCCGTCTACGCCGGGACGCGCGGCTATCTGGACGGCATCGCCGTGTCGGACGTCGGTCGTTTCGAGCGCGAACTGCTGGCGCGCATGCACTCCAAACACGCCGGCATCCTCGACGCCATCCGCACCAAGAAGGCCCTGTCGCCGGAACTGGAAGCCGAACTGAAGGACGCCATCGAATCCTTCGCCAAGACCTTCGCCTGATCGCCGCCACAGCTAGGAGCTAGAGGAACGCCGAATGGCCAGCCTCAAGGAAATGCGCAATCGGATCGGAAGCGTGAAGTCCACGCAGAAGATCACGAAAGCCCTGAACATGGTCGCGGCGGCCAAGCTGAAGCGTGCCCAGGACCAGGCCGAAAGCGCCCGTCCCTATGCGCAGAAGATGGCCTCGGTGATCGCCAATCTGGCGGCCGGCGTGTCGGGTGACGACGCGCCCAAGCTGCTGGCCGGCACCGGCGCGGAGCAAAAGCACCTGATCATCGTCGCCACCGGCGACAAGGGTCTGGCCGGTGGGTTCAACACCAACGTCATCCGCGCCGCGCGCGAGCGGATCAACACCCTGATCAAGGGCGGCAAGGATGTGCGCATCATCGCTGTCGGCAAGAAGTCGCGTGACGGTCTGGCCCGCCTCTATGGCGAGCGGATGGTGCACACCTTCGAGATGGGCGGTCACAAGGTGATCGGCCTGCCGGTTGCCGAGCCGATCGCCGATCTGGTGGCCGAAGAGTTCGAGGCCGGCCGCGCCGACGTCGTGACCCTGTTCTACAGCCGCTTCCAGTCGGTCATCTCGCAGGTGCCGACGCCCAAGAAGCTGATCCCGGCCGAGGTCGCCGAGGACGCGCCGCCCGTCAATCTGAACGGCGCCGTCTATGAGTATGAGCCCTCGGAAGAGGAAATCCTCGAGACCCTGCTGCCGCGCAACATCACCACCCAGATCCTGGCCGCCCTTTACGAGAACCAGGCCAGCTTCTTCGGGGCCCAGATGGGCGCCATGGACAACGCCACCCGCAACGCCGGTGACCTGATCAACAGCCTGACCCTGCAGTACAACCGCAAACGCCAGGCCCAGATCACCACCGAACTGATCGAGATCATCGCGGGCGCGGAAGCCCTCTGATCTGCCCCTGAACGCCCTTTCCGACACGGACCGACCCATGACCGACACCACCGCCCCCAAGAAGCCCGCCGCCAAGAAGGCCCCCGCTGCCAAGAAGCCGGCCGCTCCGCGCGCCGCTGCCGCCAAGGCCGCGCCGAAGATCATCGCCGGAACCGGCACGGGCAAGATCGCCCAGGTCATCGGCGCCGTGGTCGACGTCGAGTTCGAAGGCCAGCTGCCGGCAATCCTGAACGCGCTGGAAACCCAGAACGTCGACCAGAAGACGGGCGAGCCCTTCACCCTGGTCCTCGAGGTCGCCCAGCACCTGGGTGAGAACATGGTCCGCACCATCGCCATGGACACCACCGAGGGTCTGACCCGCGGCCAGGCCGTCAGCGACACCGGCGGCTCCATCCAGGCCCCGGTCGGCCCGGGCACGCTCGGCCGCATCATGAACGTGGTCGGCGCCCCGATCGACGAACAGGGCCCGATCAAGACCACCATGTATCGCCCGATCCACCGCGAAGCCCCCAGCTTCGAGGATCAGTCGACCAGCTCGGAAATCCTGGTCACGGGCATCAAGGTCATCGACCTGATGTGCCCCTACACCAAGGGCGGCAAGATCGGCCTGTTCGGCGGCGCCGGCGTCGGCAAGACCGTGACCATGCAGGAGCTGATCAACAACATCGCCAAGGCCTACGGCGGTTACTCCGTGCTGGCCGGCGTGGGTGAGCGCACCCGCGAAGGCAACGACCTGTATCACGAGATGATCGAGTCGAACGTGAACGTCGACCCGGCCAAGAACGGTGGCTCGACCGAAGGGTCCAAGTGCGCCCTCGTGTACGGCCAGATGAACGAGCCTCCCGGCGCCCGCGCCCGCGTCGCCCTGACCGGCCTGGCCCAGGCCGAGTACTTCCGCGACGAGGAAGGCAAGGACGTGCTGCTGTTCGTCGACAACATCTTCCGCTTCACGCAAGCCGGTTCGGAAGTGTCCGCCCTGCTGGGCCGCATCCCCTCGGCCGTGGGCTATCAGCCGACGCTGGCCACCGAGATGGGCAATCTGCAGGAGCGCATCACCTCGACCAAGAAGGGCTCGATCACCTCGGTGCAGGCCATCTACGTCCCCGCCGACGACCTGACCGACCCGGCGCCCGCCGCCTCCTTCGCCCACCTCGACGCCACGACCGTTCTGAGCCGCGACATCGCCGCCCAGGCCATCTTCCCGGCCGTGGATCCGCTGGACTCGACCTCGCGGATCATGGACCCGCTGGTGATCGGCGACGAACACTACCAGGTCGCCCGTTCGGTCCAGGAGGTCCTGCAGCAGTACAAGGGCCTGAAGGACATCATCGCCATCCTGGGCATGGACGAGCTGTCGGAAGAGGACAAGCTGGTCGTCTCGCGCGCCCGCAAGATCCAGCGCTTCCTGTCGCAGCCCTTCTTCGTGGCCGAACAGTTCACCAACGCGCCGGGCAAGTTCGTCGCGCTGGAAGACACCATCCGCAGCTTCAAGGGCATCGTCGCCGGTGAATACGATCACCTGCCCGAAGCCGCCTTCTACATGGTCGGCACCATCGAGGAAGCCGTCGAGAAGGCCCAGAAGCTGGCTGCGGACGCGGCGTAATGAAGCGCGGGGCGCTGGCAATCGCGGCGTTGTCGCTGATCGCCGCATCCTGCTCTGAGGACAACGGGCCGCGCCTCTCACCGGAGCAGCTCTTTGACCAGGCGTTGCTAGGGTGGTGTTTGGAGCGCGTGAACGGGTCCCCGATTCTGGCGAACCAGTTGTCACCTGATCTCGAGGAAGCCACTGACGATCGACAGTATCTGAGGGTGAGCGCGGACTGGCAGCCAGTTCACAACGTGAGGATAGTGACCGACCCGGAAGAGACCTTCTGCATGGTTATCGGTGCCGGGGGGGAGGATGGCAGAACCTTCGGAGAGGCGCTCCGGCGCCGTCTGCAGGCTCCGCCGACATCAGCCTCTCCGGTAGCCGAAGCGTTGCGGGTGGAAGACCGGATCACCCAAAGCTTCGTTTTCCCCGGACGAAACGTGGAGATCGAAGTGGTGCAGTATACAAATAGGGGCGGCGGCACCACTGTTGTCGCCCACGTCATGCGGGCAGACGCCCCGGAGATTGTTGAAGATGGCAGGTAAGCTCTCCTTTTCTCTCGTCTCGCCGGAACGCGAGGTCTTTTCGGGCCTCGTGGATCAGGTGGATGCGCCCGGCGTCGAGGGTGACTTCGGCGTGCTGGCCGATCACGCGCCCTTCATGACGGCCCTGCGCGAAGGCGTGGTCACCGTCATGGACGGCGGCAACCGTCGCCAGTTCCAGGTCGAGGGCGGGTTCGCCGACGTGACCCCCGCCGGCCTGACCATCCTGGCCGAGCGCGCAGCGGAAGTGGCCGCGGGCTGATTTCGCAGACAATCTGATTGCAGAGCGGCGGCTTCTTCGGGAGCCGCCGTTTTTGCGTCAGGGATGCCCGAACCGCGCAAACTCCGTGCAGACCTGATCATAGACGGCGCGTTTGAAGGGCACGATCAAACCGGGGGCTTCGGCCAGGTCGGCCCAGCGCCAGGCGTCGAACTCCTGCTCGCCGTGGGCCTGCAGATCGACCTCGTCATCCGTGCCGGTGAAGCGCCAGGCGAACCACACCTGCTTCTGGCCGAGGTTGCCGCGCTTCTTCATGGCGCCGTTCAGCACTTCGGGCGGGAAGTCATAGACGATCCAGCCCTCGGTCCGGCCCAGCAGGTCGACCGAGCGGATGCCGGTCTCCTCGAACAGTTCGCGGCGGGCGGCGGCCTCCAGATCTTCGTCCTTGTCGATGCCCCCTTGGGGGAACTGCCAGTTCCACGGGTCCGGCGTGCCGATCCGGCGGCCCAGCCAGACGCGGCCCTCGGCATTGAAGACCACGACGCCGACATTGGGGCGGTAGAGGGAAAGGTCGCGCTCGCTCACAGAGCCTAGCGCCCCGGGCGGCGGGTCATGGCACTGGCAGGGGCCAGTTGCAGGCCGCGCGCGTCCAGTCCGGCGGCCCAGCGGGCCACGGCCTCGACCGTCACCGGATAGCTGAAGCCGGTGCCCAGAGCGTCACCGCGCTGTTTGGCCATGGCCTCGATGGCATTGAGCTGGCCCATGATGGCCACCGGGGTCTGGGTCTCGTCGATCACGCGGTCGGCGGTGGCGCGCGACCAGGCCCCGGGGCGACGGCGCGCCTGACCGTCATCGATGAAGGCCAGCCCGTGGGTGCGCAGGGTGCCCAGCATGGCGCCGAAGGCGGCATCCGAGGTCATGAAGCGGTCGCCCAGATAGTTGGTCACGCCGAAATAGCCGGTCGCCCGGCCCAGCAGCCACGGCAGCTTGCCGCCGACATCCTCGGCCCCGCCATCGGCCAGCAGGGTGTAGGGGCCGGGGTCATTGTCCGGATAGCCGGTCGGCTCCATCGGGATCTCGATCATCACCTCATGGCCGTGCGCGCGGGCCAGATCGATCCACGCCTGCAGGTCGTCGGCATAGGGCACGAAGCTGAGGGTGATTTCCGGGGGCAGGCGTTCGATGGCGGCCCGGGTCGTGGTGGCATTCAGGCCCAGTCCGCCGACGATCAGGGCGACGCGCGGCTTACCGTTCGGACGGAACGGGCGGGCATAGGCCTCGGCCGGGGTGCGGCCGTCGGTGGCGATGATCGGCAGGGGACCTGCCGGACCCGGGCGGCTCAGGCCCTCGATGGGGGCGCGCGGCAGCGGTGTGGTGGCGGCGATGCGCGGGGCGGTGATCCCCTCGCCCGAGCCCGAGACACTGGCCCCGTCGGGCAGGGTGATGACGGCCTCGGTGCCCAGGGCCTCCGGGTCGGCACCGAGGGTCAGCCAGGCATCCTCGACCCCCATGGAGAAGGCCTCCATGCCGGTCGGGGCCCGCTCGGCCACAACCTCGCGCTTCAGGTCGACGCGAGCCGAAGGCAGGCCGGCGCGAGGATCGCCCAGCACGGCGATGAACAGGCCGGCGCTGAGCAGCACCAGCAGGCCGGCCGAGGCCACCGCCACCGGCGGCTTGCGGAAGAAGGCGACCAGCTGTTTGCGGACAGCGCCCAAGTGGACGCGACGCGGCGGAGACCCGGCCCTGGCGGCGAGACGCGACTGGCGTTTGGCGAAACTGGACTCGGACATGCGGACCCGGACGGCGTCACGGCCCGGCCGCCCATGCGGTTCAGGCCATTTGGCCCCACCATGCCCGGCGCCGGTTAAGAAACCCTAACGCCGCATTCACCATGACACCCGGGCGGGGGTGTGCCCTATTCCGGATCGGTCGTGGCTGCCATTTCGGTCGGCTCGGTGCCCGGCGGGGTGACGATGATTCCTTCGGGCGCGGCGGCCAGCTGGTCGAGGCGGCCCCCGGCGCGCAGCACGTCATAGGCGCGCTCCAGCTGATAGTCCTTGTCCTCGGGATAGTCCTCGCCCGGGGCCTCGAACGGCACGTGGGGGCCCTTGCGTTCAGCCCCGATCGAGGCGTCCAGCGCGGTGGAATAGGCGGCTTCGGAATAGATGAAGTTCGACCGCGCGACGATGCCGGCTTCGGCGAAGGAGCGCGAGACCTCGAGGTCCGGCTCGATGCCGATCTTCTGGATCGAGGCCCCGGACGGCGTGTAATAGCGCGCCGTGGTGATCGACAGGGCCCCGTCCTCGCCGCCGCGCAGCGGGATGACGGTCTGGACCGAGCCCTTGCCGAAGCTGGTCAGGCCGACGACGGTCGCCCGCTCGTGATCCTGCAGCGCGCCGGCGACGATTTCCGAGGCCGAAGCGGAGCCGTAGTTGACCAGCACCACGATCGGCAGACCGTTGGCCAGATCGCCGGGCCGGGCCGAATAGCGCTCGATCTGATCAGGCTTGCGGCCGCGCTGGCTGACGATCTCGCCGCGCTCGAGGAAGGCGTCGGACACGGCAATGGCGGCCGACAGCAGGCCGCCGCCATTGTTGCGGAGATCGACGACATAGCCCTTGATGCCCGGGTTCTCGGACTGCAGCCGGGCCATGACCTCGTTCAGTTCGCGGCCGGTGTTCTCGTTGAAGGTCGAGATGCGGACATAGCCGAAGTCGCCTTCGATCCGGCCGGTGACCGACTCGATCTTGATGATCTCGCGCGTCAGGGTGACTTCCAGCGGATCGGAGCCATCGCGCAGGAATGTGACCCGAACCTCGGTGCCGGCCGCGCCGCGCAGCTTTTCGGAGACCTCCGAGACCGACAGGCCCGCAGCCGTCGAACCCTCGATGGCCGAGATGACGTCGCCGGCCTGGACCCCGGCGCGGGCGGCGGGACCCCCGTCCATCGGCGAAATCACTTTTACAAAGCCGCCTTCGGCCGAAATGGTCAGGCCGACGCCCGAATATTGTCCCTCGGTGCGTTCGCGCAGCTCGCCGAAGCCGGCCGGGGCCAGGTAGCTGGAGTGCGGGTCGAGCGCGGTCATCATGCCGCTGAGTGACGCCTCGATCAGCTTGCGATCATCGACGGGGACCACATAGGCCTGCTTCACCACGGCGAGCACATCGCCGAACAGCTCCAGCATGCGGAAGGTCTCGTTGTTGCGGACGTTCTGCTGGGCCATGGCCGCAGCCCCCGCCCCGAGCGCCAGGGCCGCACATCCGACAAGCAACAGTCTACGCATAGGTTTGTCTTTCCTTGTGGCCGGACCCGGCCCTTGAGCGGGCAGGCCCGCATCGGTCATCCGTCCTATCAAATAGTAGAAGGCAGGACCAAATCGAGGCGAAACCCCCGCTACGGTACAAATTCTGTGTCAGCTTCACGTGACCGGCGGCGTTCAGTCCAGCCAGGGCGAGGGATCGACGGCCAGTTCCTCGCGTCTCAACTCCAGAACGACAGGCAGGCGGGCGTGTCCGGCGCCCAGCCTCTGGCCGGTCTCGACCCGGTCACCGGTGGCGACATCGAGCGCGGCCAGCCCGGACAGAACAACGCGCCAGCCCGGTCCGGCATCAAGGATGACCACCTGCCCCCATCCGTCCAGCGGCCCCGCATGGATGACCTCGGCTTCCAGCGGCGCGATGACCGGTTGCCCTGCCGCCTGCCACTGCCAACCGGTCGAGCCCTTGCCAAACCGGGTCGAGGGCGGCCCCTCGACCGGGGCCAGAAGGGTGTCGCGCCCGTTCGGCAGCCTGAGCGCCGGGGTCTGGCTGACGGCGACATCCGGCACCGAGGCCCCGGCGGCGCGCAGGCGGGCCTCCAGCGCCTCGACCTCGCGACGGGCCCGCTGCGCCTCGGCCCGCAGGGCGGCGCGTCGGGCGCGGTCCGACACCAGCCGCGACTGCAATGTGGCCTGCAGGTCGCCGGTCTGGCTCTCGCTGACGAACAGGCGTTCGCTCTGCAGGGCCAAGGCGCGGCGCTCGGCGACGACGGCGGCGCGGCGGCGATCCGCCCGTTCAACCTGCTGCGTCAGCGGAACGACCAGAGCCTTCATCAATACGGCCGCGCGGACCGTAGCGACGGCCTCCTGCGTGGGGACGACCAGCGGCGGCGGCGGATGCCGGGTCAGGGTCTGCAGGGCGCCCAGCACCCGGGTGAGCGGCCCCTTGGCGAGGGCCAGCTCTTCCAGCGCGCGAGCTTCCAGACGGCCGGCGGCATCCAGCTGCCGGCGTTGCAGCAGAACGGTTTCGTCACCGGCGGCGGGCTGGCGTTCCAGACTGGCCTCGGTGGCGGCGATCCGGCGATCCAGCGCCGCCACATCCGCCTCGAGTCGACGGGCACGGATCACGGCGTCACGATACTGAGCCTGGGTCTGCGCGACCGCTTCAGGGTCGGGGCGCGGGGTTGACTGGCCAGACACCGATCCGACCATGCCGAGCATCAGGGCCACCATCAGCAGGGTCCGCCGCATCCGCCTCAATCTCGATGATAGGGCGTGCCCGCCAGCAGGGTGGTGGCGCGATAGATCTGCTCGGCCAGCATGGCGCGGGCGAGGGCGTGGGGCCAGGTCTGGGGACCGAAGGCCAGGGTAAGCGAGGCGGCGTCGCGCACCATCTCATCCAGCCCGTCCGCGCCGCCGATGACAAAGGCCAGATGGCGTTCGCCCCCGTCCCGGATGTCGCGGACCAGATCGGCAAAGGCGCGCGAGGAAAAGGTCTTGCCGCGCTCGTCGCAGGCGATCAGACGCGCGCCTGTGGTCGCCGCCAGCAAGGCGACGCCCTCGGGGCCGGGACCGGGCTTCTTGGTCTCGACGTCAATCAGCTCGCAAGGGCCCAGTCCGATGCCGCGACCGGTACGGCCGGCGCGCAGGGCATAGTCGCTGGCGAGGTCCGCCTCGGGACCCCGTCCGGCCCTGCCGATGGCAACGATCGACAGCTTCACGACGCAGATCCCCCGTCAGACAAGCCTAGTTGCGGGCCGTCCGGTGCGCCGCGTCCACGGCCCAGATCTTCTCGATGTTGTAGAAGGTCCGCACCTCGGGCCGGAACAGGTGGACGATCACGTCCCCGGCGTCGATCAGCACCCAGTCGCAATGTGGCAGGCCCTCGACCTTGGCCTTGCCGAAGCCGTGTTCCTTGAGGATGCGCAGCAGGTGGTCGGCCAGCGCGCTGACATGGCGGTGCGAGCGACCGGACGCCACAATCATGGTGTCGGACATCGGGCTTTTGCCCTTGAGGTCGATCAGGACGATGTCCTGCGCCTTGTCCTCATCCAGCTTGGCCAGGAGGGCGGTTTCGAGAGGGGTGCTTCCGGTCGGAAGCTCGGCGGATCGGGCGTCAGCACTGTCCGGGCCGTCGGAATCGACGTGGGAGGTGTCGTCAGCATGCGCATCGTGCGCGGGCGAGGGGGTCAGCGGAATACTCCAGTCGACAAAAGGTCAGGCACCAGCCTAGCACATCCCCGCCCGGCGGTCACTGTCGCGCCGAGGCGGCCTCGGCGCGCAGGGCCGTCGAGGAGGTCCGGTTGAGCGGTGCCGTCAGATAGACCCAGGCCGGGGCCTGCCGATCGGCCAGTGTATGGGCCTCATGCGCGTGAATCCGGTAGCGGCGATAGCGTAGGGCGGCGGGCGCCGCGCGGCTTTCCAGCAGGCTGCCCGGGCGGGCCACGACCGCCATCGGCATCAGCGACAACAGGTCCGTCCAGCCACGCCAGCGATGAAAGCTGGCCAGATTGTCCGACCCCATCAGCCAGACGAATTTCACGCCCGGATAGCGGGCGGTCAGGGCCCTCAGCGTGTCGATCGTACGGCGCGTACCGACGCGGGACTCAAAATCGGAGATGACCATGTGACGCGATCCGTCGGCACGGTCGGCCCATTCCCGGGCCGAGGCCATACGGTCGGCAAGGGGCGCGGTCTCGGCATCGGACTTCAGCGGGTTCTGGGGCGACACCAGCCAGACGACCCGGTCCAGACCCAGGCGGCGCAATGCGGTCTCGGCCACATGCGCATGGCCGTCATGGGCCGGATTGAAGGAGCCGCCGAACAGGCCGACCCGCATGCCGGGATACAGCAGCAGCCCGTCATTGAGGCCGCCGGGGCGGGGCCCGGCGGTCCGGGGGGCAGGGCCGGCATGGAAGAAGCGCAAGGACAGGGTCTCGGCAGGGCTTATGCTCACGCGTGCCCTAACACCCCCGCCCCCGCTTGTCTCGATTTATCGCCGAAGCCTCAGGGCCGGGCGTGGCCCTTGCCGCGCACGACATATTTGAAGCTGGTCAGCTGTTCGGCGCCAACGGGGCCGCGCGCATGTAACCGGTCGGTCGAGATGCCGATCTCGCCGCCAAAGCCGAACTCGCCTCCGTCCGCGTACTGGGTCGAGGCATTGGCCAGCACGATGCCGGCGTCGGCCCGCGCGAGGAAGCGCTCCAGAACGCCCTCGTCGGAGGCCACGATCGCCTCGGTGTGGCCCGAGCCAAACTGCGCGATGTGATCCAGCGCGCCATCGACGCCATCGACCAGCTTCACCGCCAGAATGGCCGCCAGATACTCGGTGGGCCAGTCGGCGTCGGTGGCCTCGGTCGCGTCCGGTATCAGGGCCCGTGCGGCGGGATCGGCCCGCAGCTCACAGCCCGCGGCCTTGAGGGCCTCGGCAATGCCGGGCAGCAGTCGCTCGGCCCCGGCCTTGTCGACCAGCAGGGTCTCGGCCGCACCGCAAACCGAAACCCGGCGCATCTTGGCATTGACCACCACATCGCGGGCCATGTCACCATCGGCGCTGGCATCGACATAGACGTGGTTGACACCCTCCAGATGGCCCAGCACGGCGACGCGTGCCTCGGCCTGCACCCGCTCGACCAGCGAACGCCCACCACGCGGGATCAGCAGGTCGATGGACCCGTTCAGCCCCTGCAGGATATGGCCGACCGCCGCGCGGTCGCGCGTCGTGACGATCTGCACGCAGTCGGGGCTCAGGCCCGCCTGCTCCAGACCTTCGGCAAGGGCGCCGTGGATAGCGAGGTTCGAACGCAGGCATTCCGAGCCGCCGCGCAGGATCACCGCATTGCCAGCCCGGACGGCGAGGGCCGCCGCATCGGCGGTCACATTGGGGCGGCTTTCATAGATGATGGCCAGAACACCGATGGGGGTGCGCACCCGGGCGATATCCAGACCATTGTCCGGCGTCCAGCGGGCGGTCTCGATCCCGACCGGGTCGGGAATGGCGGCGATCTTTTCCAGAGCGGCAATAACGCCGTCCAGACGTTTTTCGTCGAGCGTCAGCCGGTCCATCATGGCCAAGGCCATACCCTTGGCCCTGGCGGCCTCGAGGTCCGCAGCATTGGCCTCAAGCACTTCGGCCGAGCGGGCCTTCAGGGCCTTGGCCATGCCGGCGATCGCGCGCGTTCGTGTCTCGGGCGGGGCCAGGCCCAGGTCGCGGGCGGCGGCGCGGGCCTTTCGGCCCAAAGCCAGCATGTCGGCTTCAAGGGTGGAATCGGTCGGGCGGTCGGGTGCGATCTCCGCAGTCTGGGTCATGGTCATTCCTCTAAGGTCGGGCCGTCTCCGTCTGTTTCAACCCCCGACGGGGGTATTCGGGCTCAATGAAGGTCTTTGTCAGCGCAGGGCCAGGTCGTCGGCGTGGACCACCACCGGCCCCCCGGCATAGCCCAACGCGGCCTTGATCTGGGGCGAGCGCAAGCCCGCGATAGTGGTCACGTCGGCGGCGTCATACCGCACCAGTCCGCGCGCAATCTCGGCGCCGGTTTCGTCCAGAATCTCGACCGGATCGCCCTTTTCGAAGCTGCCGTTCGCGGTCACGACGCCGGCAGCCAGCAGCGACTTGCCGCGCCCCAGCGCCTTGAAGCAGCCCGCGTCGATGACGATCTGGCCTCGCACGGCCAGAGAGCCGCCGATCCACTGCTTGTAGGCGGCGCGAACCGTGGTCGAGGGGGCGATCAAAGTGCATTTGCGGCCCTCCTCGATCGTCTGGGCACCGCGCTTCTTGGCCCGCCCGGCCGCGATCAGGGTGGCGCACCCGGCCTCGCCCGCGATGCGGGCCGCCATCAGCTTGGTCGCCATGCCGCCCGTGCCGACGCCCGCCGCCGCATTGGCCCCTGTGGCCATGGCCTCGATCTCGGGGGTTAGCTCCCGGATGAAAGGGATATGCTCGGCGTCCGGATTCTGGCGGGGATCAGCCGTATAGACCCCGTCCACGTCCGACAGCAGGATCAACAGGTCGGCGCTGATCAACTGGGCCACCCGGGCGGCCAGCCGGTCGTTGTCGCCATAGCGGATCTGGTCGGTGACGATGGTGTCGTTCTCATTGACGATCGGCACGGCGCCCATGTCCAGCAGGGCGCCCACGGTGGCGCGCGCATTCAGCCAGCGGCGCCGCACCTCGGTGTCGTCGCGCGTCAGCAGGATCTGGGCCGTGACGATGTCATAGGGGTCGAACACCGACTCCCAGGCGTGCATCAGCATCGACTGCCCTGCGGCCGCCGACGCCTGCTTCTTTTCCAGCCCCCCGCCCCGGGCGCGCGAGCCCAGCCGCCGGCGTCCCAGCGCCACCGCCCCGGACGAGACGACCAGCACCTGCTTGCCCTCTTCCTTCCAGTCGGCGATGTCGGCGGCCAGCCCCTTGAGGCGCTCCATGTCCACCGTATTGGTCTTGCGGTCTACCAGCAGGGCCGAGCCGATCTTCAGAACGATCCGGTCGGCTGCGGCAATGGTCGTCGCGGCCTGGAGAGGCCGTTTCCTGGTCAAGGTGTCCAGTCCTCCGTCGTGGGGGGCGAGTACTCGCCGTCGTCCTCGATCTCGATTTCGCCGCGCGTCCGGCGGACCTCTGCCCAGGCCGCGCGCAGCAGTTCAGGCACGCCCTCACCGGACACGCCTGACACAAGGAACGGCTCTTTGCCGAGAACGGTTGCAAGCTCTGCCGTTTTCTCTGCGCGCAGCTGGGGCGACAGGGCATCGATCTTGTTCAGCGCCACCAGTTCGACCTTGTCCTCCAGCCCCTCGCCATAGGCATCCAGTTCGCGGCGAATGGTGTGATACGCGCCCACCACATCATCCTGGGTGCCGTCGATCAGGTGGATCAGGCTGGCCGAGCGCTCGACGTGGCCGAGGAACCGCGTGCCCAGCCCCGCGCCCTCGCTGGCGCCCTCGATCAGGCCGGGGATGTCGGCGATCACGAACCGCTCGCTGGGGCTGAGGTCGACGACGCCCAGATTGGGGGTAAGGGTCGTGAAGGGATAGTCGGCAATCTTGGGCCGGGCCGCCGAGGCCGCCGCCAGGAAAGTCGACTTGCCGGCGTTGGGCAGGCCCGCAAGGCCGATGTCGGCGATCAGCTTCAACCGCAGCCAGATCCAGCGTTCGCCGCCCTCCTGGCCCGGATTGGCGTGACGCGGGGCCTGATTGACCGGCCCCTTGAAGTGCACATTGCCCCAGCCGCCGTTGCCGCCGCGCAGCAGGCGCTCGCGCATGCCGACCGTGTCCATGTCGAGCAGGACGGTCTCCTTGTCGTCGTCCAGCACCTGGGTGCCGACCGGAACTTTGAGCACGACATCCTCGCCCTTGCCGCCGTGCATCTGGCGGCCCTGGCCGTGGTGGCCGGTCTGGGCCTTGAAATGCTGCTGATAGCGATAGTCGATCAGGGTGTTCAGTCCCTCAACCGCCTCGATCCAGACATCCCCGCCGCGGCCGCCGTCGCCGCCGTCGGGTCCGCCGTTCGGGATGAATTTCTCGCGCCGGAACGAGACGGAGCCCGCCCCGCCGTTACCCGCGCGAATATAGATCTTGGCCTGGTCGAGAAACTTCATGCCCGGCTTATGACCCATGAGGGCGGCAAATTACAGGCGTCTTTAAGCGGATTGAAAGCGGTCACTGCCAGTCTCTGCCGATCCGACACAGGGGATCAGAATGATCTCGACCGCCTTCCGACTGCCCGAAGCCCCCTCCCCGGCCCTGCAGTTTGCCCGTGCCGGGGCCGTTCAATCCCCGGCTTCGTCGACTTCAGCGAAGGCTGCGGAGCCGGCTGACAAGCCCTTCGAGATCAAGGCGGGGTCGGGCAAGGAACAGGCCCGGGAGCTGGCGTACAAGCGGCTGGAGCGGGTCAAGGCGCGCATGGACGCGCTCAAGCTGATGGCCAAGATCGACCCGAAGACGGCGCTCAAGCTGGCCGCCGAGCTGGCGCGAGAGATGAAGGGAGCGGTCAAGGCCTATGCCGAGGCGGGCGGCCGCAATGTCTCGACCGGCGATCTCGCCCTGATCCGCAAACAGGCCGCCGACGCGCTGGAGGCCCGCGATGCGGCGGCCGAGGCCGGGATCGACACTACGGCGATGGAGGCACAGATCAAGGCACTGGGGGCCCGCGAGGAAGACGCTGTGGCTGACTATGGCTTCTTCGAACAGGTCAAACAGATCGTCGCCGGGCTGAAAAAGGCCCGCCAGGACATTAAGGGCGAGGCGATCACCTCGCTTAACCCGCCGTCGGAAGAGGACTGGAAGGCCGCCGACCGCGACCAGGCCGAACTGGAGCGCGAGATCGACAGGGCCGCCTCCGGCCCCGCCATCTCCATCCGCGTCTAGCCGCCTACTTTTCCCAGACGCCGTAGGGGTCGGTCCATTCCATGCCCATGGCCTCGGCCACGGCGGGATAGGTGATCTTGCCGCCCATGACATTCAGTCCGCGGGCCAGATGCTTGTCCTTCTTCAGCGCGTCGAGGCCGTGGTCGGCCAGCGCCAGGCCGAACGGCAGGGTGGCATTGTTCAGGGCTTCCGAGCTGGTGCGCGGCGCGGCACCCGGCATATTGGCCACGCAATAGTGGACGACGCCATCAATCTCATAGGTCGGGTCTTCGTGGGTCGTGGCGCGCGAGGTTTCGAAACAGCCGCCCTGATCAATGGCGACGTCGACCAGCACCGAGCCGTTCTTCATCTGCTTCAGGTGCTCGCGCTTGACCAGCTTGGGCGCGGCGGCCCCGTGGACCAGCACCGCGCCGATCACCACATCGGCCTTGACGATTTCTTCCTCGATGGCGTTGATCGAGGAGTAGCGGGTGATGACCCGGCCGTCGGTCAGTTCGTCGATCTCGCGCATGCGAGGGATGGAGCGTTCCAGCACCACGACCTCGGCCCCCAGACCCAGCGCCATGCGCGCCGAGTTGAAGCCGACCACGCCGCCGCCCAGCACCGCCACGCGGGCCGGGGCCACCCCGGGCACGCCACAGAACAGCAGGCCCATGCCGCCATTGTGCTTCAGCAGGGTCTCGGCCGCCGAGAAGACGGCGATCCGGCCGGCCACTTCCGACATCGGCGCTAGCAGCGGCAGGCCACCGTTGCGGTCGGTGACGGTCTCATAGGCGATGGCCGCGCATTTCGAGGCCAGCAGGCCCTTGGTCTGCTCGGGATCGGGCGCCAGGTGCAGGTAGGTGTAGAGGATCTGGTCCTCGCGCAGCATTTCCCACTCGACCTTCTGGGGTTCCTTGACCTTCACGATCATGTCGCTGTCGGCGAAGACGGTCTTGGCGTCCGGCGCGATCTTGGCGCCCGCCAGCTTGTATTCGGCATCGGTGAAGCCCGCGCCGTCGCCCGCGCCGGTCTGGACCAGCACCGTATGGCCGTGGGCCACATATTCGCGCACGGCCGTCGGCGTCAGGCCGATGCGGTGCTCATTCTTCTTGATTTCCTGGGGGACACCGACGCGCATGACCGTTTCCTCTTGAGGCAGGGCAGGCCACCGGCGTGGCCCGTTCGGAGCGCAATCTAGCGGGGGCGGCGGCGCAGGTTCCTGTTCATTTTGCTGTGTGAACGGCGTAAAGTCGCAGAACCTTGCTTATGGATACCAAATGAAGACCGTTTCTGCCGTCACCCTCGATGCCATAGATCGCAAGATGCTGCGCGCCCTGCAGGAGAACGGTCGCATCTCGAACGCCGATCTGGCCCGTACCGTGAACCTGTCCGAGAGCGCCTGCCTCAGGCGGCTGCGCGCGCTGGAGACCGAGGGCGTGATCAGCCGCTATGCCGCCATCATCAACGAACGCGCCGTGGGCCTGCCGATCAGTGTGTTTGTTACGGTCACCCTGTCGTCCCAGGCCGAGAGCGCCCTGACCGCCTTCGAGACCGCCGTCGCCACCGTGCCCGAGGTCGTCGAATGCTATCTGATGACGGGCGGCTCGGACTATCTGCTCAGGCTGGTGGTGCGCGACGTCGATGATCTGGAGCGGGTCCACTCGCACGAGCTGACCCGCATCCCCGGCGTCACCCGCGTCTCCTCCAGCGTCGCCATGCGCACCGTGGTCAAACGCGGCGCGCTGCCAGTCTAGCCCAGCTTGAGCGTCAGGGTCTTGATGTCCAGATAGTCGTCGATGCCGTGGGTCGAGCCCTCGCGGCCATAGCCGGACTGTTTGACGCCGCCGAACGGAGCGACCGGGGTCGACATCAGGCCGGTGTTGATGCCGCACATGCCCGCCTCGATACGTCGGCCGATGCGGATGGCCCGGTCGAGGTCGCGCGTGAACAGATAGGAGGCCAGGCCCAGGTCGCTGTCATTGGCCTTGTCCAGCACCTCGTCCTCGGTGTCGAAGGCAAACACGGGCACCAGCGGGCCAAAGGTCTCCTCCTCGCGGAACAGGGCGTCGTCGCCGCCGAAGGTCACGGTCGGCGTAAAGAACCGTCCGCCCAGATCATGACGTTCGCCCCCGGTCAGAACCTCGCCGCCGGCCGCCTTGACCTTGGCGACGTGGTCCTCGACCTTATCGACACCCTTGTCCTCGATCAGGGGGCCGACCTTGACGCCGTCGTCGAAGGCATTGCCGACCTTGAGCTTTGACACCTCGGCCGCCAGCCGGTCAGCATAGTCGCGGGCCACGGACCGTTCGACATAGATCCGGTTCGGACAGACGCAGGTCTGGCCGGAGTTGCGGAACTTGCCCTTGATGGTCTCGGCCACGGCCTGATCGATATCGGCGTCGGCGAACACGATCAGGGGGGCGGCGCCGCCCAGCTCCATCGACACGCGTTTCAGCGTCGGCGCGCATTGCTCGGCCAGTATGCGGCCGACCGGGGTCGAGCCGGTGAAGCTGAGCTTGCGGATCACCGGTGAGGCCGTCAGCACGCCCCCGATGGTGGCGGCATCGCCCGTCACCAGATTGAGCACCCCCTTGGGCAGGCCCGCCTGATGGGCCAGTTCGACCAGCGCGATGGCGGTAAAGGGCGTCTGGCTGGCGGGCTTGACCACGGCGGTGCAGCCCGCAGCAAAGGCCGGGCCCAGCTTGCGCGTCAGCATGGCCGCCGGGAAATTCCACGGCGTGATCAGGGCGCAGGGGCCGACGGCCTTGCGGAACGTCAGGATCACATGGCCCAGCGGGCTGTCCTGGGTCTCGCCCAGCATGCGCTCGGCCTCGCCGGCGAACCATTTGAGAAAGCCGTTGGCATAGGCGACCTCACCCCTGGCCTCGTCCAGCGGCTTGCCGTTTTCCAGCGCCATCAGACCGGCCAGACCCTCGGCATGGTCGTCGATCAGCCGGGCCCACTCGCGCAGGAAGGCCGCCCGCTCGTCCGGACGCCTGCCCGACCAGTCGGCAAAGGCCCGATCAGCGGCCGCAATCGCCTGTTCCGTCTCGGTCTTGCCCAGATCGGGCACGGTGCCGAGGATGTCGCCCGTCGCAGGATCGTCGACCGTAATCGTCCCTCCGCTGCCCTTCACCGCCTTGCCGTCGATGAAGGCGTGCTCATGAAGCAGTTTCAGACCGGCATCGCGGGCGGAATGGGACATGAGAGGACCTTTCACTCGGGGGGAGATGCGCGGGAGAACGCCTCAGTCGCCGATGGTATCCAGATCGCGACCCTTGGTCTCGGGCAACCAGATGAGGCTGACAATCACGGCGATCAGGGTGAAGACCACCGAATACCACAGACCGAAGTAGATATTCCCCGACCAGGCCACCAGGGCGAAACTGGCCGCCGGCAACAGGCCCCCAATCCAGCCCGTGCCGATGTGATAGGGCAGGCTCATCGCCGTATAGCGCACCCGCGTGGGGAACAGCTCGACCAGGGCGGCGGCCTGCGGACCATAGAGGGCCGTCGCCGCCACGATGAAGACCATCAGGATACCGATCACCAGCGGCATGTTGATCCGCGCCGGATCAGCCCGGGCTGGATAGCCGGCCTCGGCCAGCGCCGCCTTCACCCGCGTCTCGACATCCGACCGGGCCGCCGCCAGCGCCTCGCCCTCGAGCCCGCGCCCCTCGACCGAGGGGATGACGACATCGCCGATCCGCACCTGGGCCAGAGTGCCGGCGGGGGCCGCCTCATTCTCATAGCTGACACCGGCATTGGACAGCACCGACTTGGCCAGATCGCAGGAACTGGCGAAGGCCGCCTTGCCGACGGGGTCGAACTGGATGGCGCACTCGCTGCGATCCGCCACGACCGTCACGGGGGCAGAGGCCTGGGCCTCGGCCAGCGCCGGATTGGCGGCCCGCGTCAGGGCATGAAAGCCGGGGAAAAAGGCGATCAGCGCCAGGATCATCCCGAACAGCATGACAGGCTTGCGCCCGATCCGGTCCGACAGCCAGCCGAAGAAGACATAGAGGAAGGCCGAGGCCAGGGTGATGATCAGCAGGATCTGGTCGACCGTGCCGACCTCGACCTTCAGCACCCGTTCCATGAAGAAGCGGCTGTAGAAATAGCCGCAATACCAGACCGCGCCCTGGGCAATCATGATGCCGAACAGGGCCAGCAGCACGAATTTGCCGTTCTTCCAGGTGCCGAACGCCTCGCGGTAAGGGGCGCGCCGTTCGCCGCCCTCCGCCTCCATCCGCTTGAAGGCCGGGCTTTCGTTCAGCTTCAGCCGGATCCACAGCGAGATCACCAGCAGGAAGAAGGACAGCAGGAAGGGGATGCGCCAGCCCCAGTCGTTGAAGGCGTCGACGCCCACAATCATGCGGGTCAGGATGATGACGCCCAGTGCGCCGATCAGGCCGAAGGCCGCCGTCGTCTGGATCCAGCCGGTCAGATAGCCGCGCTTCTCGTTCGGGGCGTGCTCGGCGACGAAGATCGCAGCCCCGCCATATTCACCGCCCAGCGCGAACCCCTGCGCCACGCGCAGCACCAGCAGCAACAGGGGTGCCGCGATGCCGATCTGGTCATAGGTGGGCAGCAGGCCGATCGCGACGGTCGCCACCCCCATCAGGGTGATCGTCACGAGGAAGGTGGTCTTGCGCCCGGTCCGGTCGCCGAACCAGCCGAACACCAGCGCGCCCAGCGGCCGGACGACAAAGCCGACCCCGAACAACAGCAGTGTCAGGATATAGGCCGTCGCCTCGCCCACATTGGCGTAGAATTTGTTGGCGATGACCGCCGTCAGCGAGGCGAAAATGAAGAAGTCGTACCATTCGAAGGCCGTGCCCGCAGCCGAGGCCGTCACCACGGTTCGCAGGCCCGGACCCTGATCGGGCCGGTCGTCGATGGTCGTCTGGTCGGCCCCCATGCCGTCCTCCCCTGATGTGCCGGGCCTTCTGACGAGGCCCTCCCTCAACAGCCATGCTTAACGGGGTTGGGGCGATCCGCAAACACTCCGGGGGGCTGTCGCAGGTGCCAGACATGACAGACCCCACCGGTGGGGGGATACCGGTGGGGTCCGACCTTCACGCCAGGCCCCGGGGGGGCTCGAAGCGGCGTGGCTGTTCTGTAGCGTTTAGTTGGCGGCGTCGTCGGCGGCTTCTTCCACGGCGCTGCCCGCAGCCTGGGTATCGCGGCCAACACCGGCGATGGTGTTGCAGGCGGCGGTGGTCAGGGCGGCAGCGGCGGCGACCAGAATGAAAATCTTGCGCATGGGATCGGTCCTCGTTCAGGCGCCGCAGGGCGCGGGCGGTTACGACCTGAATAACTCCGCACACGCAGGCGGGTTCCCGCCCCGGGCGTCAGACGCTGGGGGTGACGAAGGTCATGCGGACACGGGTACCGCGCGGCGAGGCCGCCAGCACCTCGGTTGACCCTCGCAGCTGTTTGGCAAAGGCCGTCATCAGGGTGCGCCCTACGCCGACCGGGTCGGCTTCCGACAGGCCGGGACCGTCGTCCTCGACCTCCAGCACGCTGGTCTCGCCATCGACCGTGAAGCGGACGGTCAGGGTGCCACCCTTCTCCGCAAGCGCATGCTTCAGCGCGTTCGAGATCGCCTCGACCAGCCACAGGGCCATGGGGGCCAGCTTGTCAGGGTCCATGATCAGGCTGTCGGCCTCGACCCGGCTTGAGACCGCCGGCCCGCGCCCGGCCTCGCTGGCGACCAGCTGACCGACCAGATCGTGCAGGAAGACCGCTGCGTCGGCGTGGCGGATGTCGTCGCTCTGGTAGAGGGTCCGATAGATCAGGGCCAGCGCCGAGATACGCTGTCGCGTATCGCCCAGCGCCATCTTTGCCGCGTCATCGCTGAGCGCCCTCTGCTGTAGGCTGAGCAGCGACGAAATGATCTGAAGGTTGTTCTTCACCCGGTGGTGGATCTCGCGCATCAGCACGTCTTTTTCGGCCAGACTGTCCAGCAGCGACTGGTCGCGAATCGACACGGCCTCGGCCAGTCCGTCCAACGTCTCGGCCAGCACCCGGATTTCGGTCGGCGCATTGACGGCCTGGACGGGGCGGACCGTGAAACGGCCCCGGGCATAGAGGGCGGCGATACGCTCCAGATAATCCAGCCAGCGCACCACCACGCGCTCGGTGACAAGGATCACGGCGACAAAGGCTGTCATCCAGGCGGCGAGCGGCAGTAGAATCGAGCCGATCGGGTTCAGACGCGCCCAGGACAGCAGGCCGGGTGAGGGCGCGGCCAGCAGCACATAGACATCCTGGCCCGACATGGCCGAACCGGCATAGGCTCGCCGCTCTCCCCCGCTGTCGCGGGCCTCCAGCACCCGGTCGTCGCCGGCCCGCATTTCCTGGAACCACGTTGCCAGCCTGCCCCCGGGCTCCATGTCAAAGGCGGCCGGATCGGTGGCCACCAGAATCTGGCCTTCGCTATCCACAAGCGCCGCTTCTGACCCTTCCGGCAAGGCGGGGTCGCGGGTGTCGGGCTGGAGGGATTCAAGCGGAATGACAGCCGCCATGGCGCCGTCAAAGCGTCCCATGGGGCGCTCGACCCGAAGGCCCGTCACCAGAGCCGGAAAGTCGCGTTGGGCCCGCGACACGACCCAGTCGCTGCCGGCCCGCAGGCGGACGAACCAGCCGCGTTGGGTGACGTCTACGCCGCGCAGTTCGCCGGCGCTGCAGACCACCTGACCAGTAGCGGTGTAGCGCACGATCGTTGAATAGCCGTCCAGCCGCTCCAGAAGTGCGCCCAGCCGCTCCTCACAGAAGGGAGAGCTGCCCTCAAATCTCAGAGCCTGAAGGAGAGTTGCGGCGCCCTCCAGCCGCGTGCGGGCGGCGACAGCGCTGCGTTCAGCGGCCAGTTGCAGATCGACCCGGCGCTCCTCGGCCTGCTCGCGAAAGTCCGCATCGACCTGCAAGGCGATCAGTACCAGAAAGGGCGCGAGGGCCAGAGCCATGGCCATGCCCAGACGGAACCGGATTCCTTGAAATTTCGCGCGTTTCAGTCCACGCTCGCCCGGGCGTCCGAAGGAACGGCCCAGGTGACGGCCAAGCGCGCGGCCCAGCCGTCCCATCTCAGGTGCTGTAGCCGCCGCTCAGACGGTCCGCGGCCCCGAGGATCGAGGCCATGGCATCGCCGGCGGCCTTGCCGTCGCGGTCATAGCCGCCGCTTTCCAGAACGGCGAGCAACGCCTTGCGGGCGCGACTGACCCGGCTTTTGACCGTGCCGACGGCGCAGTCACAGATGGCAGCCGCTTCCTCATAGGCAAAGCCCCCGGCGCCGACCAGAATCAGCGCCTCGCGCTGCTCTTCGGGCAGGGAGGCCAGAGCCAGCCGCAGTTCATCCAGCGCGACCGGAGCCTCGGGATTGTCGACGGCGACCAGCGTGCGCTCTGCTGCTTCCTGATCCAGCTGCGACTGGCGCCACGACCGGCGCTTGTCCGAATAGAACTGGTTGCGCAGGATCATGAAGGTCCAGGCCTTCATGTTGGTCCCCATCTGGAAGCTGGCCCGCGCATCCCACGCCTTGACCATGGCGTCCTGCGCCAGATCGTCGGCCGCGGTGGCGTCGCCGGTCAGCGTCCGGGCAAAGGCGCGCAGGTGCGGGATCAGGGCGACCAGCTCGACCTTGAACGCCTTGTCATCGGTCGAAGGGGGCTTGGGGGCAGCACCGCTCATTCGCCACCTTCGCCCGACGCGCGGCTGTCCGCACGGCGCAGGATGTCGAGAAATTCGTCGGGGACCGGTTCATTGACCACCTCGTCGAAAATGTGCCGCAGCTTGACCCCGATGGCCTGCTGGCGAAGCCGTGCCTCTTCCAGATCTTCGGACCCGAGGTCCTCGATCGGCTGGCCGGGTTTGGATTTTTCAGTCATGAACGGCTGTCTGCCCCTTGAATGCCGGTCGTCATTAACGTCACCTTGCGCTGCGGGTTCCTTCCTCCACGAGATTTCCCCGGGTGAAGGCCGCAAGGCACGGAACCTTGGCTGTTAAGCGACGTTCTGCCTGCTTGTCACCACCTGCGGACCGGTTTGTCCCGGCCGCAGAATCATTAGTCGGGAATGATAGCTCCATGAGTCTGCTTGCCAGGTTGGCCCCTCACCTTCCGTATGTCCGCCGTTACGCCCGTGCCCTGACCGGCGACCAGACCACCGGGGACAACTATGTACGGGTCGCGCTGGAGGCCCTCGCGGCCGGCGAGCAGCAGCTGTCCCAGGACATGACGCCGCGCGTCGCGCTCTATCACGTGTTCCACACCATCTGGGCCTCGACCGGGGCCCGGCTGGAAGGTCGCCCCGACGTTGAGAGCGGAGACGAAGCCTCGCGTCGGCTGATGCGTATCTCGCCGCGCTCGCGCCAGGCCTTTCTGCTGACCGCGCTCGAGGGCTTCACGCCGTCCGAGACCGCGCAAATTCTGGGCTCCGATGTGCCCTCGGTCGAATCGCTGATCAGCGAGGCCCAGTCCGACATCGATGCCGAGCTGGCGACCGACGTGCTGATCATCGAGGACGAGGCCATCATCTCGGCCGACATCGAAAATCTGGTCAAGGATCTGGGCCACCGGGTCACGGCCACAGCCACCACCCATGACGAGGCCGTTGATGCCGTCTCGCGGCACAAGCCGGGTCTGGTGCTGGCCGACATCCAGCTGGCCGACGGTTCGTCCGGGATCGATGCGGTCAAGGATATCCTGAAGGCCATCGATGTGCCGGTGATCTTCATCACCGCCTTCCCGGAGCGCCTGCTGACCGGCGAGCGGCCCGAGCCGACCTTCCTGATCACCAAGCCGTTCCAGCCGGAAACGGTCAAGGCCGCCATCAGCCAGGCGCTGTTCTTCCATCCGGGCCGCCGCGAGATCGCCTGACGAATTTTTCACCCGGCGCGGGAACCGGGGTCTTCGCTCTGCATTCTTGATATGCGGAGGCAGCGACGCCCCCCCCGACAATGACCGGTTCACTCCGGTCAGCTGCCTCCGCGCCTCATCTCGATGATGCCTTTGAAGGCGGACCGTTTGCGGTCCGCCTTCATTTTTTTGTGCCCATATCGGCCCTGCCCCTCGACAAGCTGTGCCCCTCGGCCATGATGTCGGTCCATAAAGAAAACGCATAGCGAGACATCAGGAGGTCGATCATGACGCGCACCAATCGCCAATGGGTTCTTCGCCGCCGGCCGCAGGGCCTGATCCAGGACGGCGACCTTGAACTGGTTGAAAGCCCCGTCGCAGACCCCGGTGATGGCGAGGTTCTGGTCCGCACCATCTATCTGTCGCTGGACCCGACCAACCGCACATGGATGAACGACTCCGAGGGCTATCTGCCGCCCGTCGGTCTGGGCGACGTCATGCGGGGTCTGACTCTGGGCGTGGTCGAGGCGACCCGCTCGGACCGCTTCAAGGAAGGCGATCTGGTTATGCCCATGTCGGGAGGCTGGGCCGACTATGCTGTCGTTCCCGACAGCCAGCTGCGTCCTGTGCATCGCTTCCCCGGTCTGCCGCTGACGGCCAATCTGTCGGTGCTGGGCATGACCGGCCTGACCGCCTGGGCGGGCGTCACCGATGTCCTGCGGCCCGAGCCCGGCCAGACCATGGTCATCTCGGCCGCGGCCGGCGCCGTCGGCTCGATTGCCGGCCAGATCGCCAAACAGAAGGGCGCCCGCGTGATCGGCATCGCCGGGGGCGCCGACAAGGGCCGCTGGCTGACCGAGGAACTCGGCTTCGACGCCGCCATCGACTACAAGAATGAGGATGTGGGCGAGGCGCTGGACCGTCTGGCCCCGGACGGCATCGACCTCAATTTCGAGAACGTCGGCGGCGACATCATGATCGCGGTATGGAACCGGCTGAACACCCACGCGCGCATGGCCGTCTGCGGCCTGATCTCGGCCTATAACGCCACGCGCATGCCGCCCTCGCCGAACTTTTCGCGGATCATCACCCACCGGCTGGAGGTGCGCGGCTTCCTCGTGCTCGATTATGCTCCGCGCGCCCGCGAGATGGTGGCCGAGGTCGGGCCGTGGCTGGCCGACGGGCGGGTGAAGTGGAAGGTCCACGTCGATCACGGGCTGGAAGGCGCCGTCCAGTCGCTCAACCGCTTGTTCACCGGCGATCATGACGGCAAACTGCTGGTGCGTGTCTCCGAAGAGCCGTAGCGCCCGGCGTCAGAAAAGGCAGGGTCCCTGATGAGCGAAGCCGAGGCGACCGACCCCTTCCGGGTCTGTTTCGAGGACCTGTCGGTGGGTCAGGTCATACCGCTGGGTGCCTGCACGGTGGACGCCGAGTCCCTGAGCGGCTTCGTTGCCACGTTCGCGCCCCGCTGGCCGGTTGAGGCCGGCGCCCCTCCGGCCATGGTCTATGCCCTGTGGACGCGGCTGTTCGCGGAAAAGTCCAGCCACTGGGCCCAGACCAAGGTGCTGGCCGTCGATGGCCTGCGCTATATGCGTGATCCGCCGGCGGGTGAGCTGCTGCGCGGCCGCATGACCGTCATGGGCAAGGACCCGGTGGGCGACGACAAGGGCATTGTCATCGCCCAGCACGACCTGCTGGACGAGGGCGGGCGGCTGGTCTTTTCCTGCCTGACCCGCGCCCTGTTTACCCGCCGCGCCTGACGCACGAAAACGCCCGACCCGGCGGACCGGATCGGGCGCTCGTTTTACCTAAGCCCCGTCAGGCCTACTGGACGCGTTCGACCGTAAAGCCGCGCTGCTCCAGCAGGGCCTGGACACTGTCATCGCCGGCCAGGTGGGCGGCACCGACGGCGATGAAGATCACGCCCTCGCCGTCCATCATGGTGTCGATCTGGCCGGCCCAGTTGGCGTTCCGCTTGACCAGAAGGTTCTGGTAGAATTCCTCGCCCTCGGCCCGCATCTGGGTGACGCCGATCTCTTCCAGGGTCTCGACATCGCCGACCGCCCAGGCGTCGACCAGACGGTCCAGCTCGACGGTGGCATTCTCATAGTCGCTGAGCACCGAGCGCAGGAAGGCCATCTGGGCATCCTCGGACATGCCGGACAGGACCTGCAGCTGCTCCTCGATCGTCTCCAGACCGTCGATCGGCTTGCCGGCTTCCAGAGCGCGGGCGCGCAGCACCAGCTCGACACCCGATTCCGGATCGTATCCGGCCTTGGTCAGCGGGGCCATCGACAGGGTCAGGGCCGCCAGCCACGGCCGCATGGGCTCGAATGCCGGACCGGTCAGCCCCATGGCCTCGGCCGCCGTGTTCAGCTGGCCCTGTTCTTCGGCGTTCAGGCGGCTGGACAGCGGCGTCTCCATGTCAATGCCGTAGCGCTGGATCAGCGGCATGGCCGCAGCCTGGTCATCGGGGTTCTCGATCTCGAACCAGATCTGGTCGGCGCTGTCGAAGGCCTGATTGACGACCGGCGAGCTCCAGACGGTCTCGGGCCGCAGCAGGTGCACCGTGCCGAACAGATAGATGGTCGAGTCGGCATCGCGCAGCACCCACAGGGCAGGCTTGCCGGCCTGCGCCGCGGCGTCCTGGGCCATGGCCGGAGCGGGCGCCCCGGCGATGACGGCGAGGCCGAGACCGAGGCCGAGCGCGGCCGCGGCGGCCGTGCCCATCAGGCGGCGGCCAAAGGCGAGGGTCGAGGTCTTCAGGTGTTCAAGCGTGGTCATGGGTCGATCCTTTCATGATCGGGAGGGGAAGTCGAAAAGGGTTGGAGGAAGAGTTCGGGCGCTATTTCAGTCCGCGCCGGGCGCCGGCCACGGCCGAGGCGACCATATAGACGGCCATCATGATGCCGATCATGCCCCAGGCGGTGATGCCCTCGACAAGACCCAGCCGTTCCGAGGCGGCATAGACGAACAGCGCCAGTTGCAGGACCCAGAAGGCCAGCGCGCCCGTCTCGACCATCACCCGCCGCAACATCTCGTCGGCCTGGCGGAACATCATCACATTGGCGACGGTCTGGATGGCCAGGAGGCCGAGGACGATGGCCATGGAGACCTCGGCCGACAGCCAGTTCGACCCGTAGATCGGCACGATCAGGACGATCCCGGCCAGGGTCAGCACCAGAATCTGCAGCAGGCCGCAGCCCTTCGGGACCTCAGTGGGACGCAAGGCAAGGATGCCGCCCATTACCACGCCCATACCGATCAGCACCACGCCGATGAACAGGTTCAGCGCGTCGTCGGCGGGCAGGGCCGCGGCATCGATAAAGCGGGCCGTTGCGGCTCCGACCGCGGCCCCGATGAGGGCCAGCAGGACCAGTCCACCGATCTTGAGAGCCGGGTGGAGCGTGCGTTCATCGGACGTCATGGATCAGTCCTCCAGAAAGATGGATTCAATGGGTTGTTCAAAGACGCGGGCGATCCTGAAGGCCAGCGGCAGCGAGGGGTCGTAACGACCGGTTTCCAGCGCATTGACGGTCTGGCGGGAGACCCCCAGCCGGTCGGCCAGTTCGGCCTGGCTCCAGTTGCGCTCGGCGCGCAGCACCTTGAGACGATTGTTCATGATGCCCTCACCGGTGCCGCAGCCACCAGGCCGCCCAGGCGAAGGCATAGCCGATGGTCTGAAGAAGCAGGACTGCGACAGCTCCGCCCTGAATCAGGTCGACAGGGTCGTAGGCCGCGAACGCCGTCTGCGCCTGCTCCGCATCGATGACCACCATGCCGGTCAAGAGGACGATGCCCCCTATCGCCAGGCCAAAGGTCGAGCCCCACCACCAGGCCCATTTATGGGCTTCGCGGGCGGCTTCATCGAGACCGCGCCACCACCAGGCGCACATCCAGATCACCCCCGCCATGCCCAGGGCGATCACGAACGCCATCACGGCCACGGGCACGGCCCCCAGCGAGCCCATGATCGCCGCCGCCGTGCCGACGATGCCGCCGAACACCATGCAGGTCGCCATCACGGCGGCATACCGAAGCGCGGGGTTGCGCGCGATGCGAGGAGGCTTGGGCGAAGGCATGACAACTGTCCCTGTCTGTTTGACAAGGGTGTTTTACATCACGCGCCGCACAAGTCAAGCACCCTTGTCAAAAAGGAAAGGGATGACGTCTATTCGCCGGATTCCGGGGCTTTCAGCAGTTCCGGACGACTGAGCGCCCGGGGCGAGGCCTCGACCGGCGAAAGGTCCGGCAGCTCCTTGCCCTCATGATCGACGTGCAGATCCTCGAACCGGCGCGCCGACACCATGACCTGGCTTTCGAGTGAGCCGACGAACTGGTTGTACTTGCCCACGGCGGTGTCGAGGGCACGGCCGACGGCGGCCGCATGCCCGCCCATGACCGACAGCCGCTTGTAGAGCTCCTTGCCCAGTCGGGCGACGTCCTCGGCATTCCTCGACTGCTCCTCGGCGCGCCAGCCATAGGCCACCGCCTTGCACAGGGCGAACAATGTGGTGGGCGTGACAATGACCACGCGCGAGGCCATGGCCTGGGTCATCAGCTCGGGCTCATGATCCAGTGCCGCCGCCAGAAAAGCATCGCCCGGCACGAACATGGCGACGAAGTCGGGACTGGGCTGGAACTGGTCCTGATAGGCCTTCGACGCCAGCTGCCGCATATGGGTCTTCATACTGGCGGCGGTGCGCAGCGACGCCGCCTGCTGGCGCTGCTCCTCATCGCCCTCGCCCTGATCGGCAAAGGCCAGCGGCACCTTGGCGTCGATCACGAACATGCCACCACCGGGCAGGCGCACGACAAAGTCCGGCCGTTGCTGGCGGCCGGCCTCATCGGCATTCGAGGTCTGCTCCTCGAAATCGAACCGGCCCGCCATGCCGGCGGCCTCCAGCACATTGCGGCAGGTCTGCTCGCCCCAGCGCCCCCGCCGCCCGGTGTTACCGCGCAGGGCCTCGGTCAGCTTGCGCGCCTCATCCCGCGTGGCCGACGACGCCGTCATCAGCGCCGCCAGCTGTTCCTTCAGCCCGCCGGTCTCCTCCGAGCGGGTCTTCTCCAGCGCCGTCACATGCTCCTGGAATTTAGCCAGGGTGTCGGCCACGGGCTTCAGCTGGGCCTCCATCCGCTCGCGGGCCATCAGTTCGCGATTGCGGAAGGTCTCATCGGTGCGCTTCAGCAGCTCCTCGGCCACGGCCCCGGCCGACTGCGCAGCCTGGACGCGGAGGAATTCGGCATTGGCCGCCGCCTGATCCTCGAACAGCCGCATCCGGGCCTCGGTCTCGGCATGCCGCTCACGCAGCTCCCAGTTCCGGGTTTCTGCGGTCGCGGCCCGGCGGCGCTCCATCAGGGCCCAGGCCAGGGCGATGACAGCGACCACCGAAGCGGCGACAAAGGCAATGAGGGAAGCGTTCATGCTCCGTTCCTAACCTGAGTCAGGAAGAGGGGAAAGGCACGTGGGGCGCGAGGGGCCGCCGGTCCAGGTTCATCACAGAGAACACAGCGAAGAAAAGCCACGAAGACCACAGCGAGGGGGTGCGGGGGGCGACGGCGGCGCATCTTTCATCTCCTCCCCCTCATGGGGGAGGTGGCGCGCCGCGAAGCGGCGAGACGGAGGGGGCGACTCTGCGGGCATCCGTTTTCCCGACGAAGGTCGGGGTCCATAAGGGGATGCAAGCCGTCTGCCTGTTTCTCTGGGCCCCGGCCTGCGCCGGGGAAGCGGAGAGGTGTGTGGGGAGGGCTCAGCCCCTACGTCGGCCGTCTTGCACGCATGGCCTGGATGATGGTGCCGTCGTCCAGCCAGTCGAGGTCGCCGCCGACCGGCACGCCGCGCGCCAGAGAGGTCACGCTGACCCCGGCATTCGCCAGCCGTTCGGCGATATAGTGGGCGGTCGTCTGGCCATCGACCGTGGCCGGCAGGGCCAGCACCACTTCGCGCACGCCGCCTTCGCCGACGCGCGCCACCAGTTCACCGAGCCGCAGCGACTCGGGGCCCACGCCGTCCAGCGCCGACAACAGGCCGCCCAGCATGTGATACCGCCCCCGGAACGCGCCCGAGCGCTCCATGGCCCACAGGGCGCCGGCCTCCTCGACCACGCAGATCAGGCCCGCATCCCGCGCGGGGTCAGCGCACAGGGTGCAGGGGTCGCGGGTGTCGGGCGCGCCGCAGATCGAGCAGGATTTCACCTTGTCCGCCGTCTCGGCCAGCGAGGCCGCCAGCGGCAGCAGCAGTTGCTCGCGCCGCTTCAGCAGGGCCAGCGCCGCGCGCCGGGCCGAGCGCGGCCCCAGCCCGGGCAGTTTCGACAGCAGACCGATCAGCCGCTCGATCTCGGGTCCGGCAGACGCGGCCACCGGCGGATCAGAACAGCTTGGGCATGCCGGGGATATTCATCCCGGCCATGGGGCCCGCGGCCTCGCGCATCAGCACGGAATTGGCCTCGTCCAGCTTGCGCTTGGCATCCGCATGGGCGGCGACGATCAGGTCGGCCAGGATGTCCTGTTCACCGGCCACCATCAGGCTGTCGTCGATCTGGACGCGGGTGACGTCTCCGGGGCCCTTCAGGCTGACGGTCACCAGCCCCCCGCCCGAGGTGCCCTCAGCGGTGGTTTCAGCCATCTTCGCCTGGGCGTCCTGCAGCTTTTGCTGCATCGCCTGGGCCTGTTGCATCAATTGGGTCAGGTCTTTCATGACCCCTATCTAGGATGAAGCGGGCCGTTCCGACAGGGGTCTGTTCCGGTGCAGTGCCCGAGAGATGTTCATGGCCCGCGCTGACAGGTTCCGTCAGGTATCGGGGTCGGGTTCGCCATCCTCATCCGGGTCGTCCGGTATGGCGGGCAGGGAGACCGCAGGCGCCATGTCGCGGATTTCGCCCAGCTTGGCACCGGGGAAGGCCTCCAGCACCGAGCGGATGAAGGGGTCGGCCTCGACCTCGGCTCGGGTCTGTTCGCGGGCCTTGCGTTCCTGTTCGATCAGGGTCTCGCCGCCGCCCTGACCATTGGCAGCGACCAGCCAAGTGCGGCCGGTCCAGTCCTTCAGCCGGCTGGCCAGCTTGCGCGCCAGATCGGGCGGCGTGCCTTGGGCGGGTTCAAACGTCAGCGCCCCGGGGCGAAAGGCGACGGGCCGGACATAGCGTTCTATATCCAGCTTCAGCGCGATCTCGCGCTTCTCATCGATCAGGGCAACCATGGCCTCGAACGTCTGGGGGTCCGGCAGGGCGGGTTCGGCCGCGACGCGCGGCTGGGCCATGGTCGCCTGCGCGCCGCCACCACCGCCTCCGGACCCGCCGCCGCGCGGCGCGGGACCGCCGCCGCCTGTGCCTTCGCCCGACTTCAGGGCCTTCAGCGCCTCTTCCGGCCCCGGCAGATCGGCGGCATAGGCCAGACGGATCAGGGCCATTTCCACGGCATCGGCGGGGTTGGGGGCGCGGCGGGTCTCCTCCAGCGCGCGCAGCAGCATCTGCCAGACCCGGGCGAGCGTTCCGGCCGAGATACCCGCACCCAGCGCCGCGAGCACCCGCGCCTGATCGCCGGGCAGGCGGGTCGCCTCGGGCCCCAGCATCTTGGCGACCGAGGCCGCATGGCAGTGCTCCAGCAGGTCGCCCATGATCTGCACCGGATCGGCGCCATAGCCATACAGGTCGCGGAACATCTCCAGCGCCTCGGGCGTGCGGCCGCCCATGAGGGTTTCGAACAGGGCGATGGTCCGGGTGCGGTCGGCGAGGCCCAGCATGTCCCGGACAACCTCGGCCTTGACCGCTTCACCCTCGCCACCCTGGACCAGCGCCTGATCCAGCAGCGACAGGCCATCACGCACCGATCCTTCGGCCGCGCGCGAGATCAACGCCAGGGCATCGCGCTCGATCGCCATGCCCTCCTGCTGGGCCACCCGGCCCAGGTGATCGATCAGGATTTCGGGCTCCACCCGCCTCAGGTCAAACCGCTGGCAGCGGCTGAGAATCGTCACCGGAACCTTGCGGATCTCGGTGGTGGCAAAGATGAATTTGGCGTGGGGCGGCGGCTCTTCCAGCGTCTTCAGCAGGGCGTTGAAAGCCTGGTTCGAGAGCATGTGCACCTCGTCCAGCACATAGACCTTGTAGCGCGCCTCGACCGGGCCATAGCGGACACTGTCCAGAATCTCGCGGATGTCGCCCACGCCGGTGTGGCTGGCGGCGTCCATCTCCATGACGTCCATGTGCTGGCCGGCCATGATCGCAGCGTCATGCTGACCGTTGGGCGTCAGGGCCAGCGACGGCTTGTCGATTCCGGGGGCCTGATTGTTGAGGGCCCGGGCCAGCAGGCGGGCCGTGGTCGTCTTGCCCACCCCGCGTACGCCGGTCAGCATGAAGGCGTGGGCGATGCGGCCGGTCTCGAAAGCATGCGTCAGGGTGCGGACCATAGCCTCCTGACCGATCAGGTCCTCGAAGGTCGTCGGCCGATATTTGCGGGCCAGCACCTGATAGGCCGCCGAGGGCGCGTCCTTGACCGGGACAGGCGCAGGCTCGGGCAGCGGCGCGAGTTCGGGTTCCGGCGCAGGCTCCGGCGCCGCCGGGGCACCGAACATGTCATCGGTGTCAGGATCGCGCTCGACCGACTCCGCGCCCTGCGTGTCGTCGTCTTCCCACGGCGGAATCGGGTCCATGTCGCTCATGGGCTTGTCATAGCCCGTGACGCGATCCCGGGCGAGGCCGGATGACGGTTTTGCTGAGGGGGAAAAGGTGGAGACCGCGACCCGAAGGGGAATTCGTTGTGGCTGCTGCCTTCCGGCCCTGACCAGGTTGGCGAAGCCTTCGCCCGCGATCTCCACCCCCGATATGCGCGTTCAGCTTCGCGAGATCAAGATGCCTTACGGATCGCGGCGGCCAGCGCTATGGAAGGCGCCATGTCCGCGCCCGTCGTCACCGCCTTTTCCGCCTCGCCGCTCGACCGGGGGGGCGACAGCCGCAATGACCCCGACTGGATGGCCGCGCGTACGGCCGATCCCGCCGCCCTGTCGCTGGCGATGATCGAGGGACGACCCCGCCTTGAAGCCGTCGACGGTCAGGACCGGCTGGCCTGGGCGCCCCTGTCGCGCCTTCTGCCCCTGTCGAACGTCGAACCGGTCTTTCTGGGATTCTGGAAGGAGGCGCCCGTCTTTGCCTCTTCGGTCCCCGAGGCCCGGGCCGCTGAGCTTGAGACGCTGATGGGGCCCGGCGACCAGCCCGATATGCGGGCGGCGGCCGCCCGTCTGCCGATGGGCGATCTGGCCATGGCGGGGGCGGCCAAGGGCCTGTTCGACTGGCATGGGCGTAATCGCTTTTGCCCCGGCTGCGGACAGGAGACGCAGGTCGCCTCGGGCGGATGGCGCCGCACCTGCGCCACCTGCGCGGTCGAGCACTACCCCCGCGTCGACCCGGTCTGCATCATGCTGCCGGTCTTTTCGGGCGGGTCCGAGCCGATCTGCCTGTTGGGCCGCCAGGCCGCCTGGCCCGCCGGGCGGATGTCGGCCCTGGCGGGTTTCATGGAGCCCGGCGAAAGCCTTGAGGAGGCCTGCGCGCGCGAGGTGAAGGAAGAGGCCGGGCTGACGGTCACCCGCGTTCGCTATCTGGCCAGCCAGCCCTGGCCGTTTCCGCACCAACTGATGCTCGGTCTGATCGCCGAGGTCACCGACGACAGGGCCCAGCCGGACCTGACCGAACTGGAGGCCGTCGCCTGGCTGACCCGGGCCGAAGCCCGGGCCGTGCTGGACGGACGCCACCCGGATATCGTGGCGCCCTTCCCTTTCGCCATCGCCCACACCCTGCTCAGAGCGTGGGCGGACGGCGAGGCCTGACTCAGTCGGCGCTGTAGGCGCGCACACCCCAGTTGCAGCTGCCCTGGCAGGTGACCATGCCGACGTCGACGGTATAGCGGCCGCCCCGGGCGCCATCCACGATCACCATCGGTACATCGTCCGGCTCTTCATCGCGGCCCACTTCATTGCCCGAGGAGTCGCGCACGATCATATCGAGGTCGGAACAGTTCTCGTCACAGGCGCCGATCAGGACATAGGTGCCTCCCGCGCTCAGATTGAAGGTCACGGTCTGGACATTGCCGGCGGACTGGCGGCCGGCCTGTGAGGCCGTACTGGAAAAGCCGAACTCGTTCTCGACCTGCTCGAACAGGTAGTCGACCATGGCCGCACCTGTCGGATCCTGCGCCTGGGCGGCGGTGGGGACGAGCGCGAGGGCAGCAAGACCGACGGCGCCGGCCGCGGCAGCGAAAATTCTGTTCATGAAGGTATTTCCTATGATTGAACCGCGACGCTGCACCGTTTTCAGATAACGCGCAAATGACAGGGTCTGACGGCCCGTCAGCCGCGTCCCGCCCGCAGGCGCGCCTCGGCCAGGTCGCCGGAGTTGTCGATCGAAAGGGGGGCGTCGGCGATCACCGCCGCATGGATACCCAGCCCCATTTCCATCGCCCGCAGCTGTTCCAGCTTCTCGCGGCGCTCCAGCGGCGAGGGCGGGGCGGCACAGAAGGCCTCCAGCGCGGCCCGGCGATAGCCGTACAGGCCCACATGCCGCCAGACGGGGCCGTCGCCATACAGGGTGGAGCGGGTGAAATAGAGGGCGCGGCCCTCGGTCCCTTCCGGCGCCATCGCCAGCACCGCCTTGACCACATCGGGATTGGTCCGGTCGTCCGGTCCCGACTCGGGTGCCACCAGGGTCGCGATATCGCACTCCGGATGTCGGGCCAGCAGGTCGATGCAGAGCGCCGAAATGCCGGGGTCGGCGAAGGGCATGTCGCCCTGCAGATTGACGACCACGTCGTGTCGGCCCTCCGGATCCAGAGCCTGCAGCGCCGCCCGGATACGGTCCGATCCCGAGGGCAGGGCCGGATCGGTCAGCACAGCCCGGCCACCATCTGCCTCGACGGCCTCGACGATTTCGGAATCCCCCGCCGCCACCGCAACCGCCAGACCCGAGGCCCGGGCCTGACGGCTGGCCCGGACGATCATGGGCAGGCCGCCAATGTCGGCCAGCGGCTTTCCGGGCAGGCGGGTGGCGGCCATGCGGGCCGGAATCAGGATCAGGGGGTTCATCGGGGCTCGGTCAGCGGGGTCTTTGGTCGCAGCCGGGCGTCAAACCCAACCGGACAGTTGCGAAGGCCGCATTACCGTGTCAGAGACGCGTCCGCGAAACAATGCCTGCGACCCTGCCACCGGCTGACGACGCGGGCCCTTCAGATACGGGACTGACGACCGGATGAGCGGCAACCTCGAGTGGAACAAGATTTTTGGTGCGGGCCTGGCGACGGTCTTCACGATTCTGGTTGTCCAGCAGGCCTCGGGCTTCGTCTATGAGACGAAGGCCCCCGAGAAGATGGGCTATGCGGTCGAAGTCCCCGAAGGCGGGGCCGAGGGTGGGGCCGAGGCGGCGCTGCCGCCCGATTGGGGCACGCTGATTCCCGTGGCCGACCTCGCCGCCGGTGAAGCCGCGTTTGCGCGCTGCCAGGCCTGCCACACGATCAATGCCGGCGGCGCCAACGGCATCGGCCCGAATCTGTACGGTGTCATCGGTCGCGCCGTCGCCGGTCACGCCGGCTTTGCCTATTCGGACGCCATGATCGCCCACAAGGCCGAGGACCCGACCTGGTCGCTCGATGCCATGGACCAGTTCATCACCGCCCCGGCCCGCTATGTCTCGGGCACCAAGATGTCGTTCGCCGGTCTGCGCGACACCGAGACCCGCGTGAACCTGATCGCCTGGCTGATGAGCCAGGGCTCGAGCGGCTATGCGGTTCCGGCTCCGGACCCCGCGCGCCAGCCCGGTGCTGCTGCAGGCGAAGCCGGTGAAGCGGGCGAAGGCGAAGCGGCCGCCCCGATCGATGGTGCTGCCGGCCAACCCGTCATCGAAGAGACGGACGCCGCGCCTCCGGCCTCGGACAGCGCGCCCACCGGCGGCTGATCGCCTTCTCTACAGTCGTCTGAAGATCGGCGCGTCGAAACCCTCGGCGCGCTGATTCGCGTCGACTTCTGCCAGAGGCTGGCGACAGACTTCGCCCGCCCGGCCAGAAGCGTGCATCACAGTGTCCGCATCCATCGCGATCGCCGAGTGACCCGTCCAGCCGGGGCCGCCGGTCGGATGGAGCCACAGCACCAGATCGCCGCGCCGCAGATCATCAGCGGCGACGGTCCGGCCCAGCTCGGCCTGGCCGTCGGTGTAGCGGGGGCCCGCCCGACCACAGGCGATCAGGCACGCCTGAACCATGGCCGCGCAATCCATGCCCTGTTCCGAGCGGCCGCCGAGCGCATGAGGCAGGCCCACCAGTCTCTCGGCCACCGTGGCCAGATCGTCTTCGAACTGGCCCAATGGCATCAAGGCCACATCGCCGCCCGCGTCTTGTGAAGGATCGACCAGAGCATTGAGGGGCAGCACGCCCCCGGGGCCCGTCACCCTGTGGGTGGGGACCATCACACCGTGATGGACCGCGCCCGCATCAACCCAGCCCACGACTCCGTCGCGGCGGCAGCGGCCCCAGTGGCGGCCCTGCTCGATGAGCAGGCTGTCGAACGCCTCGCCGAACAGCAGCTGGGAAATGCGGTTGCCGTCATCATCGTGGACATCCGCGACCGGCCCCGCCGTCTGGAACGCCTCGGTCGGACGATAGGCGCGCGCGGACACAATCCCTTCCAGTGCCGCCTCGGCAAGGTCGGGTCGCATCAGCAGGGCGCGGGGTTCGACGTCGATCATCACATGCGGCGGCGGGTGGGTCCGGATTCCGCGCCACCCTGCACCGACAAGGCGAAGGTCGCGTTAACGCCGCCCCGATTCAGCCGGGATAACGTGCCTCCAGCATCTCGAAGGCGGCGCGCATCGCCTGGACTTCGCCGCCCTGCGGCCAGCCGGCGCGCCCGCGCGGGTTCCAGGCGAAGATGTCCATATGAGCCCAGGCCCCGGTCTCCGGCGCGAAATTCTTCAGGAACAGGGCCGCCGTCACCGACCCGGCCTGGGCCCAGGCGGCGGAGTCATTCCTGAGGTCGGCGATGTCGCTGTCCAGCGCATCCGCATAGGGCGCCCACAGGGGCATCCGCCACACGGGGTCCTGCACCCGGGCCGAGGCGGCCAGCAGATCAGCGGCCAGCGCTTCGTCGTCCGTATAGAGCGGTGGCAGGTCCGGCCCCAGCGCTATGCGGGCCGCGCCGGTCAGGGTGGCAAAGTCCAGCGTCAGATCGGGCTCCAGCTCTCCGGCGCGGGCCAGGGCATCGGCCAGGATCAGCCGCCCCTCGGCATCGGTATTGCCGATCTCGATGGTCAGGCCCTTGCGGCTGGACAGGATATCGCCCGGGCGAAAGGCATCGCCCGAGACGGCGTTCTCGACGGCGGGCACCAGCACCACCAGCCGTACCGCGAGACCGGCCCGCATCACCTGCCGGGCCAGCCCCAGCGCATGGGCGGCCCCACCCATGTCTTTCTTCATATTGCGCATGCCGACCCCAGCCTTGAGGTTCAGCCCGCCGGTGTCGAACACCACCCCCTTGCCGACGATCGCCAGCAACGGCAGGTCAGACCGGTCCGTATTCCAGTGGATCTCGATCATACGGGGGGCCCGCGCCGGCACCGCCGCACGGCCGACGGCGTGCACGGCCGGATAGTTGGCGTCGAGCAGGGCATCGCCGGTGATCACGCTGATCGTGGCGCCCGACTCTTCGGCGATCTCGCGCGCCATCGTCTCGATCTGCAGCGGACCCATGTCGGCGGCGGGGGTATCCACCATCTCCCGGACCAGATCGCAGCTGCGCGCCAGATCGAGCACCCGGTCGACGTCCACAGTGTCGGCCACGACCAGCCGGGCGGGAGGCTCGGTCCCGACCGCAGTGTACCGGTCAAAGGCATAGCTGCCGAGGCAGAAGGCCAACGCCGCGAGGTCAGCCTGACCGTCCGGCACCCCGTCCAGCCGCCAGACTCCGCCCGGCAGGCGGTCGGCGAGGGCCCGCAGGGCCATGGGCTCAAAGGCCTTGCCGATGCCGAACAGCGCCTCGGCAATCTCTCCCGCATCATCCGGGCACAGCAACAGCCGCCCCCTCTGCCCCTTGAAACCATTGGCGGAAGCCCAGGCGCCGGCCCGACCGTCCAGCGCTTCGTCCGCGGCAATCAGACGTACGGGGCGGGCCGATTTTGCCTCTTCGGCATCGGCGGCGACCAGAACGGGCAGGCGGCGGGACATGGACTCTCCACGGTCTCTGTGGGGTTAACGAAGGATTGACCGAAGCGGCCCACCCTGACGGTGACCGAAACTCTATCCCCGGGATCGTCCCATGTCGCGCCCACTTCTGCTGATCGCCACCCTCGCCGCCCTCGCCCTGCCTTCTGTGGCTTTGGCGCAGGACCGCCAGCCCGCCTCGGCCGAGACGCGTGCCACCTATGACCGGATGGACCCGCTCAGCCGCTCGCTGTTCTGGCAGCAGGAGTCCGAGATCAACCCCGCCGATCCGGTGGCCGGGGTGCGGCTGGCCCAGGCCCTGCGCGAACTGGGCCAGTTCGATCAGGCGGTTCAGGCCGCCGACAAGGTGCTGGTGGTCCAGCCCGACAACGCCGAGGCCATGATCGAGCTGGGCCGCGCCCACATCGCCCGGGGTCAGGCCTTCTATGGCATCGCGGCCCTCGAACGGGCCCGCGACCTGTTGCCCGGTGACTGGCGTCCGTGGTCGCTGCTGGGCGTGGCCTATCAGCAGGTGCGGCGCGAGGCGGATGCCCAGGTCGCCTGGACCGAGGGCCTGCGCCTGTCGCCCGACAACCCCTCCATCCTGTCGAACATGGCCATGGTGCGCCTGACCTCCGGCGATCTGCCCGGGGCCGAAGCCCTGCTGCGGCGCGCGGCAGTCCAGCCCCAGGCTGGCCTTCAGGTGAAGCAAAATCTGGCGCTGGTGCTGGGCCTGTCCGGCAATCTGGGCGAGGCCGAAACCATCCTGCGCCGCGAACTGCCACCCCAGGTCGCCGACCGGAATCTGGCCTGGATCCGCGAGCGCGCGGCCGGCCCGGTCACCGCCGACAGCGGCCGCACCTGGCAGTCCCTGCAATAGCGTCTTTCGCAGGCCGCGGGTCGCGCCTATGTTTCGTCCATGATCGACGACCTCTACAGCGCCCGGATTCTGGGTCTGGCGGCCAACCTGCCCCACGCCGGACGGCTGGCCCGTGCCGACGGTACCGGTGAGCGCGTGGCCCGGCTGTGCGGCTCGCGCGCCATCGTCGATGTGACCCTGGACGATCAGGGCCGGATCACCGACTTCGCCCAGGACATCAAGGCCTGCGCCCTCGGACAGGCCGCCGCTGGCGTGATCGGCGAGGCCGTCATCGGCGCTACAGCTGATGAGATCACCACCGCTGCAACAGCCCTGACAGACATGCTGAAGACCGGCGGCGAGGGTCCGGAGGGCCGCTTCGAGGGCCTGCGCGTGCTCAAGCCCGTCGCCGACTATCCCCAGCGCCATGCCTCAACCCAGGTGGCCATGGGGGCGCTGGTCGATGCCGTCGAGATGGCGTTGGCGACGTCCTTGGCGACCCGCGACATCCCCGAGGCCGAGCGAACTCGCCGCGCCGGAGCGGCCTGATCCGCCCGGCACTCCCCGAGCTCGCCCGCGGTGCTTGCCCGGGCGGGCGATGCGGGGGATAAGCGCGGCGACATGGCATCCGGCGAAACCCTCTATGAACGCGGCGTCCGCGCGGCCCATCGTGGCTACAAGCTGACCCTGTCGCCCCTGATCGGGCAGTCCTGCCGGTTTTTGCCAACCTGTTCGGACTATGCCCGCGACGCCCTGATCACTCACGGGCCGGTGCGGGGCGGATGGTTGACCGTTCGACGCCTTTGCAAATGCCATCCTTTCGGAAGCTCGGGCTATGACCCGGTTCCGGCGCGGGAGCCCTCCCCTCCCGCGATCCAGACAACGAAGACAGACCCATGATCGACCTGAAATTCCCCGACGGTGCCGTCCGCCAGTTTCCGTCCTCGACGACAGGCCGGCAGGTGGCCGCCTCCATCTCGCCCTCGCTGGCCAAGAAGGCTGCCCTGGCCGAGATCAATGGCGAGCAGCGCGACCTCGATCGCCCGATCGAGACTGGCGGCGATTTCCGCCTGCTGATGCGGGATGATCCGGCAGCGCTGGAAACCATCCGCCACGACGCCGCCCATGTGCTGGCCCAGGCGGTGCAGGAGCTGTTCCCCGGCACCCAGGTGACCATCGGTCCGGCGATCGACGACGGCTTCTATTATGATTTTCATCGGGAAGAGCCGTTCTCGACCGACGACTTTGCCGCGATTGAAAAGCGCATGGGCGAGATCGTCGACCGCGACGAGAAGCTGGTCCGCGAGGTCTGGGATCGCGACGAGGCCATCATCTATTTCGACAGCATCGGTGAGCGCTTCAAGGCCGAGTTGATCCGCGACCTGCCGGAAAACGAGGTCATCACCGTCTATCGCACGGGCAAGTGGCTGGACCTGTGCCGGGGGCCGCACTTCCCCTCGACCAAATTCGTGGGCAAGGCCTTCAAGCTGACCAAGCTGGCCGGGGCCTATTGGCGCGGCGACCACCGCAATCCGCAGCTGCAGCGCATCTATGCGACGGCCTGGGCTTCGAAAGAGGATCTGGACGCCCACCTCAAGCGGCTGGAAGAGGCGGAGAAGCGCGACCACCGCAAGCTGGGCCGCGCCATGGAGCTCTTCCACATGCAGGAAGAGGGCCGCGGCATGGTCTTCTGGCACCCCAAGGGCTGGGTGCTGTGGCAGGTGATCGAGGCCTATATGCGCCGCCGCCTGAACGCCGCCGGCTATGTCGAGGTCAAGACGCCCCAGGTGCTGGACCGCAAATTCTGGGAAGCCTCGGGCCACTGGGACAAATATCGCCCGAACATGTTTGTCTGCGAAACGGTCGAGGGCGAGGAGCTCAGCCTCAAGCCGATGAACTGCCCGGGGCACGTGCAGATCTTTGATCAGGGCCTGCGGTCCTATCGTGAACTGCCCCTGCGCATGGCCGAGTTCGGCGCCTGCCACCGCTATGAGCCGTCCGGCGCCCTGCACGGCCTGATGCGGGTGCGCGGCTTCGTCCAGGACGATGCCCACATCTTCTGCCGCGAGGACCAGATCGTCGAGGAGACCTCGCGCTTCATCGACCTGGCGCGCAGCGTTCACGCCGACCTCGGCATGGAAACCGCCTATATCAGCCTCGGCACCCGGCCCGAGGTTCGTGCGGGTACGGATGAATTCTGGGACAAGGCCGAGGCCCAGATGGCCGAAGCCGCCCGCGCGGCCGGGACCGAGCCCGTCGTGACCGAGGGCGACGGGGCCTTCTATGCCCCCAAGCTGGACTTTGTCGTCAAGGATGCCATCGGTCGCGAATGGACCTGCGGAACCATCCAGCTGGACTATGTCCTGCCCGAACGTCTGGGTGCGGAATATGTCGGAGAGGACGGCGCCAAGCACCGGCCCGTCATGCTGCACCGGGCCATTCTGGGCTCGTTCGAGCGGTTCATCGGCATCATGATCGAGAACTATGCCGGGGCCTTCCCGCTCTGGCTGGCGCCGGTCCAGATCGTGGTTGCCACCATCGTCTCGGACGCCGACGACTATGCGAAGCAGGTGGCCGAGAAGTTCAAGGCCGCCGGCCTGCGTGTCGAGACCGATCTCCGCAACGAGAAGGTCGGCTACAAGGTGCGCGAGCACTCCGTCGCCAAGGTCCCGGTGATCGCCGTAGTCGGCAAGAATGAGGCCGAGGAGGGCAAGGTCGCCATCCGCCGTCTCGGCTCACAAGGCCAGGAGATCGTCTCGATCGAGGAAGCCATCCGTATCCTGACGGATGAGGCCACCCCGCCCGACCTCAAACGGGGATAGTCTCGTCCGGGTCGGTATCGGAGCGGGTCGGCGCCGGTCGAATGGTGCCTATCCGCGTCTCGCCGCAGAAGGACGCGGCGCAACGTCCCGACTGATACAAGGATCGGGGCCGGTCGTCACGGCCGGCCTCCTTTCAAGGTCCGGCCTCAGCCGCTGACGAAGGCCACGGTGAACTTGCCGTCGGTATAGCCGCCGATGCCCCAGGTCAGCATCGGACCACTTTCGAAGAAGACTTCATAGGTCTCGACGCGCTCGGTGCCTTCGCCCTCGGCGCTGACGAAGGCCATGTCGCTGATCGGGCCCAGCGACTGCAGGGCCGGGCCGATCTGGTCGACCTGTTCATTGCAGGCGGTCAGCAGTTCCGCGGCCATCAGGTCGGCCGGACATTCGCCGTCGGCGGTCGCGGTGATCATCCGCGTCAGCGAGGCGCTGTACTGGCCGTCCTGAGCCGGGGCAGCCTCATGACCGGCGTGGGGGTCCTGGGCATTCGCGGCACCGGCCAGGGCCACGCCGGCCACCACGGTCGCCATCATCAGGGAAAGTCGCATGGGGTATCCTCCATCTGGGGTTGCTCCAACGATGCGTCATGCCCTCGCTCCACTCAAGTGAAAGTGCCGTAATGGAGGGCTACTCGATTGCGCTCCTGATTCATGCTCGCTTAGGAAGAATGAGGCATAAACTGGGCCACGGAGCGTCCCAATGCCTGATACTGCGTCCCCTGTACCCCCACCCCTGCTTCACCGCCTGATCGCGGCAGGGCATCTGCGCTACTGGCTGATCGCCAGCTGGGCCCTTCCGCTTTCGGCCGTGACATCATGGCGGATCGCCCTGGCCTGGTATCTGGTCGCAACCCTTTCCGGCATCGCCCGCACCATCGTCGAAACCCGGGTAAACCTGCAGGATGCACGCCTCCACGCGAGACTGAAGCTGGTTACGGCGACCCTTTCCTGCATCGCCTGGGCTGCGGCGCCGCTTATCGCCGCCCTGCACGGAGGAGCCTATGGTGTGACGGTTGCTGTTGCCCTGCTGTTCGCGGGCTATGTGCTGGTGTTCACCCAGATGCGTGCGGCCCCGCATGAGGCCCTGCTGGTGTCCCTGCCCTACACAGCCGTCACCGCCTATCTGCTGGCAGCCCTGTGGGGCACGTCGGCCTTCCTGCTGGGACTGTCCATTGTACCCGTGATCGGCCTCGCCCTGATGATCAAGGTCGCCGTGACCCAGATGAAAGACGCGGAACTGGAGGCGATCAACGCCGCACAGGCCGTGCTGATCACGGACCTTGCCGCCGCCCGCGATCGCGCCGATGCGGCCAATGCCGCCAAGTCGAACTTTCTGGGTGTGGTATCCCACGAACTGCGCACCCCGATGAACGGCGTATTGGGCGCTGCACAGATCCTGCAAATGTCAGGCCTGAACGACAAGCAGACGGAAATGGTCGGAATCATCCGCAATTCAGGCGACAGCCTGATGGGGCTGCTCAACGATATTCTCGACATGACCAAGATTGAGGCAGAGCAGATGGAGCTTCGGCTTCAGATCTACCCGACGCAGGACCTGATACAGCAGATGATCGGGCCCTTCGGCGCCCAGGCCGAGGCCCGCGGACTGGCTTTTGCCCTCGACACCGCAGGCGACCTTCCGTCCCATCTGGTGGTCGATCCGCTTCGGCTTTGTCAGATCACCCACAACCTGCTGGGCAATGCGATCAAGTTTACAGAGCGCGGAACCGTGGGCCTGACCGTCACCGCCCGCGACGCCGGCGGCGGTCGCAGCCGTCTTCAGGTGGCTGTCAGCGACAGCGGCATCGGGATCAGGCCGGACGATCTGGAGCGGTTGTTCCAGCCCTTTGCCCAGGTTGATGACTCCTCCACCCGCCGCTTTGGGGGCACTGGGCTGGGACTCAGCATCTGCCACAGGCTGGCGCGGCTGATGGGGGGCGACATCACCGTGCGCTCCATACCCGGCGAAGGATCGGTCTTCACATTCGACGCCTGCTTCGACCGGGACGCCGTGCGGTCCGAAGGCGCACTCGCCGCCTAGATGTGAATCGCGTGGCCCAGCGCGCGCAAGGACGCCTCGTGGAAGGCTTCGCCCATGGTCGGGTGCACGTGGATGGTCCCGGCCACATCCTCCAGCACCGCGCCCATTTCCAGCATCTGGGCAAAGCTGTTCGACAGCTCCGACACATGCTGGCCGACGGCCTGAATGCCGAGGATGCGGTGATCCGTCTTTGACGCCAGCACCCGCACGAACCCGCCGTCGTCACCGGCCTCCAGCGCCAGCGCACGGCCGATGGCCATGAAGGGGAAGATGGCGGTGATCACATCGTCACGGCCCGCGACATCCTGCGGCCCCAGCCCCGCCGAGACGATTTCAGGCTCGGTGAAGCACACCGCCGCAATGGTCACCGGATCAAACCGCTTGTCATGGCCCGCGATGATTTCCGCGACCACCTCGCCCTGGGCCGAGCCCTTGTGGGCCAGCATGGGTTCGCCGGTCAGATCGCCGACGGCCCAGACGTTCTTCATGCTGGTGGCGCAGCGGTCGTCGATCTTCACGAACGGCCCGGCCATGGCCACGCCCATATTCTCCAGACCCCAGCCCTTGGTGCGGGGGCGGCGACCGACGGTGACCAGCACCTTGTCGGCCTTGAGCTGCAGCGCCTTGCCGTCCTTGTCGGTGACGTTCAGCGCGCCCTTTTCAAAGCTGCCCGCCTTCGCGCCCAGATGCAGCTCGACGCCGTGCTTTTCGAGCCATTTGGCGACCGGATCGGTGAGCGCCTTGTCATAGAGCGGCAGCAGGCGGTCGGCCATTTCGACGATGGCGACCTCGGCCCCCAGCTTGCGATAGGCAATGCCCAGCTCCAGCCCGATATAGCCGCCGCCCACCACGACCAGCCTGTTCGGCACCTTGTCCAGCGCCAGCGCCTCGGTCGAGGAAATCACATCGCCGCCGAACGGCAGGAAGGGCAGTTCGACCGGCTCGGAGCCCGTGGCCAGGATCACGTGCTCGGCCGAAATGGTGATGTCGCCGTCAGCGGTCTTCACCGTGCAGGTCTTGGCGTCCGAGAACTGGGCCCAGCCGTTGACGACCTTGACCTTGGCCTTCTTCAGCAGGGCCGCGACCCCGCCGTTCAGCTTACGGACAATGCCGTCCTTCCAGGCCATGGTGGCCTTCAGGTCAATGGCCGGCTTCGACGCCGTAATGCCCAGCGTCCCGCCATCTGCAGCCTTGGCCACCGTCTCGAATTTCGAGGCCGCATGGATGATCGCCTTGGACGGAATACAGCCGACGTTCAGGCAGGTGCCGCCAAGGCCGTCGCCGCCATCCACCAGAATGGTGTCGAGGCCCAGCTGGCCACAGCGGATCCCCGCCACATAGCCGCCGGTGCCGGCACCGATGATGAGGACTTTGGTTTTGAGGGTTTGGGTCATTGGGCCTCAGCGCGGATGGTTTCGATGACAGCATTGGCGCGCGGAGTTGTGAGCGGCTCCACGTGCTGGACCCTCGGCGTGTCAAAGGGAGAGCCGATGAACACGAGAACCCGATCCCCAACACCCATGCCTTGGTACCACCCCGAATTGATCAGAGTGCCGCAGGTATTGATCACCAAGTCGCCGTCTGTTTCGAAGGTTTCCGCCTCGGTGCGGCGAAACCATTCGATCGGTTGGAATCTTACGAAGGGAACGATTGAATCAGCGGGGTCAATCGCAATCACTTCGGCCACGTAGATCTCGGTCGATTCAGTCAACAAGCTTTGCTGGAAGCCCTCTTCCACCTGCTCTGGGGTCGGCGGCACCCAGTCCTTAGGGCGACGACAAGCGAGAGCGGGTGACGCGATCGACACAATCGTAAGCGCGACAATGGCGGCGCTGCAGAGCTTTCTCATACCCTCACCCCATCCACAGCGTCGCCGGGTGCTCCAGCAACCCCTTGATGCGCTGCACGAACACCGCCGCGTCATGGCCGTCGACGATGCGGTGATCGAAGCTGGAGGACAGGTTCATCATCTTGCGCACGACCATCTGCCCGTCCTTGACCACCACGCGTTCGGCGATCTTGTTGGGGCCGACGATGGCGACCTCGGGGTGGTTGATGATCGGGGTGTGGACCACCCCGCCCAGCGTGCCCAGAGAGGTGATGGTGATGGTCGAGCCCGACAGTTCGTCGCGTTTGGCCGAGCCGTCCTTGGCCGCGCCCGAGACGCGGGCGATCTCCAGCGCCGTGTCGTACGGATCGCGCGCCTCGGCGTGGCGGACGACGGGGACCATCAGGCCGTTCGGGGTCTGGGCCGCGATGCCCAGGTGGACGGCGTTGTGCGTCGTCAGCACCCCGCCCTCGTCGTCATAGTGGCTGTTGATGGTCGGCTGGTCGCGCAGGGCCACAACGATCGCGCGGGCGATGAAGGGGAGGACGTTCAGCTTGGGCTGGTCCTTGGTGCGCGTCGTATTCAGATGCGCCCGCAGCTCCTCGACCGCCGTCATGTCGATTTCCTCGACATAGGTGATGTGCGGGATGCGACGCACGCTCTCGGCCATCTTCTCCGCGATCTTGCGGCGCAGGCCGATGATGCGGGTCTCGGTCGTGCCCTCGGCCCGGGCATAGGTCGAGGCCGATGATCCGGAGGCGGACGATCCACGGCTGCCCGAAGCGACGTAAGCGTCGAGATCGCCATGCTCGATGCGCCCGGCCGGGCCGGAGCCAGGCACGAACTGCAGCTCGACCCCCAGATCGCGGGCCCGCTGGCGCACGGCGGGCGAGGCCAGCGGGCGTTCGCCCCGCGCGGACAGGGTGCGGGTAACCTCGCCCCCTCCACCCCGCTTCGCGGGGTCCCCCTCCCCCGCACGCGGGGGAGGAGCTGAGGCGACGGATTTCGATCTTCCCCCGTCCTTCACGGGGGAGGGGGACCGCGAAGCGGTGGAGGGGGCGGAAGCAGGCACCGACGCCGCCACATTACCCTTGCCCTCAACCGCAAAGCTGACCAGCGGCCCACCCACAGCCAGTTGCTGGCCCGGTTCGCCGTGCAGGGCCACCACTGTGCCGGCGACCGGGCTGGTCAGTTCGACGGTCGCCTTGTCGGTCATGATGTCGGCGATGATCTGGTCTTCCTCGACCGCGTCCCCGACCTTGACGTGCCAGCCGGCCAGCTCGGCCTCGGCCGTGCCCTCGCCGACGTCGGGCAGTTTGAATACGTAGTTGGCGCCGGAGGGAGGCGGTTGCGCCGCCCCCTCCACCGCTCCGCGGTCCCCCTCCCCACCAGCGTGGGGAGGTGAGCTCTGGTCTGCCTTCACCTCTCCACTGTGTGGGGAGGTGGCTCCGCGCTCTTGCGCGGAGACGGAGGGGGCAGCACCGCCGTCAGAGGCCGCCGCATTCCCCGCGCCCTCGACCTCGAACTCCACCAGCGGCGAGCCCACCGCCAGCTGCTGGCCCGGTTCGCCGTGGGCGGCGGTCACCGTGCCGGCGACGGGCGAGGTCAGTTCGACCGTCGCCTTGTCGGTCATGATGTCGGCGAGGATCTGGTCCTCCTCGACGCGGTCGCCGACCTTGACGTGCCAGCCGACCAGTTCCGCCTCGGCCGTGCCTTCGCCCACGTCGGGCAGTTTGAACACATAGCGTCCCATGCTCAGCGCCCTCCGTTCATGGTCGATTTCAGGGCCTCGGCCACCCGTTCGGGGCCGGGGAAATATTCCCACTCAAAGGCGTGCGGATAGGGGGTGTCCCAGCCGCAGACCCGCGCAATCGGCGCCTCAAGGTGATAGAAACAGCGCTCCTGCACCAGAGCCGACAGTTCTGCTCCGTATCCGGAGGTTTTCGGCGCTTCGTGCACAATGACGCAGCGGCCAGTCTTCTTGACGCTGGCCTCGATGGCCTCGATGTCCAGCGGCACCAGCGAGCGCAGGTCGATCACCTCGGCGTCGACGCCCGCGTGCTCGGCCCCGGCCAGCGACACCCAGACCATGGTGCCCCAGGCCAGGATGGTGACGTCGGCGCCTTCCTTCATGATCCGCGCCTTGCCCAGCGGCACGGTGTATTTTTCGGCCGGGACCTGGGCCAGCTCCTGGGCCTTCCAGGGCGAGACCGGCTTTTCGTGCCAGCCGTCGAACGGGCCGTTGTAGAGACGTTTCGGCTCGAAGAAGATGGTCGGATCGTCGTCCTCGATACAGGCGGTCAGCAAACCCTTGGCGTCATAGGGGTTGCTGGGCACCACGACCTTCAGGCCGGCGATGTGGGTGAACAGGCTTTCGGGGCTCTGGCTGTGGGTCTGGCCGCCGAAGATGCCGCCGCCATAGGGCGAGCGCACCGTGATCGGGCTGGTGAACATGCCGGCCGAGCGATAGCGCAGCTTGGCTGCCTCCGAGACGATCTGGTCATAGGCCGGATAGATGTAGTCGGCGAACTGGATCTCGACGACGGGCCTGAGGCCATAGGCCCCCATGCCGATGGCGGCGGCGACGATGCCGCATTCGCTGATCGGGGCGTCGAAGCTGCGCGTCAGGCCGTGCTTTTCCTGCAGCTTGTCGGTGACGCGGAAGACGCCGCCGAAATAGCCCGCGTCCTCGCCGAACGAGAGCACATTCGGGTCCTCGGCCATCTTGGCGTCGAGCGCCGAGTTCAGCGCCTGGATCATGTTCATCGGCTGGACGGCCGCGCGCGCATCGGTCTTCGGCGCGGGCGAGCCCACGGTGTCGCCGTCCGGCTCAAGGGCGTCGGTGCGGTCGGCTTCGGTGAAGGTTTTCTCGCTCATCGTCAGACCCCCACTTCGCGACGCTGTTCGACCAGACGCCAGTCCTCGGTGGCGAACACATCCTCGAACATGGTCTTCACACTGGGTCGCGACTGGCCGAGCGTGCCGATGGCCTCGGACTCCTTGCCCGCCGCGCGGACCTGTTCGACGGCGTCTTTCTCGGCCGCCTCCTGCTGTTCGTCCGACCATTCGCCGAGTGCGATCAGATGCTGTTTCAGGCGCGCGATCGGATCGCCCAGCGGCCATTTCTCGTGCTCATCGCCGGGGCGATAGCGGCTGGGATCGTCCGAGGTCGAGTGCGGCGCCCCGCGATAGGTGAACAGCTCGATGACCGTGGCGCCCTTGTTGGCGCGGGCGCGCTCCTCGGCCCACTGGGTCGCTGCCCAGACGGCCAGGAAGTCATTGCCGTCGACCCGCAGCGCCGGCAGGCCATAGCCGATCGCCTTGGAGGCAAAGGTGGTCTCCAGCCCCCCGGCGATGCCCTGGAAGGAGCTGATGGCCCACTGGTTGTTGACGATGTTGAGGATCACCGGCGCGCGGTAAACAGCCGCAAACGTCAGGGCATTGTGGAAGTCGCCCTCGGCCGTCGCGCCATCGCCGATCCAGCTGATCGCCAGCTTGTCGTCGCCCTTGTAGGCCGAGGCCATGGCCCAGCCGACGGCCTGCGGCACCTGGGTGCCCAGATTGCCCGAGATGGTGAAGAAGCCATAGTCGCGGCTGGAGTACATGATCGGCAGCTGACGGCCCTTGATGGGGTCCGAGGCGTTCGAATAGATCTGGTTCATCATGTCGACCAGCGGATAACCTCGCGCGATCAACAGGCCCTGCTGTCGATAGGTGGGAAAGCCCATGTCCTCGCGCGGCAGGATCATGCCCTGGGCCACGGCGATGGCCTCTTCGCCCGTGCACTTCATATAGAAGCTGGTCTTGCCCTGACGGTGGGCGCGGTGCATCCGGTCGTCGAAGGCGCGCGTCAGGATCATGGCCTTCAGGCCGTTGCGCAGCGTCTCGGGGTCGAGCTTGGGATCCCACGGACCGACCGCCTTGCCGTCATCATCCAGCACCCGCACCAGCTGAAAGGCCATGTCGCGCATCTCGTGCGGATCGGCCAGGGCGTCGGGCCGGGCGACGGCGCCGGCGGCGTCCAGTTTCAGGTGGCTGAAGTCGGGGGTGTCACCCGGACGACCGGAAGGCTCCGGCACCCGCAGGGACAGGGGCTTGGTGTTCTTTTTCATCGTGGTTGCCGTCCGTTGATCCGTCAGCGTTTCCTCACCCAGCGATCTAGCACGGGCGATCTTTCATTGCTCGCTCAAATCCGACCTTGCATTCCGCCTAATCAAGGTATTTTATTGCGCCGAAACAAGATCAGGAGAAATGCATTGGCCGACGAACTGGACGCCATCGACGCCCGCATCCTCGACATCCTGCAACACGATGCCGGGCTTTCGGTTGCCGACGTGGCCGAAAAGGTGGGCCTGTCGGCCTCGCCCTGCTGGCGGCGCATCAAGAGACTGGAGGATACCGGCTATATCCGCAAGCGGGTGACCCTGCTGGATGCCGAAAAGCTGGGCCTCGACTTCGAGGTCTATGCCATCGTCAAGCTGAACCTGCCCTCGACCCAGAACCTGGAAATTTTCGAGGCGGCGGTCGCCGACTGGCCCGAGGTGGTGCAGTGCGCCACCATCACCGGGCGCGAGGACTATGTGCTGAGGATCGTGACCTCCGACATGCACGCCTTCGACAAATTCCTGCGCGAGAAACTGCTGGCACTGGGCATCGTCTCGGACTGCGAAAGCCACATCGTCACGCGCGGCGTCAAGAACGTCACCGCCCTGCCGCTCGGCATCGTCAGTCCGCATGTGAACTAGGCACCGGCGACAAGGGGGCTCATCGTGCGTCATGCCATTGCACTGGTTCTGGGGCTGATACTTGGCCTGTATGCGCCCGGCGCATTTGCCCAGCAGGCCGAGAGCGATGTCACCGCCTTTCGCCGTCTGCGCGCCGAAGGTCTGGCGGCCGCCCAGGTGGACGATCTGACAACAGCCGCAGCCCTGTTGGCGGAGGCCGATGGCCTGATCCCGAACCATCCCGGTTTGATGATCCTGCGGGCGCGGCTGGCCGTGGCCATGGGCGACCCCCGGGAAGCGCTTGTCCATTATGGGCGTTATGCCGACGCGGGCCTGATCCTGAACCTCAGCCGGGACGAGGCCTTTGCTGACCTCAGCGCCCGACCCGATCACGCCGAAGCGGTCAGCCAGATCATCAATCAGATTGAGACCAACCGCACACCTGTGGGATCCGAAGCCATCTCCACCCTCTTCCAGATTGAGGGTGCCAGCATCGTGGAAAGCGTCATCCGGGATGAGGCGCATGATCGCTGGCTGGTCTCACAGATTGCCGGGCGAACGATTGTCGCGCTGGCGCCAGACGGCACAATCAGTCCCTTTCTGCGCCCTCATCCCGAGGTTTCGGGGGTTCTGGGAATGGCTCTGGACGCCAGGCGCGGCATCCTGTGGGCCACCACCACACCCCTTCCACCCGCCATTTATGGCGAGGAACACAATCCCCGATTTGCCGCGACCCTGCTGGAGATTGACGCCGGGACCGGAGAGGTCATGTGGGTTTACGACCCGCCGCTGAACGGAAACGACCGTGCCTTTGGCGATCTGGTGCTGGCCCCGGACGGCTCGGTCTTTGTTGCCGACAGCAATTCCGGGGACATCTTCCGACTGGACTCTCCCCGATCCGAACTGACGCTGTTCGTCTCGGGCGTCTTCGGGTCTCCCCAAGGCATAGTCGTGATCGGGGACCGTTTAATCGTGGCCGACTACAGTTCTGGCCTGTGGCAGGTGCCCCTTACAGGTGGCAGTCCGGCCCGCATCCCCGCCCCGTCGCACGCCTCTCTGATCGGGATTGACGGCCTGATGACTGATGGAGACAGCCTCTACGCCATCCAGAACGGCGTGGCGCCCCAGCGCGTTCTACGCCTGACGCTGAGCGCAGACGGACGGGCCATCGACACAGTCACCGTGCTGGCCGCCAATCTACCAGAGCTGGATGAGCCGACCACGGGACTGGTGCTAAACGGCGAACTGGTGTTCGTTTCACGCTCGCAGTGGAGCGATTTCGGACCCGACGGCGCCCTTGTCGCGCCTGACCCGGCTCCGGCCCGGATCGCCCGCCTGCAATTGGATCATGGGGACGACTGATGATCGAGATGGTGATTGAGGCCCGCAAGAAGGACCTCGGCGGGTTCGAGGTCGGGCGCATCCTGCCCTTCCATGCGCGCCGCATGGTCGGCCCCTTCATCTTTCTGGACCATATGGGCCCGGCCGAGTTCGCGCCGGGCGCCGAGGGCGTCAATGTGCGGCCCCACCCCCATATCGGCCTGTCGACCCTGACTTATCTGTTCGAGGGCGAGATCCATCACCGCGACAATCTGGGCTACAGCCAGCCGATCCGCCCGGGCGAGGTCAACTGGATGACGGCCGGAAAGGGCATCGTCCATTCCGAGCGCACCGATCCGCTGAAGCGCTCGACCGGCGGCCCCATGCACGGCATGCAGGCCTGGATCGCCCTTCCCGACGAACTGGAAGAGACCGCCCCGGCCTTCCATCACCACGGCGAGGACGACCAGCCCACCTATGACAATGCCGGCCTCTATGCCCGTCTGGTCGCGGGCGAGGCCTATGGCGCCCGGGCCGCCGTGCCGGTGTCGTCGCCGCTCTTCTATGTGCACTGGGAGCTGGCCGAGGGCGTCCGCACGGCGCCGCCGCTCGGCAAGGGCGCGGGCGGCATGAGCGAGCGGGCCCTCTATATCGTCCGGGGCGAGATCGACGTCGGCGACCGCACCTTCGGCGAGGGACAGCTGGTGGTGCTCGAGCCCACCGCCGAGCCGACTATCAAGGCCATCCGTCCCTCGACCGTCATGGTCATGGGCGGCGAGCCGGTGGGTCAGCGGCTGATCTGGTGGAATTTCGTGGCCTCAAGCCAGGCCCGTCTGGATCAGGCCAAGGCCGACTGGAAGGCCGGACGCATGGTCCTGCCGAAAGATGACGACCACGAATTCATCCCCCTGCCAGACACACCGTCGATCTCGGAGACTTCGGACAAGCCCGGTCCGACGCATCCGGTCTGACCCGCAAGCGGCGTCGCACCTTGAACGCCGCCCCGGGATGACGATCTGAAGGGCATGTCAGCCCTGTCCGTTCTCGATCTGTCACCCGTCGTCGAAGGGGGTGACGCCGCCCGCGCCCTTACCGAATCCGCCCGTCTGGCCCGGACCGCCGAGCGGCTGGGCTACACCCGCTTCTGGCTGGCCGAGCATCACAATATGCCGGGCATTGCCTCGGCCGCGACCGCCGTGGCCATCGGCCATGTCGCCAGCCAGACAAGCACCATCCGCGTCGGCGCCGGCGGCATCATGCTGCCCAACCATGCGCCCTTGATGGTGGCCGAGGCCTTCGGCACGCTGGATGCCCTCTATCCCGGCCGGATCGATCTCGGCCTTGGACGTGCTCCGGGCACGGACGGTCCAACCGCGCGGGCGCTGCGCCGCTATTTCGACGGGGCAGACCGGTTTCCGCAGGATGTGCTGGAGCTGCAGGCCTATCTGGCCCCGGCGGTGGAGGGCCAGCGGGTCGCGGCCTGGCCGGGTCAGGGCTCGAACGTCCCCCTGTGGCTGCTGGGTTCCAGCCTGTTCAGTGCGGAACTGGCCGCCCAGCTGGGCCTGCCCTTCGTCTTCGCCAGCCATTTCGCCCCGGAACTGCTGCTGCCGGCGCTCAAGATTTACCGCGAGGGATTCCGCCCGTCGAAGGCACTGGAGCAACCCCACGCCATGGCCGTCATCAATGTCTTTGCCGCCGACACCACGGCCGAGGCGCAGCGGCTGGCGACCTCAATGCAGATGGCCTTTGCCAATGTGGTGCGGGGCACGCCCGGCCGCCTCAAACCCCCGGTCGACGACATCGCCACCGTCCTGACCGCGCAGGAACGCGCCGCGGTCGACAGCCGCCTGACCTATGCCGCCATCGGCGACGGCGAGACGGTGCGGAAATCCCTCAAGGACTTCCGGGCCCTGACGCATGTCGATGAGATCATGGTCACCGGCATGATCCACGATCTGGATGCGCGGCTGCGCAGTCTGGAAATCACCGCCGAGGCCGCGGCCTAGAGCTTAGCCAAGAAGTCCAGCAGCAGGCGGTTCACGGCCTCGGGCCGCTCCTGCTGGATCCAGTGGCCGGCGCCCGCAATCTCGTGCTGGCCACGCAGGTCGGTCAGCCAGTCCTTCAGACCCGCCTCGGCCGGTCCGGCGTAATGGCGCACAGGGTCGTTCTCGCCGACAATGAACAGCGACGGCACGCTGATGCGGCGGTCCTGCAGCCAGGCCGTCAGCGACCAGTTCAGGTCCAGCGCCCGATACCAGTTCAGCGGCCCCGCAAATCCGCCCGCAGCAAAGGCCGCGACATACTCCGCGAAATGCTCCGCCGACATCCACGGCGGCAGGACGGCATGGTCCGCAATGCTGTCGATCATGCTCACGCCGGGCTGCAGGAACCCGGTGTGTCGGTCCCCGGACGCGGTCGCCCCGTCATAGGCCCAGAACATCTTGCGAAGCGCCGTCCCGGGATCGGCCTCCAGCGGCGCATGGGCATCCGGGTCCTGAAAGCGGACGATATAAAGATCGCCCAGCCCCGCCCGTTTGGTGATCGCTTTCATGGCCGGGATCGGCGGCCCGCCGGGCCGGCGCGGCTGGAACGGCACGCTCAGCCCCGCCACCGCCCGGAACATGTCAGGCCGCATCAGGGCGCAATGCCAGGCGACCGGCGCGCCCCAGTCATGACCGACCACGACACAGGTCTCATGACCCAGCGCCCGCACCAGATCGACCATGTCGCCGACCAGATGCAGAAGGGTGTGCTGGTCCACCCCTTCGGGCTTGTCCGTCCCGCCATAGCCCCGCATGTCGGGCGCCACGGCATGCCAGCCGGCCTCCGCCAGCGCCTCAACTTGCGCCCGCCAGCTGATCCCCAGCTCGGGAAAGCCGTGGATCAGCAACACCAGCGGCCCCTCGCCCGCCTCGATCACGGACTGCGTCAGGCCGTCGGTGGCGATCCGGCGGGTCTGCACGGCCCTAGTGGACCGTCGTCGGCTGTTCGGGCTTGGGCGTGGCCTCGGGCACCGGCACCTCGGTGACCGGCGTCACCGGCACCGAGACCGACGGCCCCGGCGTCGGATCGTTCTCGCCGTCGCGATCCGGGCGCTTGCCTTCCTTCAGCAGGGCCAGGATTTCGTCGCCCGACAGGGTCTCGAACTCCAGGAGCGCCTGCGACAGGGTTTCGTGGTCCTTGGCCTTGGCCTTCAGGATCTTGCGGGCGGCATTCCAGCCCTCGGTGACGATCCGCTTGACCTCTTCATCGATGATGCGGGCCGTCTCTTCCGAGACATTCTGGCTGCGCGCCACCGAATGGCCGAGGAACACCTCTTCCTGGTTTTCGCCATAGGCCACCGTGCCCAGCTTTTCCGAAAAGCCCCAGCGGGTGACCATGGCGCGGGCCAGCTTGGTCGCCTGTTCGATATCGGAACTGGCGCCCGAGGTGATGTTCTCCTTGCCGAAGATCAGCTCCTCGGCCACCCGGCCGCCGGCCATGATGGCGATGCGGTCGATCATCTGCTGGTGCTTCATCGAATAGCGGTCGCCTTCCGGCAGCTGCATCACCATGCCCAGCGCCCGGCCGCGCGGCACGATGGTGGCCTTGTGCACCGGGTCGGCCATCTTGACGTTGATCGCGACGATGGCGTGACCGGCCTCGTGATAGGCGGTCAGGCGCTTCTCTTCCTCGTTCATGGCCATGGACTTGCGCTCGGCGCCCATCATGACCTTGTCCTTGGCGTCCTCGAAGTCGCGATGGGTGACCATCTTGCGGTCCTTGCGGGCCGCCAGCAGGGCCGCCTCATTGACCAGATTGGCCAGGTCGGCGCCCGAGAAGCCGGGCGTGCCGCGCGCCAGCGTCTTGACGTTGACGTCGGCGGCCAGCGGCACATCCTTCATATGGACGCGCAGGATCTTCTCGCGGCCCGACACGTCGGGGTTGGGCACCACCACCTGGCGGTCGAAACGGCCCGGACGCAGCAGGGCCGGGTCCAGCACGTCGGGACGGTTGGTCGCCGCGATCAGGATGATGCCTTCGTTCGATTCAAAGCCGTCCATCTCGACCAGCAGCTGGTTCAGCGTCTGCTCGCGCTCGTCATTGCCGCCGCCGAGCCCTGCACCCCGGTGACGGCCCACGGCATCGATCTCGTCGATGAAGATGATGCAGGGCGCATTCTTCTTGGCCTGTTCGAACATGTCGCGCACGCGGCTGGCGCCGACGCCGACGAACATCTCGACGAAGTCCGAGCCCGAGATGGAGAAGAAGGGCACGCCCGCTTCACCGGCCACGGCGCGCGCCAACAGGGTCTTGCCGGTACCCGGAGGGCCGACCAGCAGGGCGCCCTTGGGAATCTTGCCGCCCAGACGCTGGAACTTGCCCGGGTCCTTCAGGAAGTCGACGACCTCCTGCAGCTCGTCCTTGGCCTCATCGACACCGGCGACGTCGGCAAAGGTCTTGCGGCCCTTGTGCTCGGTCAACAGCTTGGCCTTGGACTTGCCAAAGCCCATGGCGCCGCGCGCCCCGCCCTGCATCTGGCGGGTGATCAGCAGGAACAGACCGACCAGCACAAAGATCGGCAGCAGTCCCAGCAGAATGCTCATCCACAGCGGCTGGCGCATCGACTTGACCTGCACCTCGGCGCCGGTCGCCTGAATTTGAGCGATCAGATCGGCGTTCGGCATAGGCGTCACGGATTCAAACCGGGTGTCGTCGCTGAACACCCCGGTCAGGGCCTCGCCCTGGACCTCCACGGCCTTGATGCGGTCCTGCTCGATCGCGGTCAGCAGCTGCGAATAGGTGATCTCCTCCGGCGGGGCATTGCTGCCCGCCTCGCCTTCCTTGCCGGACAGGGCGCCACCGCCCTGACTCATGGCGGCATAGATGGCCAGCATCCCCAGGATGATCATGCCGACGACGGCGAATCTGCGAAGGTTCATGTGTTCCTCAGTCTATGGCGCAACCCCGTCTGGAGCCGCCCGGCCCGGTCGCCCGGACTGTGTATCGTCACAAAATAGGGGCTCGTCCATCCGTGCGCCATTCCCTGCGACACTTCAAATCCGCCTCATGCTCAACCTGCCCCAGGCCAAGGGCCAGCCGACACGCGGCCAGGGCCTCCACCCGGGCCCTCGACTGTGCAAGAACCGGTCCCGTTTCATCGTCCCGAATGAGCACAGGCAGGCCCGGTCGCACCGCCGCTGGCAGACCCGCCAGAACGGTACGGTCATGGCCATCCAGTCGCGCCGCCCGGCCCGAAAGCGGCGCGACGCGCCAGCCGGGCTCGTCCACCGTCAGGGCGAAGCGCCCGTCCCAGACCGCCTCGACGCCGGGGATCAGGTCGATGACCGGCTCACCCCTGCGGCGATATTCGCCCGCCTCCCGCACAAGAGTCAGGCCCTCGGCCTCCGCGATCAGTCGGGCCCCGGCAAGGCCCGCCGTGAAATTCTCACCCGCCGCAATCCGCTGGCCCAGACGCGCCAGCCGGTCGCCCCGTGGGGGGCGCATGCCGCCCCCGGCAACGACCAGTCCAAAGGCCAGCGCTCTCGGCTCGGTGTCGCGGGGCATGCGGATGACACCCCATTCGTCCGCCGAAATGCCGGCTGTCCTCAGCGACCTGTCCTGTTGCGGAACAGGGGCCTGCTCGCCCGCCTCCAGCGCCTGCCGGGCCCGGCTGCGGCCATAGCGCAGGTCGGAGTTGGCCGGATCCTCGATCCAGTCGATCCGCTGCGCCGTCAGCCAGTCGCGCAGATCGGCCCGCCGCTCGGCCAGCAGCGGCCGCAGCAGCATCAGGCCGCGCCCCTCGGGCCAGGCCGGTGACGGGCTCCAGTCGCGCACCGTGCCAAGCGTCGAGCCCTCCGCCTGCATCCAGCGCCCCTCGGCGACATCATCGGCGGTGTGACCGGTCAGGATGACCCGCGCTCCGACCGTAAGGGCCATATCGGCCAGCCGCGCATGACGGGCCGCGCGGGCGGCGGCGGGCAGGCCTGTGTCAGGACAGGGCCCCTCCCAGCGCGCGCTGTGAAACGCCGCGCCAAGCCGCCCGGCCATGTCCCGCACCCGATCCTGCCAGGCGCGACTGTCGGGGTTCAGGCCGTGATCGACATGCAGAACGGCCAGCGACCGGCCATGCGCAACCGCCCACTCACGCGCCAGATGCAGCAGGGCAACCGAATCCCCGCCGCCCGATACGGCCACCGCGACCGGTGCGGGGTCATTCGCCAGAAGGCGCGCGGCCAGCGCCGCCTTCACCCGCTCCGCCAACCCGGTCAGGGGCTCGCTCAGCGGCAGCCAGCCCCGGTCCGGACCGAGGTGGCACGGGTCTTCAGCGCCGCCGGCGCCGTCTCGGCATAGCGGCGATTGAAGTCCGTCAGGGCCGCACAGGCCTGGGTGTTGCGGTCGGTTGCCACCAGCGCCTGGGCCAGATCAACCGTAGCCTTGGCCGCCCACGGCTCGGTCGGCCAGCCGCTCAGCGCCTGCGCATAGAGGGGCACGGCCGCCGCGGCATCATCGGCCAGATAGAGATCGGCCAGACGCACGGCCGCCAGCCGCGCCTCGGGCGCATCCGGCCAGGTGACCAAGAGGACCTCATAGGCCCGCGCACCCCGGCGGCTGTCCTGGGCCATCAGACGATCGGCAGCCCGCAGGTCACCGCCGGCCGTGCCGCTCGGGGAATTTGGCTCGATCGGTGCATTGAGCTCGGCTTCGAGGCGAGCGGCCGACTCCAGCTCGGCAATGCGAGCCTCCGCATCGGTCAGCTGACGCCGCAGTTGGGTATTCTCACGCTCGGTCTCGTCCAGCGCAAAGGTCAGGCGCTCGATATCGCCATTCATGCGCTGCAGGGTCCGCTCGACGTCGGCCAGACGGGTGTCGACGCTGCCCATCTGCCCCTGCAGGGCCACGACCTCGGGGTCGGGCTCCATGATGAAGGGCTGTCCCGAAGAATTGCGCTGGAACAGGGCCCGCTCGATCCGGCGGACGTTGCGCTCCAGCGTGCTCAGGCGGCGCGCATCCCAGATGATCGGCTCGCCCTCGGTTGACTGGGCGACGGTCGGGCTGGCCAGCAGGGTCGCGCCGACAAAGGCCAGCACGGCAAGGCCAGCCGCCGATTTGCCCGGGGCTGACCGGGCGATCTTCAGACGAGAGAAAAACTTGAACATGACGCGTCTCGTTCCACGGATTTGCGGCCCCGACAAGGCACGCCACCCTTACACAGCCTGACCCCGTCAGGCGAAAACTCTCAGCGAAAGGGGGCATGCCCACCGGACACGCCCCCTCGCTTACCCTGCCGTCAGGCAGCCCGCATCAGCGGACGGCGCCGGACACGATGGCGGTGTGGGCGTTGCGGTTGCGGGCCCACGACTCCTCATTCGAGCCTTGCGCGATCGGACGCTCCTTGCCGAAGCTGATGGTGTCGATGCGCGAGGCGGCCACGCCCTGCTGGACCAGATAGGCCCGCACGGCCTCGGCGCGGCGTGCACCCAGGGCCAGGTTGTATTCGGCCGTGCCGCGCTCATCGGCATTGCCTTCGATGCGGATGGTGACCGCCGGATACTGGCGCAGCCAGGCGGCCTGCTGGTTCAGACGCGGATAGGCCTCGGGACGGATCGAATAGCTGTCGAGGTCGAAATAGACGCGGTCGCCGATGGTGTTGGCGAACTCCTCGGCCGAACCGGGACGCGCAGCGCCCATCTCACCGCCGGTGACCGGACGATCCGGATAGGTGGTGTTGTTGCCGGGCTGGGTACCGCCGTTGTCGGTGATGGGGCCGGGGGCCTCGGCGGGACGGGCGCAGGCGGCCATGGCGCTGACGGCCACGCCGACAAGGGCCAGGCGAAGGACACGGGATTTGATCATGAGGCTCTCCTTGACGTTGCCGCCAGGTCACCTGGCAAGCTTGACGATTGTGAAGCGCTATCTGAACGCAGAACGTTCAGATAGCAGCGATAACGCACAGTTGATCCGAAGGGTTCGGGGATTCTCCTGTGAGGCTATTTCGCCGGTCAGCTGGGACAGCTGTCGGGCGCCTGGCCATAGCCGAGGTTGGCGGGCGGCGCGTCCAGCAGGGGCGACCAGGCGGGGCTGGATCCGCGTCCGTCATAGCCGGCCTGGGCGATCACCCGCCCCGACAGATCGACCGTCCACAGCCGGGTATCGCCGCCGCGCGTCTGACGAGCGAACATGATGTAACGGCCGTTCGGGGCCCATGACGGACCTTCCTCGAAATAGCTGGACGACAGGATGCGCTCGCCCGTGCCATCGGTGCCCATCACGCCGATGTGGAACTGCCCGCCCTGCTGTTTGGTAAAGGCGATCAGATCGCCGCGCGGGCTCCACGACGGCGCCGTATACGATCCGCCGCCGCGCGAGATCGGCCGCTGACCCGACCCATCCGCATTCATCACATACAGGCGCGCTGACCCCGAGCGGTCGGAGGTGAACACCAGCCGCCGGTTGTCAGGCGAAAAACTGGGCGAGGTGTCGATGCCGGGATCGCTGGTCAGGCGGCGCAGCTCGCGCGAGCGCAGGTCCATCGTATAGACGTCGGTATTGCCGCCGCGAATGATCGAAAAGGCGACCTTTGACCCGTCATTGGAATAGCGCGGCGCCAGCACCTGACCGTCGAATTCGCCCAGCGACTCGGTTCTGCCGGTCGACAGATTCTTCAGATAGATGCGGCTGTAATCCTGGCCCAGCGCCACATAGGTGACCTCGTCCGGGTTCGAGGTCGAAAAGCGCGGCGACATGATCACTTCGTCGCCCTGGGTCAGGAAGACGGGATTGTATCCGTCCTGATCGACGATCGCGAGGCGGCTGAGGCGGTTCAACTGGGTGCCGCTCTCAGCGACATAGATGACGCGGGTGTCAAAGAAGCCGCTCTCGCCGGTCATGCGCTGATAGACGACGTCGGAAATCTTGTGGGCGATGCGGCGCCACTGCTCGGGCGTGGCCGTGAACTGGTAGCTGACCAGCTGGCATTCCCGGTAGGTGTCATAGAGGCGGAAGCCGACGTCGTTCCGGCCATCCGGGCGCGGCGTCACCGATCCGTACAGCACCACTTCGGCCCCGATCGAGGTCCATTGCGGGAAGGTCGGCTGGTTGGCCAGCGACAGGCCGGTCTCGATGAAGCTGGCGGGGTTCAGCGGGTCGAAGAAACCTGACCGGCGCAGATTGCCGCTGATGACGCTGGAAATCTCCGTGCCGTACTGACCGCTGAAGCCAACGACGGCAATCGGCAGGGGGCGCAACACGCCCTCGCTGACGATCACTTCCTGAAGCGGAGCCGGTTCCTGCGCCAGCGCAGCCTGGGGCGCGCCCATAGCCAGCGCCAGTCCAAGGCCAAGCGTAGCCCCGACCCCCGTTGCCGATTGCATCCGCCGCTTGAAACCCATCCGTTCCTCCGAACTCATTACCGGGCGGCGCGATCCTAGCGCCACCCTATGTCCTGTCGCCACCATGTGCGCGATTGAGGCGACTTTCAGACCGGACAGCCGCCGCGCACGCGATTGTCATCTTTGATCATGACGTCCTGACGAAGGCTGAACGCCATGAGGTCAACGACCCGCCGGGTCAGCGGTTGCGACAGGCCTGCTCCAGCGGGAAGGTGAGGATGAAATCCTGCTCTTCATAGCCGACGGGCATCCGGTAGCGCGGCGGAATCCGAATGGCGCGAAGAATGCTGTCAGACGCGGCCCGACCCGTGGCATCGCTGCGAGGATTCAGGACGCGCGGCGAGCCAATGAGGCGCCCGTCTTCCGACATGCGGACCTGAACCCTCAGGGAAACCTCATCAATGCCGGGCAAGTGGCACGGTGGGTTCCAGTTTGGTGTCACTTGAGTGCCAACCGAATTCAGGTCGGCCCGCCCCATGGCGCGCGGGGCCTGTCCTGCCCCGCTGTCGCCCGTAGAGGGACGGCCCGACGTCGTGCCCCGTTGCGGCCGCTCGGACAGTTCGCCGAGGTTCAGTCCCGGCTCCTCGCGCGGGGGCGTCGGGCGCTGGGGCGGTGACGGCGGCTGGCGGGGCGGTGTTCGGGGTTGCTCCGCCTGGGGCCGGGGCGTCGGACGTGGGGCGGGATCGGGCCGGGGCGTCGGCGGGGCCTCGGGAACCGGCTCGGGCAGGACCTCGGCCGGCAGTTCCGGCGAACTGGACCCGTCCTCGGTGATCAGCTCATCGGCGGGATTGTCGGGCGCGGCGGCCAGCACCGTCATTTCCGACACGATGGACACTGGCACGGTGGCCATCATCTCGCGCGGGGCATCCGCCTCCTTCGGCCAGGCGATCAGGGCCAGGCCGATCACCCCTGCGTGCAGCAGGACCGATCCGAGGAAGGAAGGCGCGCCATTGGCCATGACTCAGAGGTCGCTCTCGACCGGCTCGGCCGCGGCGGTATTTCCGGCCGTGTCGGTGATCAGGTTCAGCTTGACGAAGCCATTGGTCGACAGCCGCGCCATCACCCGGGCGACCGCCTGATAGGGCACCTGGGCGTCGGCCCTGAGGAACAGCGGCCGCTCGCGGGCATCGGCCCCGCCGTCGTCCAGCACCGCCCCGATCAGGCTGTCGAACGCCACCTCGCGTTCACCCACGAAAATCGTCCCGGCCGAATTGATCGAGACCGTCACGGGCTCCTGCGTCGACTCGACCGCGCTGGCCTCGGTCTCGGGCAGGTCGACGGGCACCGCCACCGTCAGCAGCGGCGCCGAGATCATGAAGATGATCAGCAGGACCAGCATCACATCGACCAGCGGCGTGACATTGATCTCGCTCAGCGGGCGTTTGCGGGCGCGTCTGCGGCCCCGCACGTGGCCGCCTCCGCCGGGTCCTCCCATGGCCATGGTTCAGAGCTCCCGGGGCGTGGACGACGATGGCGGCGTGGCCGGGCCGGTGCCCAGTCGCCGGGCGATGGCGGCCTGCAGGTCGTCGGCGAAGCTCTCCAGCCGGCCGGCAAACTTGCCCGCCTCGATCGAAAAGGCGTTGTAGGCGATATAGGCGGGGATGGCCGCCGCCAGACCGATGGCCGTGGCGAACAGGGCCTCGGCAATGGCCGGCGCCACCGTCGTCAGATTCGTGTTGCCGGCCGAGGCGATGGCGTCAAAGGCGTTCATGATGCCCCAGACCGTGCCGAACAGGCCGATGAAGGGGCTGGAGGTCGCCACCACCGACAGCACGCCGAGGCCCGTCTCGATCCGCTGGCTCTCGCGCGCAATCAGACTGTCCAGCGCGCGGTCGATGCGCGAGATCAGCAGATGGCTCTGCGCCTCGGTCATCGTCTGGCGGGCCCGCGCCTCACGCCAGTCTGTGACGGCAGCGACCAGCATGCGCGGCAGGATGGGATCCGGATTCGGCCCCGCCTGATGCGCGATCTCCTCCAGCGACCTGCCGGACGAAATGGCCTTCTCAAACTGGTCCGCCTGACGCTTCAGCGCCGCAAAGCGGAACATCTTGTCGATGATGATCGCCCACGACCAGATCGAGGCGACGGCCAGACCGATCATCACGGCCTTGACCACCCAGTCGGCGTGCATGAACAGATCGACGGGATTGAGCAGGGAGGCTTCGGCGGGCACGGTCATGGATCGATCCTGGGAACAGCGTCACGCCCTTTGCAGCGTCAAGGCGTGACCATTTGATGGCGGATTAGCGGGCCGGACGCCCGGCGTCATCCCCCTGCAACCGGCAAGGGCGAAAGCCAGGGCAGAACGGCAGCGATCAGGGCCGGCGTCGGCCGGGTCGGGCGGCCATCCGGGCGGATGCAGACCGCCTCGACCCCGGCCCGGCACAGCACCTCTCCCGCCCGCTCGATCCGCTGGGCGATCTGCATGCGCGGCCCCTTCATGGTGTCATAGGTGGTGATGACCTGAAGGGCGTCATCGATCCGGGCGGGCCGCACGAACTCCAGCGTCATCTTCGAGACGACAAAGGCCAGCGGCCGCTCTCCGTCCAGCAGCTCGGCATGGCCGATCCCCGCCGCCCTCAGGAAGTCTGACCGCCCCCGCTCGAAGAACCGCACATAGGCGCCGTGGTAGACCAGACCGGTAAAGTCGGTGTCCTCGTAATAGATGCGCACCGGCAGGATGTGCGCGCGCCCGTCAAAGCGCCCGGCGGTCGGATGGTCGCTCATCCCGCGCTCCCCGCACGGGGGACCGTCGCGAAATAGCCGGGGCATTCCGCCTCGATCTGGTCACGGAACTCTCCCGGCAGAGGATCGGCGCTGGTCAACAATCGGTTGGGCCGGGCCACGAACCGCACTGCGCTGGCCCGGTCCCCGGGCGTCCCGGCATAGCCGCACACCACCCCGGGCGTCCGCCCGTCGGTCATGTCGAACAGTTCAAGCGACGCATCATAGTCCGCCAGCTGCCCCCGCACCCGCTCGACCACCGGCCGGGGCGAAAAGCCACCGGTATCGACCACGCGCCACAGGACCACCGCGCCCAGCAGCACAACCGCACCGCCCAGCACCGCAAGAACCCTGTTCACACTGATGCGCCGCGCCATGCCGCCTCCTTGCAGCCAGCATGCAGGCGTTCGCTCCCCGGGTGAAGAGGGGCGGATGAAGGGCGTCCGCCTATTTCCCCCCGAACAGCCCGCCCTGTTCCGGCGGACGCGGTGGCTCGGCCAGCCCCAGATGGCTATAGGCCCGGGCACAGGCCATGCGTCCGCGCGGGGTGCGCTGGATGAAGCCCTGCTGCAGCAGATAGGGCTCGATCACATCCTCGACCGCATCGCGGGCCTCGGCGATGGCCGCTGCCAGCGTGTCCATGCCCACCGGCCCGCCGCCATAGTTCTCGATCAGGGCCTTCAGGAACCGCCGGTCCAGACTGTCCAGCCCGGCCTCATCGACCTCCAGCCGCGCCAGCGCCCGCGCCGCCACCAGCCGGTCGATGGATGTGGCCCCCTCGGCATCGGCAAAGTCGCGCACCCGACGCAGCAGCCGCCCGGCCACGCGCGGCGTGCCCCGCGACCGGGTGGCGATCTCGCGCGCGCCGTCCTCGGCCACCGCCGCGCCCATCTTGCGCGCCGCGCCCAGGATGACCTTGACCAGTTCTTCGGGGCTGTAGAACTCCAGCCTCAGCGGAATGCCGAACCGGTCGCGCAGCGGCGTCGCCAGCAGGCCCGCCCGCGTCGTCGCCCCCACCAGCGTAAACGGCGCCAGATCGATCCGCACCGAGCGCGCCGACGGCCCCTCGCCGATGATCAGGTCCAGCACATGGTCCTCCATGGCGGGATAGAGAATCTCCTCGACCGCCGGATTCAGCCGGTGGATCTCGTCGATGAACAGCACATCGCGCGGTTCCAGATTGGTCAGTATCGCCGCCAGATCCCCGGCCTTGGCCAGGATCGGCCCCGAGGTCGCCCGGAACCCCACCCCCAGCTCCCGCGCCACGATCTGCGCCAGCGTCGTCTTGCCCAAGCCCGGTGGTCCGAACAGCAGCACATGGTCCAGCGACTCGCCCCGCCCCCGGGCCGCGTCGATAAAGACCTTCAAATTGCCCTTGGCCTGCGGCTGCCCGACGAACTCGTCCAGCGTCTGCGGTCGCAACGCACGGTCATAGGTTTCGCCGGGCGTGGCATCGGCCGAGATGATCCGCTCGTCGGTCATCGAATAGGCACCACAGTCGGCGGGGGTCCCGATCTCGTCCGTTCAGGACGGTTTCCTGCAAGGCGGAGGAACCCGGCAACCCCATCGAAGTCCGCCGCGTCCGCAGACGCCTGTCCGTCGAACGCACAAACCTGACCGATCATTTCCCACTGGGGACCTTGTTGAACGACATCGTCCGAACGGAGGTCAACTTCGTGCAGCAGTACACCATCGGCGCCATAGAATCTGCGGCTGACGTAGCCGTATCGATCACGCTCGCAGTCCACCTTGAATACCGTGGAGACTGCAACCGCTGAGGGATAGGCGCGCGCAGCTGCCGAGTCGTCGATCAGAATTTCAGTTTCGAGCCAGTCTCCATCGATCCGCCTCGACTGCAGCAACTCGGCTGCCGGAACTCCCGTTCCTTCAAGCATACGGCCGCTGCCAACAGTCTGGGCAGAAGACAAAGGCGCAGGATCCTGCGCGCAGGACGCCGACGGAACGGTCAGAATGGCGATCATAAACATCGCTGATTTCATCTGAATCTTCGGTCCCATGACGCTCATCGCCCCAGCTCCTGCAGCGCCGCGCGGATGACGGCCGACAGGTCAACGTCCTCACCCAGTCGGATCAAGGCCTGGTCCACGGCGCGGCGGGCATTGACCTCGACCACGCCCAGCCCCAGCAGGGCCGCCACGGCCTCGCCGGTCAGGGATGGGGCCGCCGGCGTCGCGGCAACGGGTCCGGCGCCCGCACCGATCGCCAGACCCCCGGCCCCCAGCGGCTTGCCCTTCAGTTCGGTGACGATCCTGAGCGCCAGCTTCTGCCCCACGCCGTTGGCGCGCGCCACGGCGGCCTTGTCCTCACGGGCCACGGCGGCCGCAAGTTCCCCGGGCGGCAGCACATCCAGCACCGACAGCGCCGCCTTGGGCCCCACGCCCTGGATTCCGGTCAGGGTGCGAAAGGCCTCCCGCTCATCCCGGGCCAGAAAACCGTACAGCCGCGGGCCGTTCTCGGCCGACCAGCTGCTCTCGATGTGCAGGGTCACCTCATCCCCCGGCGCCGGCATGCGGCCCAGTGTCCGCGCCCCGCAGGTCACGCCATAGCCCACGCCCATACAGTCGATCAGGCAGTGGTCGGTCTCGACCTCGGCCAGCACGCCGCGAAGACGCCCGATCATGCGATCCTCCCCAGCGAGCGGAGCGATGCGGGGGAGGGGGACCGCCGCAGGCGGTGGAGGGGGCGGACGGCGGCGCTGGAGGTCGCCCCCTCCACCACTACGTGGTCCCCCTCCCCCGCTGCGCGGGTGAGGATCTTCGCACGCCGCAGCTGGGCGTGGGTGATGGCGACCGCCAGGGCATCGGCGGCATCGGCCGTCACATCCCCCGCCGCCGGAAGCAGGCGTTTGACCATGAAGGCGATCTGGCTCTTGTCGGCATGGCCGGCCCCGACCACCGCCTTCTTGATCAGGTTGGGCGCATATTCGGCGACGCTCAGCCCACAGCGCGCCGGGGCCAGCATGACCGCTGCCCGGGCATGACCCAGCTTGAGCGTCGAGGCCGGATTCATATTGACGAACACTTCCTCGATGGCCGCCTCGTCACAGCCATGGTCGGCGCAGACCTGACCCACCGCCTCCAGCAGGAACAGCAGGCGTTCGCTGAACGGGGCCCGTTCGGGCGGGCTGACCACGCCATGCGCGATCCAGCGCAGACGCGACCCCTCGGCCACCACGACGCCCCATCCGGTGCGCCGCAGGCCCGGGTCCAGCCCCAGAATGCGAGTCGGTTCGTTCGCCATCCGTTCTATGTGCCCGAAAGAGGGTTAGCGGGCAATGAACCGATGCAGCGCGTGCCTCAGTCGTCCCTCGGCGCCAGATCGAAACCGGCCACGCCCGGCACCGACTGGATGCGCTCCGCCAGCGCCGCCAGATCGCGCGAGCGGACCGTCAACCGCCAGCTCTGACGGCAGACCTGGCCCTCCTCCGTCAATCTCAGTCCTGTTCGCTTCAGCCCCGCATCGCCCTCGGTGAGGGCTTTCTCGACTTCCCGGGCCGTCCCGCTCGCGCCCGCCTTCCACCGCACCTCGATATCGACCACGGTGCGATCCGGCACGCTCCGGCTGATCAGCTTGAGCGCGGCCAGCACCGCCAGCGTTGCCAGCGCACCGGCCCAGCCCAGCCAGAACAGGCCGGCCCCGAACAGAATCCCCAGCGCCGACACCGTCCACAGCGAGGCCGCCGTCGTCAGCCCGTGGATCGAAAACCCCGCCCGGAAGATCACCCCGGCGCACAGAAAGCCGATCCCGGTCAGGATGCCGTGCGCCATCCGCGTCGGGTCGGCGATCACCTCCTGCCCGGGCAGGACCGAGAACATCCACGCCCCCTGCGAGGTCGAGGCCAGCATCAGCAGGGTCGACGACAGACAGACCAGAATATGGGTCCGGAAGCCCGCCGCCCGACCGCGCCACTCCCGCTCCAGCCCGATCAGCGCGCCCGCGATCAGCGCACTCACCAGCGGCAGGCCATAGGTGGACAGCAAGAGGGTCAACGGGGTCTAATCCTCCAGATGAAAATGGACGCCGAAAGACGCCGATGCCTCGCCGGATTCGCCATCGACCTCGGCGGGTCGCATCCGCGCGTCCCCTGTCGCCCGTAAGGCTTCTCGCCCGAACCCGTATCCTTCGGGGGTCTCGGCGGTCACTACACAGTCCCGCACCTGCCCGTCCGGGCCCGACACGCACCGCAGTTCGACCGTGCCCCGGGGGATACCGGCGCCGATGGCCTCTTCCGGATAGCGGGGTTGGGGTCGCAAAAGCCATGAAGGCGGGGCGCCCTTCGTCCTGGAAGGGGGAGGAGGCGTCAGGCTCCACTCCGTTCGCTCCACCGCAACAAGAGGGGGCGCGTCCGGCTGGACCAGAATGACGGGCGCTTCGGATCGGGCCCGGTCCTCTTTGACCTCGGCCTCAATGACCGACGCCATACGGATGCCGCCATGGATGGCCCAGGTCATCAGTGCCGCCGCGCCGACGAGCAGGATGATCGCGAATAGCCAGCTGATCACCGCCGTCCGCATGTCCGATCCGCCGGATGATGCCTCGTCCTGTCCTGCTCCCCCTGCGCATAGCGCCCCCTTAGCTGTGCGTGTCGATATAGGCCTCGACGTCCTTGTTGACCGGTTTGACCCCGGTGATGTGCCGCGCCTGGAAGGCGGCATATTTCACGCCCAGATCGTGGCGGTCCTTCAGAGACACATTCCGGCGGAAGTCGGTCAAGCCCTGGCGCTCCTCCTCGCCCATGTGCTTCGAGTTGACCACATTGGCCTCGCCCACCGCATCAATCCATTCGGGACTGCCAACCGTGTGGCGCTCCACGGCCTTGACCGCATCGCGCAGCTTGTTGTGGTCGGTGATGGCGTCCTCGGTCTCGCCCTCGACCGTGCCGTCGTCAGCGTCGTTGGCGCCCTCGCCCTTCTTCAGCAGGTCGGGATAGAAATGGCGTTCCTCGGCCTCGGCGTGGGCGTCGAGGAAGGCGGCCAGCCGCCCCCAGACCGCCGAAAGGGCGTCGGTGTTGTTCGGGTCGATCTGCTCGATCAGGCCGAACAGGCGGCGTTGTTCGGCGTGGTCATCCAGAATCAGCTGGCAGATATCCATGGGGCCCTCGGGTCAAAGCGTTGCGGTTCGCCCTGACCAACCCTTGAGGTCGCCCGGATGTTCCGGTCAGCCCGCGTACTGCGCCGCGTCCTCGTCCGAGATGTCCTCGTTCGAATAGACGCTCGAGACGTCGTCCTCGGCGTCCAGCGCATCCAGCAGCTTCATCAGCGTGCCAACGGCCTCGCCGGTGACCGGCACCAGCGACTGGGGCTTCCAGACGATAGCCGTTGATTTCGGGTCGCCAAGAATCTTCGACAGGGCCTCGGCCACCTCGTTCAGGTCCTCGAAGGCGGTCCAGATGGTGTGGCCGGGAGCGTCCTCATAGATGTCGGGCTTTTCCAGATCGCTTTCGACGTCCTGGGCGCCGGCCTCGATCGCGGCTTCCATGATGGCGTCCTCGCTGCCCGCCTCGGCCGGATAGGTGATCTTGCCCACCCGGTCCCACATGAAGGCGACCGAGTTCATTTCGCCCAGGGCACCGCCGTTCTTCTTGAAGGCCGTGCCGATGTTCGAGGCCGCGCGGTTGCGGTTGTCCGTCAGGGCCTCGACGATGATGCCGACGCCGCCGGGGCCGCGGCCTTCGTAGCGGACCTCTTCCATCGTATCGACGTCGCCGGACGAGGCCTTGTTGATCGCCCGCTGGATCACGTCCTTGGGCAGGCTCTCGGCCTTGGCGTTGTTGACCGCCAGGCGCAGACGCGGGTTCATGGCCGGGTCCGGCAGGCCCGACTTGGCCGCCACGGTGATGTCGCGGGACAGCTTGGAGAACAGCTTGGACCGCTGCGCATCGGCGCGGCCCTTGCGGTGCATGATGTTCTTGAATTTGGAATGGCCGGCCATGGTCGTCGTCTCGGCAGTCTCAAGGGAAATGTGAGGCGCGCCGCATAGCCCGGCGCGACCGGCTTGTCACCCGTCAGGGCATGATGGCTCAGGGGCGAAGGCTCTCCAGGAATCCGCGCATCTTGTCGTCGACCGGCACCGGGCGCTTGGTTTCGCGGTCGACATAGACGTGGACAAAGTGGCCGACGGCGGCGGCCTCCTCCTCCTTGTTGCGGAACAGGCCGATCTCGTAGCGCACCGAACTGGTCCCGACATGGGCGACGCGGACGCCCGCCTGAATTTCGTCCGGAAAGGCGGTGGGCGAGAAATAGCGACAGCCCGTTTCGGCCACCAGGCCGACGACCGACCCCTCATGGATGTCCAGCAGGCCATTGACGACCAGCAGCCGGTTCACCGCCGTGTCGAACCACGAATAATAGACGACATTGTTCACATGGCCGTAGACGTCATTGTCCATCCACCGCGTGGAGATGGCCTGGAACCGCTTGTAGTCCTCGCGCCGTGTCCGTTCGATCGTGCCTGTCACCCGTAACCTCCCGCTTTTTTTCAAGTCGTAGGCGATAACGCGGGATTGCTCCAGCCTTGCGTAAGGGGGTCGGCTCCGACCGCTTCTGACGGACACCCATGCCAGGATCGACTGAACAGAAGCCGTCACAGGAGGTGTTGCAGTTGGAGAAAGTGGAGTCTGTTTTCGGAGTCTCCACTCCACCCCGGTCGCCGACCCGGGCTTGACGGACGCCGCGTCAAGGCGTCTCGCATGCGATCATGAAAACCCGCGCCGCCATTCTCCGCAGCATAGGGGCCAGCCGCCCCTATGCCGACAGCCGCCCGCTCTCGATCGAGACCGTGACGCTCGATCCGCCCGGCCCCGGCGAGGTTCAGGTCCGCATCCGTGCCGCGGGCCTCTGCCACTCCGACCTCAGCGTCATCAATGGCGACCGGCCCCGCCCCCTGCCGATGGCGCTGGGCCATGAGGCGGCCGGAGAGGTCGAGGCCCTTGGCGAAGGTGTCGAGGACCTGTCGGTCGGCGACCATGTGGCGATGGTCTTCATGCCGTCGTGCGGCCATTGCTCACCCTGTGCCGAGGGCCGCCCCGCCCTGTGCGAACCGGGCGCGGCCGCCAATGGCCGGGGCGAACTGCTGACCGGTGGCCAAAGGCTTCATGCCGGCGATGAGGTCCTGCACCACCATCTGGGCTGCTCCGCCTTTGCCGAGCGGGCCGTGGTCTCGCGCCGGTCGCTGATCCGCATCGACCCGGCCCTACCGTTCGATCAGGCCGCCCTGTTCGGCTGTGCGGTGCTGACGGGCGTCGGCGCGGTGGTGAATACGGCAGGGGTCCGGCCCGGCCAATCGGTGGCCGTCGTGGGTCTGGGCGGTGTGGGTCTGGCCTCGGTGCTGGGCGCGCTGGCCTGTGGCGCCTCGCCTGTCGTGGCGGTCGACCTCAGCGAGGACAAGCTGGCGCTGGCCCGGACCCTCGGGCCGGTGCACACCGTCCGTGCCGCCGATGCCGACGCCATCGACCAGGTCCGCGCCCTGACCGGCGGCGGGGCCGAAGTCGTGGTCGAGATGGCCGGCTCCGCCCGCGCGCTCGAGGCCGCCTGGAAGATGACCCGCCGCGGCGGTACCACCGTCACCGCCGGCCTCCCCCCTCCGGATGCTGTGCTGCCGGTCAATATCGTCGGACTGGTGGCCGAGGAGCGCACGCTCAAGGGCAGCTATATCGGCACCTGCGTGCCCTCGCGCGACCTGCCCCGCTACGTCGCCCTGTTCCGCGAGGGCCGCCTGCCGGTCGACCGTCTGATGAGCGGCAGCCTGCCGCTGGACCGGATCAACGAGGGCTTCGACCGCCTTGCCGAAGGCTCGGTCGCGCGACTGGTGGTGACCCTCTGACCCCTACTCCCAGGTCGCGGGATTGGGCGAATAGGCGTCCATGGCCTCCAGCAGGGTGCCGACCAGATGGCGTTCCTCCTCGGACAGGGCCGGGTGCCAGATGTCGAAGATCAGGATGACCCGGTCCGAGGCGCTGTCGTTCATCGCCTCATGCTCGATCGTGTCATCGAACACCCAAGCCTCGCCGCGTTGCCAGTGGCGGGTCTCATTGCCGACCCGGAACCGGCAGCCCTCCGGCACGATCAGAGGCACATGGCAGACCAGCCGCGTGTTCACATAGCCATGGTGCGCAGGGATCCGCGCGCCCGCCTTCAGCTGCGAGAACATGACCTGCGGCGACCGGCCCCGGATCCGGCAGAGCGGCGCATCGGCCAATGCCGCCATCGTCTGCGGACAGCGGGCGGCATAGGCGGTCTCCCGCCCGTCGCGCCACAGGAAGCAGGCGCTCCAGTCCATGCTGTCGATCAACAGGTCGCCGGGCCGCTTGGGCATGTTCGGCATGGTCTGGACATAGGGCGAGAAGGACTCATTCTCTTGTCCCAGCACACCGTTCAGCTCGCCCAGCATGGCGTCGGTCGCCGCCTCGACCCCGTCCAGCCAGGGGAAGTCCGCGCGCGGATAGAACTGCGACGCCGGCAACTCCGGATAATAGAAGGCCTTGGGCTGGGGCATGTAGAGGGCCCTGCGGCCAAGGGCCAGATCCAGTGCATGCCGGAACCGCGGGTGCGACCGTTCCTCGTTGAAACCGGCGCCCTGCAACTCCCCCTGCAGGGTCTGCATCATGTCACCGGTCACCCGCTGGCGCAGTTCCCGCGCCCGCGCCAGACCCTCATTCAGATCGGCGTCAAGCGTCGGCGCGCCTTCCAGAACCCGCATCAGCCCGCCGTAATAGGCATTGGCGTCCCGCAACTCCCCGCGCCGGCTCAGGATATCCCCCTTGACGCACAGGGCCCGGGCCTCGCGCACATCCAGCGACAGGGCTCGGTCGGCCGCAGCCTCGGCACCGCTCTCGTCACCCGTTTTCAGCAGGGCCTGGGCGTGCAATCCGTGAAGGGCGGGGCTCTCCGTGCCCCGATCCAGAAGGACACGCACAGTGGCGAGGGCCTCTTGCGGGCGTCCGCCGACCAGTGACGCACGCGCGCTGGAAAGGCCCGGGCTCAAATCATCCTGTGTCATGCCTCGTCTCTAGAACGCTCGGGACGTTGTTCCAAGTTTGAGCGCGGGAAGCGGGCCGTCTCAGCGGGCGTCCAGCTTGCCGAACACGCTGTCGAGGTGCGAGCCCATCTTCTTCAGGGCGCCGCCCATGGCCGATTCCAGCGTATCGCCGTGATCGGTCACGGTGACCGGCGCCAGTCCGGTGGGGCGGGCCTCGAGAACGCATCGCTTGTCCCCTGCCGTGTCGCGCGCGCCGTTCTCGTCGCCGAGGTGCATCTCGATGCGGGTCAGGCGGGATTGATAGCGCGACAGACGCTGGCGCACCTGATCCTCGGCATGGCTGATCAGGGCGGCGCTGCCATCGATGTCACTGGTCGTATTGATCTGAATTTGCATGGAGTTTCCTGAATGAGGGAGAGAGGGGGTGATGGGTGGCTCAGCGCACCTTGCGCGAGCGTTCCAGCACCGGGCGGTGGCCTTCCGCGTCGAGCGCACCTGAGGGGGCGATGTCACGCTCATGGGTCGGCTGCATGCCTTCGTCGGCAGTCTGGCCCGGATCCGGATGGGCGGGCGGGGCGGATTCGGCCTTCAGCTTCATGGCCTTTTCGGCTTGGGCCTTCTGGGCGGCATCGGACATTGGGGGGCTCCTTGGTTGGGTTCAGATGACTCAACCCCCCAGCCGCCCGACCGTTCACCCGGCCATGCCCGAGTTTAGCAGGGCCTCAACCTGCTCCCGCGTCGGAAGTGAGGGCTGGGCCCCGGCCACGGTGGCCGCGAGGGCCCCGGCCGCACAGGCAAATCTCAGGGCCGCGTCGACCGGCTGGCCTTCCAGAAACGCCACCGTGATCGCCCCGACAAAGGCGTCACCGGCCCCCGTCGCATCCACAGCCTCGACCAGCGGCGCCCCCACCTCGGCCACCACCGCCCCGCGCTTGTAGAGACTGGCCCCCTTGGCCCCCCGGGTGATCACCACCTGCCCGCCGCCCGAATGCAGGGCGTCACCGTAAAAGGCCGCCTCGGTCTCATTGACGACGATCAGGTCACAGCGCCGCAGCAGGCCCTCCGACACCGGCCGCGCCGGGGCCAGATTGGCGCAGACGAACCCCGTGGCCCGCCCCACCGCCGCCTCGACGGTCTCGACCGGCAGTTCCAGTTGCACGATCAGCGGGTCCTCGATCCGGGCCGGCAGATGTTCGGGCCGCGCCTGACCATTGGCGCCCGAGGCGACCACGATCTGGTTCTCGCCACTGGGGTCCACCGCGATCAGGGCCACGCCGGTCGGCGTGCCCTCGGCGCTGCCGACGCCCTTCAGGTCCACGCCTGCCTCTTCCAGGAGCACCAACGCCTCGTCCGACAGCGGCCCTTCGCCGACCGCCCCGATCAGGGCGACCTCGGCCCCCAGCCGCCGCGCGGCCAGCGCCTGATTGGCCCCCTTGCCGCCCGGATGCCGCGCCAGCACAGCCCCCGTCACCGTCTCTCCCGCACGCGGCAGGGAGGGCGCCGTCGCCACCATGTCGACATTGATCGACCCGACCACCGTGATCCTCATCGCACCGCCTCCGTCAGCAGTTCGAACACCCCGTCGACATCCACACCGGTCGCCCACCGGTGCCGCAGCGGGCCCGCCACGTCCTCCCGGAACTCGACCGCCGTATGGCCCCGGGTCAGGTCGCTCACCGTCTCGACCGCAATATGGCACGGCCGGAGGGTGAACAGATCCGAGCGGATCATCCAGGCCACGGGGCACAGGTCATGGACCGGGGGGGCCTCCCAGCCGACGATCTCGCGCTCGATCCGCTGCGAGAACCGCATCATGGAGGCCGCCGCCCCGGCCGGGTCGGTGCCGAGCGCCTCGAGCGCCGCAATCCGCGCCTCGGTCGCCCGCACCTGATGCGTCACGTCCAGCCCGAACAGAATAACATCGCAGGCGCTGGCCAGCACCTCGGCCGCCGCCTCGGGGTCGGCCCAGATGTTGAACTCGGCCGAGGCCGTGATGTTGCCACCCTCGGCCCGCGCACCGCCCATGACCGCCACCGGCCCCAGGCGCTCCGCCAGACTCGGTTCGGCCTGAAGCGCCAGCGCCAGATTCGTCAGCGGGCCCAGAACCGCCAGCGATACGGTCTTCCCGGGTCGCGCCATGACGATCTCCATGATCGCCTCGACCGCCGTGCCCGGTGCACAGCCGGCTTCGGGCTCGAACGGGACCATGTCGCCCAGCCCCTCGGCCCCGTGAAACTCTCCGGCCCCCATGGGCTCGCGCCGGAGCGGCCGTTCGGCCCCCATGAAGACCGGCACATCCCCGCGCCCGGCGATCTGGCGCAGGATGCTGGCGTTCCGCGCGGTCTTGTCGACCGGCACATTGCCGCCGACCGTGGTGATGGCCAGCAGCTCCAGCGCGGGCGTTCCAAAGGCGGTCAGCAGCGCCACGGCATCGTCCACGCCGGGGTCGCAATCGATGATCAGGGGGGTCGGGCTCATCCGCCTACCCCTGCCGCGCGTCGCTCGCGGTGGCAATGTCTGCCAGACATATCCGGACGCAGGCCGCCGCCAGCACCTCGGCCGAGTCGACCAGCGGCACAGCCACGTCGCCGACCCCGATCAGCAGGGGCACCTCGGTGCATCCGCCGATCACGACCTCTGCGCCCGCCTCGACCAGCCCTGCCGCCAGGCCGCGCATCAGGCCTTGCGGCCCCGCGCCGACATCGCCCGACTTGACCTGAAACACCGCCTCCAGAAACGTACGCCGCCCGGCTATGTTCAGCCGGACCGGCTCGACCCCGAGCGCCTCCAGCGCCGTGGCATAGAGGGCGTCTCCGCCCGGCGTAGCCAACACGCCGATCCGTCTGGCACCGCCGCGCGCCGCCTCTGCTGCGGTCTCGGCCACCATGTCAATGAAGGGCAGGCCACTGGCCCGGATGGCGTCAGCGTGGGCGTGGGCGGTGTTGCACGGCATGGCCAGCACCTCGGCCCCCATGTCGCGCAGCCGTGCGGCCATCTCGCCCAGCACCCGCTTCGCCCCCGGCTCATCGCGGTGACGGTTGGGCACCTGCGGGTTCATGTCCATCAGCACGCGGATATGATCCTCGTCACAGGTGGCGGGCGTCAGGGCCTGCAGCCGCGCCAGAAAGGCGACCGTCGCCGCCGGGCCCATACCGCCCAGAACCCCCAGCACCTTCATCCGCGTCTCCCGCTCGCCGCTTGCCAAATCGCTACGACCTCGCCCTTATGCCCCGGGGACGAGGGAGATGACCATGCCGATCGAAGACGCCGCCAGCACTGCGCTGATCACCAATGACGCCGTGGTGCTGGGGCTGCTGGCCGTCATCCTCGGCGCAGTCTTCTGGGCCTCCAGTCGCCAGAGCGTCTGGGTGCAGCGCTTCTTCACCGTCATTCCGGCCCTGCTGCTCTGCTACTTCCTGCCGTCGCTGCTGACGACCTTCGGCGTCGTCGATCCCGAGGAGTCGCAGCTCTACTATATCGCCTCACGCTATCTGCTGCCGGCGGCGCTGGTGCTGCTGACGGTCTCGGCCGACCTGCCCGCCGTGTTCGGCCTGGGGCCCAAGGCGCTGATCATGTTCCTGACCGGCACCGTGGGGGTGATGATCGGCGGCCCGGTCGCCCTGCTGCTGACAAGCTGGGTCGCGCCCGAGCTGATGGGCGCGGGGCCCGAAGCCATCTGGCGCGGCATGGCCACCGTCGCCGGCAGCTGGATCGGTGGCTCGGCCAACCAGACTGCGCTCTATGAGATCTACGGCGCCGGGCCCGACACCTTCTCGATCTGGATCGCGGTCGATGTGATCGTCGCCAACATCTGGATGGCGGTCGTCCTGTTCATCGCGGCCAACCAGCGCATGTTCGACAAGCTGTTCCGGGCCGACACCACCGCCGTCGACCGGGTGCGCCACAAGGCCGAGGCCTATGAGGCCGAACACGCTCGCATCCCCCTGCTCAAGGATCTGATCTTCATCCTCGCGGTCGGGTTCGGAGCGGTCGGCCTGTCGCACGCCGTCGCCGATCCGCTGGCCGGCTGGTTCGGCGAGACCTGGCCCCTCGCCCAACGGCTGTCGCTGGATTCCAGCTTCTTCTGGCTGGTGCTGATCGCCACCGTCATCGGCGTGCTGCTGTCCTTTACCCCGGCGCGCAAGCTGCAGGGGCCGGGCGCGTCCAAGGTCGGCTCGGTCTTCGTTTATGTGCTGGTCGCCACCGTCGGCCTGAACATGAACATCGGCGCCATCCTCGACAGCCCGGTCTATTTCCTGATCGGCGGGGTCTGGATGCTGATCCACGTGGCCCTGATGTTCGCCATGGCCTTCCTGATCCGCTCGCCCAGCTTCTTCCTCGGTGTCGGCTCCATGGCCAATATCGGCGGCGCAGCCTCGGCCCCCGTCGCCGCCGCTGCCTTCCACCCGTCGCTGGCCCCGGTCGGCGTCCTGCTGGCCGTGGTCGGCTATATCATCGGCACCGCCGCGGCCTGGTTCACCGGTCTGGTCATGATGCAGATCGCCGGGGGCGTGGGCTGATCCCCCATGACCGGCCACCGCATCTACCGAACCAGCTTCGCCAGCGTTTATCCGCACTACGTCGCCAAGGCGGAGAAGAAGGGGCGCAGCAAGGCCGAGGTCGACCGGATCATCGGCTGGCTGACCGGCTATGACCACGCGGGACTTGAGGCGCAGATCGCGGCGAAGACGGACTTCGAGACCTTCTTCGCCGATGCCCCTGCGATGAACCCGGCCCGCGAGGCGATCACCGGCGTCATCTGCGGCATCCGCGTGGAAGAGGTCGCCGAGCCCCTCATGCGCGAGATCCGCTACCTCGACAAACTCATCGACGAGCTGGCGAGGGGCAAGGCGATGGAAAAGATCCTGCGGCGACCGGCGTAACCCGCCCTACAGCCCCGCGCCCACTACGCTCTCGTAGCCGAACAGCCCTTGCGCACCGCCGGTGTGCAGGAAGACCAGCGTCTCGCCCTTGAACCGGCCGGCCCGGGACAGCGCGATCAGCCCCTTCATCGCCTTGGCGCTATAGACCGGGTCCAGCACGATGCCGTCGGTGCGGGCGGCCAGCTTCAGGGCGTCGATCACGCCCTGATCTACCAGACCATAGCCCTCGCCAACATAGTCGCAGTCGGCCACCACCTGATCCCGGGACACGCGCTCCGCATGGCCCAGCAGGGCGGCGGTCTCTTCGGCCAGTTTGAAGACATTGGCTTCCTGCCGTTCCTTCGGCGCGCGCACGCCAATGCCCAGCACCGGGACGTCGGCCCCCATGACCGCCAGCCCGGCGACCAGACCAGCGTGAGTGCCCGCACTGCCGGTCGCGGTGACGATCCGGTCGATCCGGAGATCCAGCTCATCCGCCTGGACCACGATTTCGCGGGCGCAGTCGACATAGCCCAGCGCCCCCACCGGGTTCGACCCCCCGCCGGGGATGACGTACGGTTTGCCACCCCGCACTCGCACGTCGGCCGCCGTCGTCTCGAGTTCGGCGACCATGTCGCTGCCGGCCGCAACGGTCCTGAGCCCGGCGCCGAACAGCCGGTCCAGCAGCACATTGCCGTTGGCCAGATAGTCGTGCGCGGTCGACCCCGTGCGCGCCTCCAGAATGATCTCGCAGTCGAGGCCGTGGGCCGCCGCCGCCGCCGCCGTCTGGCGCACATGGTTGGACTGCACCGCCCCCTGGGTCACAAGCGTGTCCGCCTCCTGCTCGAAGGCATCGCCCAGCAGGAACTCCAGCTTGCGGGTCTTGTTGCCGCCACCGGCCAGCCCTGTGCAGTCGTCGCGCTTGATCCACAGCTCGATGCCCAGTTCCTCGGACAGGCGCGGCAGGGGCTCGAGCGGAGTCGGCAGATGCGCCAGACGCACACGAGGGAAGCGGGCCAGATTCATGGAGTTGCTCCGTAAGGTGGGAAGGGCTCAGGCGCGGCCGCCGGTACCGGACAGACGGGCGGCATCGACCCCCAGACCGGCCAGGGCTCGCGTCCATTTGGTCTCGTGGTCGTCGTCGAACACCATGTCGGTGTCGGCTTCGGCCGTCAGCCAGATGTTCTCGGTCAGTTCGGCCTCCAGCTGGCCCTCGTCCCAGCCGGCATAGCCCAGCATCAGGCGCGAGCGGCGCGGGCCCGTCACCGGGTCGGACATGGCGATCAGCACGTCGCGCGTGCCCGTCAGCGCCAGACCATCGCCGAAGGCCAGACTGGTGCCGTCGGAAATCCAGTCGTCCGTGTGCAGGACAAAGCCGCGTTCGCGCTCGACCGGTCCGCCGGCCAGCACCGGGGCTTCATAGCCCTCGGTCGGGGGCGGCAGATCCAGCTTTTCCAGCACGGTCGACAGGTCGATTCCCATCAGCGGCTGGTCGATCCGAACCCCCATGGCGTGGTCGGGCCCGTGGGCGCACACAAGGATCACCGCCTGGCGAAAGCGGTCGTCATCAATGCCGGGCATGGCGATCAACAGGCGACCGGCGAGGGAGGAAAAGCCGTCCATGGTTCGATCATCGGGCCTGCCCCCGCCGCGCGCAAGGGCACAGTTTCGCGCATCTTGCCGGATCGGCCCTTGGCCCGGACCCGTGGCGTGTCTATCTGGTCAGGAACGGCCCGACCGGCCCAAACCTCCAGCGGAGACTTTCCCATGACGATCAACACCGGTGACCGCCTGCCCGAAGCGACCCTGATGAAGGCCACCTCCGAGGGGCCCAAGCCGGTCAATGTCTCTGAGATCTTCAACGGCAAGACCGTGGCCCTGTTTGCCGTGCCCGGCGCCTTCACCCCGACCTGTTCGGCCCGCCACATGCCCGGCTTTGCCGAAAACCTGGAAACGCTGAAGGCCAAGGGCGTCGATACCGTGGCCTGCGTCTCGGTCAATGACGCCTTCGTCATGGGTGCCTGGGCACAGTCGCAGGACGGCGCCGACAAAATCCTCATGCTGGCCGACGGCAATGGCGAGTTCACCCGCGCGGTGGGCCTGACCATGGATGCCAAGGGCTTTGGCATGGGCGAGCGCTCGCAGCGCTATTCCATGCTGGTCAAGGATGGCGTGGTCGAGCAGCTCAACATCGAGCAGGGCGGCGAGTTCAAGGTGTCGTCCGCCGAACACCTGCTGGGCCAGCTTTAAGCCACAGCCTCCACCCGGTCCGACGCCGAGCCCTGGATCGTTTCGCCGTTCATGACGTGATTGACCGCGCCAAGCAGGGTGGCGGGCGTGATCGGCTTGGGCACGAAATAGGTCATGCCGGCGTCGGCACAGGCGGTGATGTCGTCCGGGCTGGTATCTGCCGTGACGGCGATGACCGGCACCTGGGCATTGGCATTGTCCGAAGCGCGCAGGCGGCGGGTGGTCTCGCGGCCGTCCAGTTCGGGCATGCGCACGTCCATGAAGATCAGGTCGAAGCTCTGGGCATCACAGGCTTTCAGCGCCGCCATGCCGTCGGCCGCCGTCGTCACGTCACAGCCCAGCGGCTGCAGGATCAGCTGGATGGCGCGGCGGTTGATATCGTGATCGTCGACCACCAGCACCCGCATGGGGGCGTCGTCTTCCTCGGCATCAACACCGGCGGCGTCGACGGTCTCGACCGCATCGATGTCGGGCACGGCGTCGGCTTCGACACGCTCGGCATGAACTGATGAAGGCTCGACCCGTGCTTCCTCGCGCGGTTTCGGTGCCGCCGGTGCCGGGGCGGGCAGGCCACCAAGGGCACGCGCCACCACTTCGCGGCCGGCGCGGTCCAGCGTCGGCAGGTCCTGACTGTCGGACAGGGCGCGCGGGAAGCTGACAGCCACGGTAAAGCTGGAGCCCGCGCCCGGCTGACTCCGCGCGGTCAGGCGACCGCCCATCAGTTCGGTCAGATGGCGACTGATCGCCAGCCCCAGCCCGGTGCCGCCATGGCGGGCGCTGACGCCCTCGGTCGTCTGGTCGAAGGGCTGGAACAGGCGGGTGATCTGGGCCGGGGTCATGCCGGGCCCGGTATCGCGCACCTCGATCAGCACGGCGTGGCCGGACGGCTCCTCGTCCCACACCGAAAGCTTCAGGGTGATGCTGCCGCTGTCGGTGAACTTCACCGCATTCGAGATCAGGTTGTTCAGAACCTGCCGCAGACGCATGGCGTCGCCGCGCACATGCGACGGCACCTGGGCGGCGCCCTCGATCCGCAGTCTCAGCCCCTTGGACGTGATCGGCCCCTGCCACAGACGCGCCGTCTGGGCGATCAGCGAGCGCAGGTTGAAGTCATTGACCTCGACCGTCATGCCCCCGGCCTCGATCTTGGCGTGATCCAGCAGGTCGTCCAGCAGGGACTTCATCATCAGCCCTGCATCGGTGATCAACTGGGCCTGATTGCGCGCAGTCCTGTCGGTGGCGCCGTCCTGAAGCACGCCCGCGCCGGCCAGGATGGCACTGATGGGGGTGCGCAAGTCATGCCCGACGGCGGCGAGGAACGCCTGCCGGCTCTCCATGACCCGTTCCGCCTCAACCCGGCGGCGTTCGGCGTCCAGACGCGCGGCTTCCTCGGATTTGCGCGCGGTGTCCATGCGCTGCCATGTGCTGAGGCAGTAGGTCATGAAGACGGCGATGGCGATGGCGACTGCCGTGGCAAAGGCTGCCGAGGCCCCGAAAATCATCATGAAGACGGGGGTGACCGCGAGGTAGAGGAACTGGGGTGCAATGCTCAGCGCCAGCACAGTCCGCGACCGGGGCGCGTTGACCACGGCATAGATGGCCCCCGACGAAAGCAGGATGGCGGCACAGACGCCGCCCATTGGCCCGCCGACCAACCACAGCGGGACAGACAGGCTACCGAAGTATGCCGCGTTCAGCACCAGCATTACGGCGGCGGCAACGAACCTTGCGGGACCCAGAGACCGGGCGCGCCCGCCATTGACCGGCCCGAACACCCACAGGTCCAGCACCTGAACCAGGAAATAGCCCGCCACCCACAGAGCCGAAAAGTCCCAGCCCAGGATCGGACTGAAGACAAGCGCGCTCGCGGCGCCCATGCCCAGACGCTGCAGCAACGCCTTTCGGCGCTGCCGGATCGCTTCGACCCAGCCTGACGACAAGTCGGCCGCTGTCATGGACATTCGCATCCCCGAGTGCGGGCTTTGAGCCCTTTGCACCATAGTGACGCGGCAGCCCTAACGCTCCGTCAACGCGCGGTGCCGACGGCCTCGGCAACTGTGGAAAATCCGTCGGCGCGCAGGCGGGCGGCCAGATCGGCCTTGATCCGCCGGACCAGACCGGGCCCTTCGAAGATCAAAGCGGAGTACAGCTGAACCGCGCTGGCCCCCGCCCGGATGCGGGCATAGGCCTCGGCGCCATCCGGGATGCCGCCGACCGCGATCAGGGGCAAGCGCCCGGCCGAGGCTTCGACCGCTGCCGCCAATGCCATGGCGGCGCGGGCCTGAAGCGGGGCGCCCGACAGGCCTCCGGCCTCACCGGCGTGGGTGGATTTCAGGGTGTCGGGCCGGTCGAGGGTGGTGTTCGACACGATCAGCCCGTCCAGTCCGTAGGCGAGACTCGCCTCCACGATCCGGCCGATGTCCTCGCCCGACAGGTCCGGCGCGATCTTCAGGAAGACAGGCCGGTCCACGGGCCTCGCGGCCTTGATCCGCGCCAGCAGCGGCTCCAGTGCCTCGACGGTCTGCAGCCCCCTCAGGCCGGGCGTGTTCGGCGAGGACACATTGACCGTCATATAGTCGGCCCGTCCGCCCAGCCGGCGCAGTCCGGTCTCATAGTCAGCGATGCGGTCCTCGGCATCCTTGTTGGCGCCCAGATTGGCCCCGACCACCACGCCCGGCGGGCGCCGGTCCAGCCGCGCAGCAAAGGCCTCCAGCCCGTCATTGTTAAAGCCCATGCGGTTGATGACGGCGCGATCTTCTTCCAGCCGGAACAGGCGCGGGCGGGGATTGCCGGCCTGCGGGCGGGGGGTCACCGAGCCGCACTCGACAAAGCCAAAGCCCAGCCCCGCCAGACCCCGGATGGCCACCGCATTCTTATCGAGCCCCGCCGCCAGACCGACGGGATTGGACAGGCTCAGCCCGGCCACCCCGGTCTTGAGGATCGGGTCGTCGCGAGTCGCAGAAAGGGGCAGATATTTCAGCCCCGCGATGGCCAGGTCATGGGCGCGCTCGGCGTCCAGTCGCCGCAACAGGGCCGTGCCGGCATCCAGCAGGCTCACGCGCCGGCCTCCAGGCTCAGTCGGCCTTCCGCATCAACGTGACAGGGCTCGACCGACCGCACGGCCGACAGGGGCAGCGGCACATACAGATGCGGGAACAGGTCCCCGCCCCGTGACGGCTCCCAGCGCAGAGCCTCGTCCGGCAGGGCGGCAAGAGTGGCGGTGTCGATCGTCACCTTCAAGAGGTCGGGCAGGCCGGTGAAGTGCCGCCGCGCGGTCTCATCCAGCTGGTCGGCGGTCGACATGTGGATGTAGCCGTCGCGCACGTCGACGGCCGACCCGGGGTAGGCCCCGTCGACCGTCGCGACCTGCCAGTCCTCGGCATCCACCAGCTTGTAGATCACCTCTGGCCCGGTCACGCCGCCGCCTCGGCGTCGTCGGGGCGGATCAGCCCTTCCAGCGCATAGCGCTCGGCCGCATCGACCGAAAAGATCGCCGCCATGCCGGTCGGAAAGCCACTGCTAAGCCGCTCAAGCACCGACGGCGCCGCCGCCCCCTCCATCAGCAGTTCGACCGCCAGCTGGTGGATGCCGGGGTTGTGTCCGATCAGGATCAGACACCCCGCTGAGTCCATCTCGGCCTCGATGCGGGCGCGCAGGATATCGGGGTCCGCTTCATAGAGGTCATCGATGATCGCAACCTCGACATCCCCGAGGCTGTCATGGACAATATCCCAGGTCTGGCGGGTCCTCGCTGCGCCCGACACCAGCGCCCGGTCAGGCTTCAGCCCGCGGGTCGCAAGCGTCTTGCCGACGCGGGCGGCATCGTCGCGACCGCGCGCCGCGAGGGGACGGTCCTTGTCCCGGCCGGAGGGAGAGCCGCGTTCGGCCTTGGCGTGGCGCATCAGGATCAGTCGGTGCATGGCCACGATCTAGGCGTGTTCGCCCGGCTGGGCCAGAGCCCGGCTTGCGCCGCGCCCCGCCGGAGAGGGCTGAAGGGCCGCCCCCCTTAGCGGCACGCGCTCGGCCGCCCCGACGGGCTGGACCCGCGCATAGGCATGCCTTGTCGCTTCCAGCAGGATCAGTCCCGCCGCCCCCGGCACCACCCGGCGGCCGATCTGTTCGAAGCCGTCTGCCATGCCGTAGAGCGCCGGCCAGGGCGGAACGTAAAGGGTCTGCGACCAGGCGGCGGGCTCCAGCCCCACCTCGCGCACCAGCTTCTCGAGCTGGCGCCGCGTGAACGGACGACCATGACCAAAGGGCGTGTTCTCGGCCCGGGCCCAAAGGCCGCCGCGGGCCGCAGCGACAAGGATGATCCGACCGGCGGGGGTCAGCACCCGGATCGCCTCGGCCATCAGCGCCCGGACGTCGTCGGCTTCCTCGAGGGCATGAACCACCAGCACGCGGTCGAAACTGCCAGCGGAGAATGGCAGCGCCCGGTCGTCGACCAGCACCGAGCGGTTGCGGGCGCCCCGCGGCCAGGCCTCGACCCCCTGTCCCGACGGCATGGCGGCGATCAGACGGCGCGCACCGACGAAGGCGCCGAGCCAAGGCGTGGCATAGCCCAGACCCAGGACATCACAGCCGTCGGCTTCGCCCCAGGCGGCGTCCAGCCGCTCGGCCAGCAGCCGTCGGACCAGTCGCCCCGACGGCTCGCCGTAGAACAGTCTCAGATCCTCAATGGCCATCCGCATGGTCACAGGATAGCCCCGGACGCTGCCGCCCTGCTAGAGTCCTTGCCATGACCCTGGATGTGCACCTGTTTCCCTGCCTGTCGGACAACTATGGCCTGCTGGTCCGCGACCCGGCCACCAGCACGGTCGCCGCCATCGACACGCCCGATGCCGGTCGCATCCTTGAGGAGCTGGAGGGGCTGGGCTGGGGTGGTCTGAACCTGATTCTCAACACCCACTGGCATCCGGATCACACAGGCGGCAATGCCGCGCTGAAGGCGGCCACCGGCTGCGTCATTCATGGACCGGAGGAAGTTCGCCGGGCTGCGCCGCTCGATCATGTCATCGCCGATGAGGACATTGTGTCCGTCGGCCAGACCCGGCTGCGGGTGATCGCGACACCTGGGCATACCCTCGGTCATGTGGTGCTGCACGACGCCGAAGGACGCACGGCCTTTGTCGGGGATGTGCTGTTCACCCTCGGCTGCGGTCGCCTGTTCGAGGGCACGCCCGATCAGATGTGGGCCAGCCTGTCGGCCCTGATGGACTGGCCGGATGAGACGGTGATCTGGTGCGCCCACGAATATACCGCTTCCAACGCCCGGTTCGCGCTGAGCGTCGATGACCGGCCCGAGTTGCGCGTCCATGTCGAGGGATTGATGCGTCAGATTGAGGCGGGTCAGCCGACCGTTCCGACCACATTGGGCTCCGAGCGGCGGTTCAATCCGTTCCTGACGGCAGGCGATGCCGCAACCTTCGCTGAACGGCGCGCAGCCAAGGACCGCTTTCGCGGCTGAGCTACTCGGTTTCCGAGATGACCCGCACGATACGGGCCGAGGACGGACGCCCGGCAAAACCGGCATCGGGATCAATCACAATACGCAGCGTGCCCCGCGAAAAGCTGACCTGACGTGGCCCGACGTCGGTGATGATGATCATCCTGACCCTGGACACATCCCGGCGCAGACTGGGCGAGCGGGCCATGCGGACAATGGCGTCGACCGCCGTCGACAGGGCATCGGTCGCCACCGATTCAGAGCCTGGCTGGATATTCATGTCGACCACGATCAGCTCGCCGACCGCACGCGTGGCCCGGTCGCTCTGGCGCAGGATGAAGTCCATCAGCTGAAACGCCGTCAGCGTGGGGGCCAGAAGTTCCGGCGCCGGCCCGGCCAGCGACACGGGCGCGCCTTGGGGGGCCGCCGTCGTATAAAGGGTCATGCCGCCATTGGGAGTGACCCTCAGAACCTGATCACCGGCGTCATTGCGAAAGATCACATCGCCGCGCGGGGCGGGCGACGGGCGCAGCACCCAGACCTCGGTGGAGCGGTCGAACCGCATCAGGGTGCCGGTGTTGGAGCGGTCGAGAATGAACCCTTGGCCCGTCTCGGACACATAGCGGCCACTGTCAGGCAGGCTGGTGGTCGGGCCGCGATCTCGCTGGGCGCGCGAATCCTCGCTCTGGAAGTTTGCAGAGACCTGGGCATGGCCGGGCAAGGCAAGGCACAGCCAGCCGAAGACCATCACCCCCGCCAGTACGGCAAGGGGTGCCGGTCGCCGTATCGCTCCGACCTGTCTCCCGCTTTTCATGGATTGAGGGATGACTCCCCACCCCGGCAGATTTTAGGCAAGGGCCTGCTCAGCCGACCAGATACTGACCGCCGTTCAGGGATAGGGTGCATCCTGTGACATATCCGGCACGTTCACCGGCCAGCCAGGACACCATGTCGGCGATCTCCTCGCCCTTGCCCAGCCGTCCGACCGGGATCTGGGCGATGATGGCATCCAGGACCTTCTGATCCATGGCGCCGACCATTTCCGTATCGATATAGCCTGGGGCGATACAGTTGACGGTCACGCCCTTTCGCGCATTTTCCAGCGCCAGCGCCTTGGTGAAACCGATCATGCCGGCCTTGGCGGCGGAATAGTTGGTCTGGCCGATCTGACCCTTCTGGCCGTTGATCGAGCTGATGTTGACGATCCGGCCAAAGCCCCGGTCGCGCATGCCGGTGATGACCTGACGCGTCATGTTGAACACCGAGTCCATGTTCACGCGGATCACATCGGACCACTGGTCGGCGGTCATCTTGTGAAAGAAGCCGTCGCGGGTGATGCCGGCATTGTTGATCAGCACCTCGATCGGGCCCAGCTCGGCCTCGACTTCCTGAACGGCGCGGGCGCAGTCGTCGAACGAGCCGACATTGCCCTTCACCACCATGACGCCCAGTTCCTTCGCCGTGGCCTCGGCCGCCTCGGCATTGCCGGAATAGCCGGCCGCCACGGCCATGCCGTCTTCCTTCAACCGTTGAACAATCGCCTTGCCGATGCCCCGGGTTCCCCCGGTGACCAGTGCCACTCGTGCCATATGAATTCCTTGCGTTTCCGGGCGGGGGGCGTCTCTCCCGCGCCCCTCCGTCATCCAAGCCTTAACGAAACGCGGGGTTCCCGGCTAGGCCGCTGTCTTCACAGCTGCGCCATGTCCAGCACGAAGCGGTACCTTACGTCCGACTTCTGCATCCGGGCATAGGCCTCGTTGATCTGTGACGGGGCGATCACCTCGATGTCGCAGGCCAGACCGTGCTCGGCGCAAAAGTCCAGCATCTCCTGCGTCTCGCGGATGCCGCCGATCAGCGACCCGGCGACCGAGCGACGGCGCCACAACAGACCCATGGCGTAAACCGGCAGGCCCTCGGTGGTCAGGCCCAGCATGACCATGGTCCCGTCCCGGGCCAGCAGCTGAACGTGGCTGGCGATCTCATGCGTGGCCGAGACCGTATTGATAATCAGGTCGAACTTTTCGGCCGCGGCCGCCATTGCCGCCTTGTCGGAGTTGATCAGGAAATGTTTGGCGCCCATGCGTTCGGCGTCGGCCTTCTTGCGGTCCGAGGTCGACAGGACGGTGACCTCCGCCCCCATCGCCGCCGCCTGTTTGACCGCCATATGGCCAAGACCACCGAGGCCGATCACAGCCACCTTCGAACCGGGCCCGACCTTCCAGTGGCGCAGCGGCGAATAGGTCGTGATGCCGGCGCACAGCAAGGGTGCTGCGGCGTCCAGCGGGATGCTGTCGGGGATGGTCACGACATAGTTCTGATCGACTGTGATCCGGTCGGAATAGCCGCCCTGGGTGACCTTTTGCCCGACCTCGGCGCCCTTGGGATCCGGCGAGCCATAGGTCTGGGTCATGCCGGGCACGCAATACTGCTCCTCGCCCTCGAGGCAGGGCTGGCACTGCCGGCAGCTGTCGACCATGCAGCCGACGCCCACCCGGTCGCCCTCCTTGAAACGCGAGACGTTCGATCCGACCGCCGTCACCACCCCGGCAATCTCGTGACCCGGCACGATCGGATAGCGGGTGTTGCCCAGGTCATTGTGGGCGATGTGCAGATCCGAGTGGCAGACGCCGCAGTATTTGATCTCGATGGCCACATCGTCCGGGCCCGGATCGCGCCGGTCAAAGCCGTACGGCTCCAGCGGCTTGTCGGCGGCGACGGCGGCAAAGGCGCGGGTGGCGATGGGCATGGGGCGTATCCTTCAAAGAGTATCAGATGCAGGTGCGTATGACGGGCGGCAAGCGCAAGGTTACCACTCGTTTCGACCATCGACATGACGGACCGGCACGGCGGCCAGATCCAGCCCTTCGAACAGGCGGGCATTCAGGACCACGCGGGCGGGGCGGGCCTCGCCGGCGTCGGTCGTCCAGGCCGGGGCCTCGGAATGGACAGCGCAGCCACAGGTCGCGCAGTGATAAAAGGTCATCATCCGGTCGCCCCACTCGTAGGCGGTCAGGGTTCCGGGCGTCAGGTCCAGATCGACCACGCCCGGAGCGTAGTAGGCGGCCAGCGTGCCCCGCTTGGTGCAGGTGGTGCAGGTGCAGTCGGTGACAGAGTCCGGTGCGGGTGCCGTAAACCGCTGCGCCCCGCAGTGACAGCTTCCCTTCAGTTGAGGCGCTGTCATCCCACCCGCTCGATCAGGGCCATGGCCGCCGCCGGATTCCTCACCTTGGCGCCCGCGATCATATAGGCGAACACATCGCCGCGTTTGGCCCAGCCGCGCAGGCGGTCGGCGGTGGCATTCAGCTCGGCATCCGACATGCCGGTCGGCTCATCCTCGCGACTCGACATCAGGCGGGCGTAGGCAAAGTCGGCGGTGGGCTGGTCGATGCGCGGCCATTCCGGCGCCTCGTCATCCTCGGCATAGACGATGGCACAGCCGTATTTCGCCGCGAGGTCGTAGAATTCTTGCGTGTCGAAGGTCGGGTTGCGGACCTCCAGCGCGTGACGCAGCCGAACCCCGTCCTTTTCCTTCGGCAGCAGCTTGAGGAAACCTTCGAAATCGACCGGATCGAACTTCTTGGTGGCCATGAACTGCCAGTTGATCGGCCCCAGCTTGTCCCCCAGCGCCGTCAGGCCCTGATCGAGGAACCGGTCAAAGCTGTCCTTGCCCTCGCTGAGCACCTTGCGATTGGTGCAATAGCGACTGGCCTTGACGGCAAAGACGAACCCGTCCGGCGTCTCATCGCGCCACTTCATCCAGCTGTCGGGCTTGAAGGTGGAATAGTAGGTGCCGTTGATCTCGATGGAGGTCAGCTTGCCGGCCGCGTACTCCAGCTCGCGTTTCTGGACCAGACCCTCGGGGTAGAAGACCCCTCGCCACGGCTCATAGGTCCAGCCGCCGATGCCGATGTGGATGTTAGCGGTCATGCCCATTCCCTGCTTGCCATTGCCGAGATGAGACATCCTCGGCGGTCAGGGGGCAAGGCGAAACCGTCGCGCCCCTACTGGGCGGGGGGCTGATCCGTTTCCGGCACGGCCGCAGGCGAGCCGCCCTCGGACGCTTCCGGTACCGGCTGAAGTTCGGCAGGCACCGGACGGCCCTCAGCCTGATCCTCGACGGCATCCAGGCCCGGCTGGCTGGCCATGACCATGATGGCATAGATGATCAGGATCAGGGCGATCGAGACCACCAGCACGACCACGATCCTGAGACCGCCGCGGCCCTGTTTGGTCTCCTGGGCATCGACCACGGGGCCGTCGGACTCGCGGGCGTCGGCGTCAGAGGGCTCTTCGCCGGGGCGGACATCGGTGGGTTCTGCGGGGGGGCGATTTTCGGTGTTCATGCGAGAGGAACCCGCAAGCGCCACCGTTGTTCCGCGCCGCGACGGCCTGCCGCAACCTCAGTAGGCGTAGTCCGAATAGAGCCGCCGGACATCACCGCCCCAGGGCCCGTGGTACAGGTCCAGCAGGCGCTCGGCCGGGGTGATGCCGCTGTCGGCGGTGTCTTCCAGTTCGGACAGATAGCCGCGCTCATCCACCATGCCGCCCGAGAAGCGCGCCCGGTTCTTCAGCCCCTGACGGGCGATGGCCACCATGTCGACGGCGACGTCACGCAGGGGCCGCCCGCCGATCTCGGCCCGCAGGCCCAGCCGCGTCACCTCGCGCCGCAGACGCTCGTGATCCTCGATCTGCCAGTCCTTGCAGAGGTCCCAGGCGGCGGCCAGCGACGGTGCGTCATAGAAAATGCCCGCCCATAGCGCCGGCAGGGCACAGATGCGGCTCCACGGACCGCCGTCGGCGCCGCGCATCTCCAGATACTGTTTCAGCCGAACCTCGGGGAACAGGGTGGTCAGGTGATCGGCCCAGTCCTTTTCGGTCGCCCGGTCGCCCGGCAGCGCGTCCAGTTTGCCGTCGGCGAAGGCCCGGAACGACTGGCCCGACAGGTCGACATAGCGCTCGCCCCGCTTGGCGAAATACATCGGCACATCCAGCGCATAGTCGACATAGGTCTCAAAGCCGAAGCCATCGGCAAAGACAAAATCCAGCATGCCGGTGCGGTCGGGATCGGTGTCGGTCCAGACATTGGCCCGCGCGGTCAGAAAGCCGTTGGGACGACCTTCCGTGAACGGAGAGTTGGCGAACAGGGCGGTGGCCACCGGCTGCAGCGCCAGCGAAGTTCGGAACTTCATCACCATGTCGGCTTCGGAGTCGAAGTCCAGATTGGCCTGGATGGTGCAGGTGCGCAGCATCATGTCGAGGCCCAACTGACCCCGCTTCGGCATATAGGCGCGCATGATGTCATAGCGGCCCTTGGGCATGATCGGCACATCCTCGCGCGACCACAGCGGATCAAAGCCCGATCCGAGAAAGCCCAGCCCCAGTTCGTCGGCCACCATCTTGACCTCGACCAGATGCTGGCCGGTCTCGGAACAGATGTCGTGAATGTCCTTCAGCGGCGCCCCCGACAGTTCGAACTGCCCGCCGGGTTCCAGACTGATGGAGGCCGTAAAGCCCTCGGCATTCTTACGCTCGAGGGCGATGACGTGACCGGCCTCCTCGACCGGGCTCCAGCCGAACCGCTGCAGCCCCTCCAGCATGGCGCGGATGCCGGACGGCCCGTCATAGGCGGGGCGCCGCAGACTGCCCTTGTCGAAGCCGAATTTCTCGTGCTCGGTCCCGATCCGCCACTGGTCTTTCGGCTTGATCCCTTTCGACAGCGCCCCGACCAGGGCCTCGCGGGTCAGCGGTGCAGCGTCAGACATCGAAGGGGCCCCTTGTTCGTCTGGCCAATTGGGCAGTCCGGGGGGCGGGCACAAGTGGCCTCACCGCTCCCAGTCGCCCAGGGTTGCCTGCCACAGGGCCAGCGCTGTGACTGCGGCAGTGTCGGCCCGCAGCACCCGGGGCCCCAGCGACACGGCGGTGGCATACGGCAGGGCTAATAGTCGCTCGCGCTCGTCTGGCGAAAACCCGCCTTCTGGCCCGATCAGAATCCCCCAGCCCGCTCCGCCCGCCTTTGGCAGGGCCGTCAGCGCAGGTGGTCCGCCCGTCTCGTCACAGAACATCAGACGGCGGCCCGGGTCCCACCCGTCCAGCAGGGCGTCCAGGGGCTCGGACACGACAATCTCCGGCACATCCATTCGCCCGGTCTGCTCGGCGGATTCGACCGCGATGGTGTCCAGCCGGTCCAACCGGATCGTTTGCGGCTGGGTGCGCGCGGTGCGGACCAGCCGGATGCGCCGCACGCCCAGTTCGGTGGCTTTCTCGACCGCAAACTCCAGCGGGCTCTTTTTCACCACAGCCAGGATCAACTCGACATCGGGCGGCAGTATCTGGTCGCGCACCCGTTCATCGGCCTTCAGCAGGCACCCGCGCTTCAGCACCTCGGCCACCGAACAGCGCCACTCGCCATCGCGGCCATTGAAGACGAGCAGGTCGTCGCCCGCCTTCAGCCGCATGACCTGGGTCAGATAGCGTGACTGGTCCAGCGTCGGAGCAACCGCAGCGCCGGCGGCCAGAGGCTGGGGGATATACAATCGGATCATGGAGGAACGATGCCAGAAGCCGCATGGACTTGCATCCCTCTGCCACCTGGGTCCACTGGATGCATGGCAATATCCAAAAAGGCCTACAAGGCAGAGCTTCACACCCTCCAGATCGCCCTGGTCGAGAGCCAGGCCCGGCTGATCGCTCAAGGTCGCAAGGTCCTGATCCTGTTCGAGGGCCGCGACACGGCGGGCAAGGACGGGTCGATCAAGCGCGTCACCGAATATATGGCCCCCCGCCATACCCGGGTCATCTCCCTGCCCAAGCCCAGCGACCGCGAGCTGAGCCAGTGGTATTTCCAGCGCTATGTCGCCCACCTGCCCGCGGCCGGTGAGATCGTGATCTTCAACCGGTCCTGGTATAATCGGGCCGGGGTCGAGGTGGTGATGGGCTTCTCGTCCCTTGAGGAACAGTCCGACTTCATCCGCGACGTCCCGGCGTTCGAGGCCATGCTGACCGAGGCCGGCATCGTCCCGATCAAGATCTGGCTGGATATCTCCAAGGAGGAACAGGCCCGCAGGCTCGAGGCCCGGGTCGAGGACCCGCTGAAACACTTCAAGACCTCACCGCTGGATGGAGAGGCCCAGAAGCGCTGGCATGCCTATACCGAGGCGCGCGACTCCATGCTGCTGCGCAGCCACAGCACGCACGCCCCCTGGCTGATTGTCGCTACCGATGAAAAGAAGCAGGCTCGCCTGAACGTCATGCGCCACCTGGTCGAGCGGCTGGCGGTCTGGAACCTCAGCGTCGACACCCGTCCCATCGACCCGGACATCGCCTTCATGTTCGAACCCGAGGCCCTGATCGACGGCCGCATGGCGCGGTAGGGGCGGTCAGCCGACCTCGAGGCAATCGATATCATCGCCCAGGCCCATGGTCCTTATCGGCAGCACATGGTTGCGGATGAGGTTCTCGACGTAGGCTGTCGGGCGATTGCCGCATCGAAGCCACACGACCTTTGGTGGAGAGCCCTTCAACGCCGACAGTTCCGCAAAGTCGGCGTCCAGAGTGACGATGCAGAACCCTTCTTTGCCGGCATAGTCCCAGATCATGGTGTCGTCAGACTGATCAAGACCCACCAGTCGGACCTGGCTGGAACCGGGGAAGATGTCCAAAAGCGCTGAAGGCAGCCGATGGCTCAGGTTCTGATCGAACAGCAGCTTCACGCTGCAGCTATGGCGGTCCGACGCTGGCGGTCGGCGGCATAGGCGAGCACGGCCCGGATGTCTTCTTCGGTCAACTCGGGGAAGTCGGCGATGATCTGAGCATGGGTCATGCCCTCGGCCAGCCAGCCCAGAACATCTTCAGCCGCGATACGCATGCCCCGCACGCAGGGACGCCCGCCCCGCTTGCCAGGCTCAATCGTGATGCGGTCGCGCCAGTCGATCATGGGAACAATCTACCACGGGCTCTGACGACGCGGTAGGGGCGCCCCCTACAGCGTCCGGGCGATCAGCAGCTTCATGATCTCGTTGGTGCCGCCATAGATGCGCTGGACGCGGGCGTCCTTGTACAGCTGGGCGATCGGATATTCGTTCATATAGCCATAGCCGCCGTGCAGCTGCAGCATCTCGTCGATGGTCTCGCCCTGGATGTCGGTCACCCAGTATTTGGCCATGGAGGCGGTCGCGGCATCCAGCTTGCCCTTCAGGTGCAGGCCCATGCAGTGGTCGACGAACACCTTGGCGACCGTCAACTTGGTCTTGACCTCGGCCAGTTTGAACTGGGTGTTCTGGAAGTCGATGACCCGCTTGCCGAAGGCCTTGCGCTCCTTGACGTAGGCGATGGTCTCCGACAACCCGCGCTCGGCTGCGGCCACGCCCTGGACGGCGATGTTCAGACGCTCCTGCGGCAGCTGCTGCATCAGCTGGACAAAGCCCTGCCCTTCGACACCGCCGATGATGTTCTCGCCGGGAACCTTGACGTCATTGAAGAACAGCTCGGAGGTGTCATTGCCCTCCATGCCGATCTTGTGGAGGTTCCGGCCGCGCTCAAAGCCCTCGGCCCCGTCGGTCTCGACGATGATCAGGCTGGTGCCCTTGGCACCCTCGGCCGGATCGGTCTTGGCCACCACGATGATGAAGTTCGCCAGCTGGCCGTTGGTGATGAAGGTCTTGGAGCCGTTCACCACATACTGGTTGCCCTGCTTGATGGCGGTGGTCTTGATCCCCTGCAGGTCAGAGCCTGCGCCCGGCTCGGTCATGGCGATGGCGCCGACCAACTCACCGGACTGCAACTTGGGCAGCCAGCGGGCCTTTTGCTCGTCGGTGCCATAGTGCCAGATGTAGGGGGCGACGATGGCGTTGTGCAGCGAGATGCCGAAATGGTCCGCGCCCTTCCAGCCCAGCTGACGCATCAGCACGACCTCGTGGCGATAGTCGCCACCCATGCCACCGTCTTCTTCCGGCATCGACAGGCCCAGCAGGCCCGCCTCACCGGCCTGGGTCCACAGCTCACGCGGGACGGAGGAGTTGGCGATCCACTCCTGCACCTTCTCCGGCGGCGCATGCTCGTCAATCCACTTGCCGACGGAGTCGGAGAAGAGGGTGATCTCCTCTTCCTGCATGAAATCGGGGTCGGGGGCGTTGAGGGGGGATGTCATGGGCCACTTACCTGTCTCCCTCCCCTTGATGGGGAGGGTGGTCGCGAAGCGACCGGGTGGGGAATGGGGGTGTGGCGCTCAGCCCCACCCTGCCCGGCATCAATGCCGGGCATCCCTCCCCATGAAGGGGAGGGAGACTATGGATCAGAACGCCTCCGCCGGCATGGCCATCAGCACGTCGGCGCCCGTCTTCAGCTTGGCCAGGTGCGAACCGGCGTCGGGCAGGATCCGCTCGACGAAATAGCGGCCGGTCTGCAGCTTGGTGGCATAGAAGGGATCGTCCGAGCCGCCGTCGATGGCCTTTTGCGCCGCGATCGCCATCTGGGCCCAGACATAGGCCATGGCCGTCAGGCCGAAGATGTGCAGATAGTCGGTCGAGGCCGCACCGGCATTGTCCGGGTTCTGCATACCGTTCTGCATCAGCCACATGGTGGCCTCCTGCAGCTTCTTCTTGGAATCCGACAGGCCGTCGATGAAGGGCTTGATGGCCTCATTGCCGCTATTGTCCGAGACGAAGGCGTCGATGTCGGCGAACCAGCTCATGATGGCCCGGCCGCCGTTGGCCGGCAGCTTGCGGCCCACGAGGTCCAGCGCCTGGACGCCGTTGGTGCCCTCATAGATCAGGGTAATGCGCGCATCGCGCAGATACTGGCTGGCGGGGAAGTGTTCCGTATAGCCCGAGCCGCCGTGGACCTGCATGGCCAGCGAGGCCACGTGGAAGCCGCGGTCGGTCAGGAAGGCCTTCACCACCGGGGTGATCAGGCCCATGTAGTCGCGGGCTTTTTGCGCCGTCGCCTCATCATCCGACTTCTGCAGGTCGGCCTGCAGCGCGGTCCACAGGATGAAGGCCTGGCCGCCTTCGACATAGGCCTTGGACTCCAGCAGCATGCGCCGCACATCGGGGTGGACGATGATCGGATCGGCCGGGCCGTCGGCGTTCTTGGGCCCAGTCAAGGAGCGGCCCTGCAGGCGGTCCCTGGCGAACTCGACGGCGGCCTGATAGGCGGCGGTGCCGATCGAATGGCCCTGCAGGCCGGTGCCGAGGCGCGCCTCGTTCATCATGACGAACATGGCCGCCATGCCCTTGTTCTCGGTCCCGACCAGCCAGCCCTTCGCATTCTCATACGACATGACGCAGGTGGCATTGCCGTGAATGCCCATCTTGTGCTCAAGGCCCGCGCACTGGACGCCCTCGTTGCGGTCACCCAGCGAGCCGTCTTCGTTGACGAACACCTTGGGCACGACGAACAGGCTGATGCCCTTGATGCCCGCCGGGGCGCCCTCGATGCGGGCCAGCACCAGATGGATGATGTTGTCGGTGAAGTCGTGCTCGCCCGACGAGATCCAGATCTTCTGGCCGGTGATGTTGTAGCTGCCGTCGCCGTTCGGCACCGCCTTGGTGCGGATCAGGCCCAGATCCGTGCCACACTGGGGCTCGGTCAGGTTCATGGTGCCGCCCCATTCGCCGGTCGCCAGCTTGGGACAATAGATGTCCTTCAGCTCGTCCGAGGCATTGGCGTGCAGCGCCTCGTAACAGCCGTGGGTCAGGCCCGGATACATGGAAAAGGCCGGCGAGGCCGCTGCCGTGAACTGGCCGAACGCCATGCCAACGATGGCCGGCATGCCCTGACCGCCGTGCGCGGGGTCGGAGCTGAGACCGGGCCAGCCGGCCTCGACCATCTGCTGATAGGCCTCTTTCCAGCCGGTCGGGCCGGTGACCTTGCCGTTATCCCATTTGCAGCCTTCCTGATCGCCCACCTTGTTCAGCGGAGCGATGACTTCCTCGGCGAATTTGGCGCCCTCTTCCAGAATCTGCTGCACCAGATCCGAGCTGACCTCGGCAAAGCCGGGCTGGTTGGAATAGCGGTCGATCTCCAGCACTTCGTTCAGAATAAAGGTCAGGTCGCGGACAGGTGCCTTGTAGGCCATGGGTCAGACTCTCGACTTCTGGGAATGGGACAGGGGGGAATGCAGGACGTGCACCGGCGGCGCATGCCCATGATCCGGATTGAGCCGCGCCTTCAGCAGGTCGGCATACTCTTCGGCACCGGGCAGCAGGTCCGGCCGGTGCTGACCCAGCCGCTGCTCCATGACGCGACAGGCTTCTTCCGCCGTGGCGATGGCGTCGTCCAGATCCTGTCGCTGAAGCTTCAGCGCCTCGATCTGGGCCCGATGGCGGCGCAGGGCCACGGCCATCTGGTGGACGTTGTGATCATTGTGGTCGTACAGATCCAGCATCTCCTGGATCTCCTGCAGCGAGAAGCCGATGCGGCGTCCCCGCAGGATCAGCTTCAACCGCGCCCGGTCGCGCGCCGAATAGACGCGGGTCTGGCCCTTGCGCGCGGGGGTCAGCAGGCCCTTGTCTTCATAGAAGCGCAGGGCCCGCGCCGTCGCCCCGAATTCGCGGCACAGCTGGCGGATGGAATAGGTGCGATGATCGTCAGCACTGGCCATGCGTCCGTCATAACTTGACGCGCACGTAAAGGGAAGCTTTTTTGATGACGCGACGTCATGTCAACGACCGGGGCACGGCGAAAGGCGACCTTCCGCAAAAGATCTGCCCCGCCTGTGCACGGCCCTTCAGTTGGCGCCGCAAGTGGGCGCGCGACTGGGATCAGGTGAAATACTGCTCGGACAATTGCCGGGCGAAGGGTGGTTAGCGGCGCAGGCAGGCTTCGCGCAGCCGGAACCACAGCACCGGGGCGGTCACCGCCAGCAGCGCCAGATTGACGACCGAGTGGCCGATGTCGCCGCTCAGCGCATGGACGCCCAGCATGATGGTCTGCAGCACCAGCAGGCCGGCCGCCGCCACGATCAGCAGCGGACGGCCGAGCTTCCAGCTGATCAGGGGGGTCAGCAGCAGGACGGCCAGAACGATCTCGGCCAGACCCAGTCCGCGGACCAGATTGACCGGCACATATTGCGGCCAGCCCATCAGAGCGGTCAGGGTCGAGGGTGGCTCGGTCAGCTTTGCATAGCCCGCAGCGATGAAGAACATCGCCACCCAGCCCTGCAGCGTCCACAGGGTCAGGTTCAGATAGCTGGCGTTAAGGCGCGCGCGCGCAGTGGGGAAGGTGTGGCTGTGCATGGTCTTGAACCCGGGGAGGGGCTTCGCTTTATTGGTAACAGTGGCGATGTCGGAACGGCGAGCCTGTCCCGCAAGGGTGCGAAGCGTGAGCGTAACCATCCGTGATCGCCTTCTGCGCCAGGTCCACGGCCAAAGCGTGGCCGTATCCATACGGATGTGTAACCCCGACAGGCTTTATGGCCGGTTAAGCCTGTTGGCGGGCCGCGCGCATGGCCGCTAGCCGTTCCAGCTTGGCGTGGAAGGGGGCCCAGTCGTCCTCGCCATCAATGGCACCCCAGATAGTCTCGACCTCGTCGATCCGCATTTCTTCGGGCTCCACCCCCGCAAAGACGGGATGCTCCAGCCGCTCGGGACGGTCCGGCTCGTGCTCGAACAGGGCAAAGCGGAAGGCGTCGAAGGCCTCGCCCTGATAGAGCCGCGCGCGTGGCCCCCGAAGCGCCCGCTCGGACGAGGAGAACCCGCCGAACCAGTCGTGGAACAGGGGCTCCCAACGCAGCGCCTCGCCGCTTTCCCGCAGAAGGGCCAGGGTGGTGTCGACCAGCCTCTGATCCGCCGCCTCACCCAGCGATCTCACCCCCAGCCGCTCCAGAAACGCCGCGCGCAGTTCGGTGATATAGCGGGGCCCGAAGCCGTTCAGGGCTTCGGTGAGGGCGCCGACGTCGGCGATCGGCTTCAACGCTCCGCCCAGCTGCGTCAGGGCCCAGAACACGGCCTCGGGCTGGCGGGCAAAGGCATAGAGGCCGAACTGGTCGAAATAGGCGGCGGTAAAGCCGGGCTCATAGTGGGGCAGGAAGCGCCAGGGGCCATAGTCGAAGCTCTCGCCCGTCACATTCAGGTTGTCGGTGTTCAGCACCCCGTGGACAAAGCCCGCCGCCACCCAGCGGGCCGTCAGCCGGGCCGAGGCCGCGACAATCGCCGCCATCAGCCCGGGCACATCTCCCACTGCGACCGACGGGTGGTAGAGCGCCCGCGCATGCTCGGCCAGGGCCGCCGTGAGGTCAGGCCGCTCAAGATACGCCGTCCGCTGGAAGGTGCCGAACCGGACGTGGCTGTGCGACAGCCGTACCAGCACCGCTGAACGGGTCGGCGACGGCTCATCGCCCCGCTCCAGCGCCTCGCCGGTCTCGATCAGCGACAGGGCACGGCTGGTCGGCACGCCCTGGGCCTCCAGCATGGCCGCCGCCAGCACCTCGCGCACCCCGCCCTTCAGCGTCAACCGTCCGTCCGCCCCCCGAGACCAAGGCGTCTGGCCGGAACCTTTCGTGCCAAGATCAAGCAGCCGTCCCTGGTCGTCGCGAAGCTGCGCCGCCAGAAACCCCCGACCGTCGCCGAGGTCCGGATTGTAGGTGCGGAACTGGTGCCCGTGATAGCGCATCGCCACCGGACCGGGCTGTCCCGGCAGCGGCTCGAACCGGCCGAAATGGGCGATCCATTCGGCGTCGGTCAGTGTGTCCAGCCCGACCGTCGCGGCGGCCCTGTCATTGCGGACCCTCAGCCGGGTTTCCGGAAAATCGGCCGCACGAACGGCATCGCCATAGTCCCCCCCGAGATCGAAGAAGCGGGGTTCGGGGCGGTAGGTGGGGGACGTCGGCATCGGCGACAGATGCGCACTCGGGGGCGCGCCTGCAATGGTGAATGTCTAGTCGTCGCGTGAGGACTCGGCACCGCGGAACGTCGCCCAGTCGTCACCCGTGGGCGGCGGCGGCAGACCCTCGGGAATGCCGTCCGCAGGGTTGGGGTCGATGGAATGCCCCTGACGATGCAGATGGGCCTTGGCGATCATATTGGCCGAGATCGGTGCGGTCAGCAGAAGGAAGATGGTGATCAGCAGCTCATGCGCGGACCAGGGCTGCCCCGACGCCGGGAAATAGATCATCGAGGCGATCAGGCAGGCCCCGACCCCCAGCGTACTGGCCTTGGTCGGTCCGTGCAGCCGGGTCATCAGCGATGGCAGCCGAGCCAGTCCCCACGACCCCACCAGAATGAAGATGCCGCCCATGACCAGAAGGACGGAGATGGCGATTTCCGCGATCGGGTTCATTCGACGATGTCTCCCCGCAGCAGGAATTTGCAGTAGGCAACCGTGCCGACGAAGGCGACCATGGCCAGCAGCAGCGCGGCCTCGAAATAGGTCTGGGTCGCCTCGGCCACGCCGAACACCACGATCAGGGCGATGACATTGATGGTCAGGGTGTCGACCGACAGGATGCGGTCGCCCAGCGTCGGCCCGCGCAGCAGCCGGAACAGGCTGAGCAGCATGGCCAGGCTGACGCAGGCGAGGGCGAACCCCAGGGCCCAGGGCAGGATCGAACCGGTCATCGGAACACCTTCATCAGACGGGTCTCATAGCGTTGCTTGATGCGGGCGACCTCGGCAGCCGGATCGGCCACGTCCAGCGCATGAACCAGCAGGGCCCGGCCATCGGACGAGATATCGCTGCTGACCGTCCCCGGCGTCAGGCTGATGGTGCCAGCCAGCACGGTGATGGCCTCGGCCGAGCGTAGATCGGTCGGAATCACCAGCCAGCACGACCGCAGGTCGCGATTGCGGCGCGTCAGGATGATCCAAGCGATCTCGAAATTGGCCACGATGACATCGAAGATCACGATCAGCAGATAGGCCAGGGCGTCGCGGCCAAAGCGAACCTTCGGCCGTTCCGGCCAGAAGCGGCTGGTGACCAGCGGCACCACGACACCGAACACCAGCGCGAGGAACAGGGCGCCAAACCCAAGCTCGTTCACCAGCAACATCCAGACGACGATCAGCAGGACGCTGAGCGCCGGGTGAGGCAACAGGCGGCGGATCATCGGCGACCTCCCGCCGTCGGGCCAAGCACGGCATCAATATATTGCTGCGGGTCGAACAGCTGGGCGGCGGTCGCCCCGGTATAGGCCGTCACCGGGCCGCCGAGCACAGTCAGCGCTGCCAGCAAAGCCAGCAGGCCGCCGGCCACGCCTGCGCCGCCCCACCGGCCCCGGAGGGCGCGCACGGGGATGGTCCCCTCGACCGAGGCGCTCTTCCAGAAGATGCGGCTGCCCGCGCGGGCAAAGGCCAGCACGCCGATCAGGGTGGTGATCAGGATTGTCGCCCAGATCCAGGCCGCTTCCGGCGCCGCCCGCACCCCGTCGAGGATCAGCAGCTTGCCGATGAAGCCCGAGAGCGGCGGCAGGCCGACGATGCCGATGGCCGACAGGAAGAACAGGCCGGACAGCAGCTCTGACTGGCAGAAGCGCGGGGCGACGGTCAGGGCGTCGCCGTGCGCGCCGCGCCGTTTGGCGATCATGTCGACCACCAGGAACAGGGCCGCCCCCGCGAGCGTCGAATGCACCGCATAATAGAGGGCCGGCCCCATGGCCTCGACCCGGAAGACCGAGACCGCGCTCAGCAGCACCCCCATCGAGCCGACCACCGACCAGGCAGCCATCTCGCGAAGCGTACGGGCGGCGAACAAGCCGACGAAACCAATGACGGTGGTGATGATGGCCGCAGGCAGCATCCAGTCTCCGGTCAGCCAGGCCAGCGTGCCGGCGTCCTCGCCAAAGATCAGTGTGCCCGTGCGGATCAGGGCATAGGCGCCGACCTTGGTCATGATGGCGAACAGGGCGGCCACGGTGGCGGTTGTCGCTGCATAGGCTCCAGGCAGCCAGAAATGCAGCGGCACCAGCGCAGCCTTCAGGGCGAACACCACCGTCAGCACAAGCGCTGCGGCCGCGATCAGTCCCTGATCACCGGGCGAGGCCTCAGACACCCGTACCGCCATATCGGCCATGTTGAGCGTGCCGGTGACGCCGTACAGCAGGCCGACGCCCACCAGAAACAGCGTCGAGCCGACCAGGTTGATGACCACATACTGCACCCCGGCCTTCAGCCGTGCGGCCCCCTGTCCGTGCAGCAGCAGACCATAGGAGGCGATCAGCAGCACTTCGAAGAAGACGAACAGGTTGAACAGGTCGCCCGTCAGGAAGGCCCCGTTCAGACCCAGCAGCTGGAATTGGAACAGCGGGTGGAAATGCCAGCCCTTGCGGTCCGCGCCGGTCACCACGGCATAGCTCATCACCGCCAGCGCCAGAACGGACGTCAGCAGCAACATCATCGCCGACAACCGATCCAGCACCAGCACAATGCCGAACGGCGCGCGCCAATTGCCCAAGGCATAGCTTTCCACCGCGCCGCTCGAAGCGTGCATCGTCAGGCTGGCAGCAATGCCGACCAGCGCCAGACACGAGCCCAACGACACCAGCCGCGAAGCGTCCAGCCGATGCCGGAGCAACAGCAGAGTCAGCGACCCCAGCACGGCGGGCAGGATCAGGGCAGCGACGATCAGATTGGGGACGTGGGCGCTCACGGCTGCGCCTCCCCGTCTTTGTGGCCATCGACCTGATCGGTGCCGGTCTCGAGATAGGTCCGGAGCGCGAGGATGACGACAAAGGCCGTCATGCCAAAGGCGATGACGATGGCCGTCAGCACCAGGGCCTGGGGCAGCGGGTCGGTATAGGCCTCGGCCGCCTTGTCGTAGATGGGGGGCTGGTCGATCACCAGACGCCCCATGGCGAACAGGAACAGGTTGATCGCATAGGACAGGAAGGCCAGTCCCAGCACGACCGGGAAGGTCCGGCCCCGCAGCACCAGATAGACCCCGGCGGCAGTCAGCACGGCGATGGCCGAGGCGACGAGCAGTTCCATCGTCATTGGTCAACCTCCGTCGCAGCGGCCGCATCATCGCGGCCGGGGTTGATGTCCATGGCGGTCTCGGTCTCGGGCTGCGGCTCCTTCTCGGCGCGCTCGGCGACCTGCGACAGCTGGGCCAGCGCCAGCATGACCGCGCCGATCACCGTCAGCGCCACCCCGATGTCGAACAATATGGCGGTGGCCAGTTCAAACTCGCCGATCAGGGGCAGGCTGAAATAGTCAAAGGCGCTGGTCAGGAAGGGCGCGCCGAACGCCAGCGACCCCAGACCGGTCAGGGCTGCGACCAGCACCCCTGCCCCGATCATCGAGTGGTGGTCGGCATGCAGCCTCTGGTCGGCAAAGGCAAAGCCCGAAGCCATGTACTGCATCAGTATGGCCACCGCGACGACCAGGCCGGCGATGAAGCCCCCGCCGGGCTGATTGTGCCCGCGCAGGAAGATGTAGAGCGCCACCATCACCGCCAGCGGCAACACCAGCCGGGTGGCCACCACCAGCATCATCGGGTGGTGTTCGGGCGAGCGCACGGTGTCGGGCTTCCATGCCGCCAGGCGCCTGCCACTGGCCCCGGTCTCGACCCGCTCCAGCAGGGCGAAGATGCCCAGCGCGGCGATGCCCAGCACGATGATCTCGCCGAAGGTGTCAAACCCGCGGAAGTCGACCAGAATGACGTTGACCACATTGGTCCCCCCGCCTTCTGATTTGGCATTCTCCCAGAAATAGCCCGAGATGCTGTCCAGCGGCCGGGTCATGATGGCCCAGGCGGCCCCGCCGACGCCGAGACCCGCGGCCACCGCGACCCCGCCGTCGCGGATCTTGCGCCACGGTCGGCTTTCGACCGGCGTCTGTTTCGGCAACAGGTTCAGCGCCAGTAGCATCAGCAGGATGGTCACCACCTCGACCGAGATCTGCGTCAGGGCCAGATCCGGCGCCGACAGATGGACAAAGGCCAGCGAAATGATCAGCCCGACGATGCCGATGTAGATCAGCGAGATGTAGCGCGCCTTGTGGGTCAGGACGACCATGGCCGTGGCTGCGATCAAGGCGATCCATCCGACAACAGCAGCGGGCGAAGCCTCGACCCCGGGCCGATCGCCCCCGATGTAGCCGGCCGAAAGGAACCCGGCGAAACCCACCACCACGGCGGTGCCGATCAGGGCGACCGTGCCCCGCTGCAGCGATCCGTTCTGGAGCAGGTCCGTGCCCTTTCGGGCCAGTTTCACGGCACCGAGGACTCCGGCGTCAAACATGGCCTTGGCCTCGGGCAGCCCCGCGCCCTGCCACAGGCGGTCCAGCCGCCGGTGCCCCATCAGCAGGGCGGCCCCGAGCGCGATCGCGATGGCGCTCATGAACAGCGCCGGGGTCACGCCATGCCACAGGGCCAGATGCTCCGGCTCGGCCGCACCATTGGTCACCGCACCCGCCACCAGATTGACCAGCGGCCCGGCAACGAGGGCCGGGGCCAGACCGATGGCGACGACCAGCGCCACCAGCACGGCGGGCGGACCCCACAGGCCGATGCCCGGGTCATGCGGCGACTTCGGATAATCGTCGCGCCGCTTTCCAAAATAGACATGCACGATGTAGCGCAGCGAATAGGCCACCGAGAGGGTCGCCCCCAGCGTCGCCAGCACCGGAAACACCCAGGCCTGACCCAGCCAGACGGTATCGGCGGCCTCGTACAGCATCATTTCCTTGGAGATGAAGCCGTTCAGCGGCGGCACCCCCGCCATCGACAGGCCAGCAACCAACGCCAGCGTCCCGGCGATCGGCATCAGGCCAAACAGCCCGCCCAGCCGCTTGATGTCGCGCGTCCCGGCCTCGTGGTCGACGATGCCGGCGTTCAGGAACAGCGCAGCCTTGAAGGTCGCGTGATTGATGATGTGGAACACCCCGACCAGCGCCGCCATGGGCGTGCCGATCCCGAACAGCATGGTCAGAAAGCCCAGGTGGCTGATGGTCGAATAGGCCAGCAGCCCCTTCAGATCGTCCTTGAACAGGGCCACGCAGGCGGCAAACACCATGGTCACCAGACCCGTGGTCGCCACGATCAGGAACCAGGCGTCGGTCCCGGCCAGCACCGGCCACAGCCGCGCCAGCATGAAGACCCCGGCCTTCACCATGGTCGCCGAATGCAGATAGGCGCTGACCGGCGTCGGTGCTGCCATGGCGTGCGGCAGCCAGAAATGGAACGGGAATTGCGCCGACTTGGTGAAACAACCCCCGAGGATCAGCAGCAGGGCCGGCAGATACAGCGGCGAGGCCTGGATCACATCCTTTTGCTGCAGGATCACGGTCAGGTCGTAGGAACCGGCAATACTGCCAAGGATCAGCAGGCCGCCGATCAGGGCCAGACCGCCACCCCCGGTGACGAACAGGGCCATCCGCGCGCCCTGACGAGCCTCGGGCGAGTGCCGCCAGAAGCCGATCAACAGGAAGGACGACAGGCTGGTCAGTTCCCAGAAGATCAGCAGCAGCAGCACATTGTCCGACAGGACAATGCCCAGCATCGCCCCCTGGAACAGCAGCAGATAGGTGAAGAACCGGCCCATGGGGTCGGCCGCCGCCAGGTAGAAGCGCGCATAGATGATGATCAGCAGGCCGATGCCGAGGATCATGCCCGCGAACATCAGCCCCAGCGGATCGAGGAACAGGCTGGCGTTCAGGCCGAGGGCGGGAATCCACGGAACGCTCGCCGTGAACACCTCACTCCTCATGACGCCGGGAACCATGCTGCCCAATACGATCAGGGCGGACAGGGTGACCGCCCCGGCGGCAAGGGCGCAGGCATTCCGGCCGAACCGGATGGCCAGGGCGGGTGCCAGGGCCCCCAACAGGGGCAGAAGGGCGAGCAGAAACAGCAAGGATCGGCCTCGGAAGCGGGGGTCAGGCGGGGCGCGGGCCGTCCTTGTAGAGGCTGCCCGTCCGAATTTCTCCCCCGCTGCAAAAAAATGTCGCACTCGGGACGCATCTGCGCCGCACTCGGGGTGCCCGCCACTGAGGGGCGATCCGGGCCGGGGCGCAGGATTTTGCCCCGCGCCGCACCGGATACTGTCAACGATTGGACGAATATTGACGCAACGTCATCCCTTTCTGTCGCTTTTGCGTCACAGTTCAGTCCACCACAGGCCTGAATTCAGGCCCTGACGGGGCCCGCTGCTTGTGACTGGCCCGTGCTTGGATTACGCCAAGTGCTGGAGGATCCACGCCCCGACAGAAGGGCAGGTCCACGGGATCAGGAAACGGCTCGGCGGCCAAACAGCGCTGTCGGGCATCAAGCCGGGAGCCATCATGCGTCTCACTACCCTTCTTCGTACCACCGCGTCCGCCGCTGTTGTCGGTGCCGTGACCTTCGGCTTTGCCGGAATCGCCTCGGCCCAGGAAACCTCGGTCGACGACATCATCGTAACGGCCCAGAAGCGCGAGCAGAACCTGCAGGACGTGCCGATCGTGGTCACGACCCTCTCGCAGGAAACCCTGCAGGACGCGGGCGTCAGCGACATCAAGGATCTGCAGATCCTGACCCCCGGCATGACGGTCACCTCGACGTCGTCGGAAACCTCGACCACCGCCCGTATCCGCGGCGTCGGCACGGTCGGTGACAACCCCGGCCTCGAGAGCTCGGTCGGCGTCGTGATCGACGGCGTCTATCGCTCGCGGAACTCGGTCGGCTTCGGCGATCTGGGCGAACTGCAGCGGATCGAAGTGCTGAAGGGCCCGCAAGGCACGCTGTTCGGCAAGAACACCTCGGCCGGCGTCATCAACATCATCACCGAGCAGCCCTCGTTCACCCCAGGCTACAATGCCGAAGTGACCGTCGGCAACTACGGCGCCCGCGCGCTCAACGGTTCGGTCACCGGCCCGCTCAGCGAAACCCTGGCCATGCGTCTGTACGCCGGCATCAGCGAGCGCGACGGCCTCTATGACGTCGACACCGGCGACGGCCCGCGCACCCAGACCGACGACGCCAACAAGAACTACTGGACCGTCCGGGGCCAGCTGCTGTGGCTGCCCAGCGACACGGCCTCGTTCCGCTTCATCGCCGACTACACCAAGCGGGATGAATACTGCTGTGTCGGCGTGCAGACCCGCGTCGGCCCGACCTTCCCGTTCGTGGACGGCCTCTCGACCGGCACGGGGCAGGCCCCGCCGGCGACCGGCTTTGGTCCCGTGCCGTTCTCGCGCCTCGCCTATTCCAACCGTGGCACCGGCCAGCGCATCGAGGATCGCGGCGTATCGCTGGAAGCCAATTTCGACATGCCGTCGATGAACGCCACCCTGACGTCGCTGACGTCGTGGCGGAACTGGACCGGCGACCAGGGCCAGGACATCGACTACACTGGCGCCGACATCGCCTATCGCTTCGACAACGGCGAATACGGCTATGGCGTCGAGAACCTGACCCAGGAATTCCGCCTCGCCGGCGCGACCGACCGGCTCGACTGGCTGGTTGGCTTCTTCGCCACCCAGGAAGACATTTCGCGGAACGACGCCTGGAACTATGGCGCCGACTACACGCCCTTCCTGTCCTTCCTGCTCACCGCCCGCCTGAACGGCGCCAACCCCGCCTGGGCTATCAGCCCCGGAAGCATTGGCTGCTTCACTCGTGTCGGCCAGACGGTCCCCGGCCTGAACAACTGCCTGACCACCGGCGGCGCGGCTAACGGCGGCGGCATCGGCTTTACGCTTGGCGCGGGTTATGCAGACACCTACGAGCAGGAATCGACCTCGATCGCCCTGTTCACCAACAACACCTTCCGCGTCACCGACCAGTTCGATATCACCTTGGGCCTGCGCTACACGATGGACGAAAAGTCCGTCGTCGGTCAGCAGATGAACGTCAACGGCAACGGCAACACCTGTAACGCAGCGCTCGCCAACGCCGCGGCCATCGGCGGCTTGCTCGGCGCCAGCGCGCCGGCCATCCTTGGCAACTTCTGCCTGCCCTGGTCGAACTCGGCGTTCAACAACCGGTCGGTGTCGGAATCCTTCGACGACAGCGAGCTGAGCGGCACGATCAAGGCCTCCTACCGCCTGAACGACTCGGTCATGACCTATGTGTCGTACGCCCGCGGCTACAAGAGCTTCGGCTACAACCTGGACCGCGTGCAGTCGGGCATCACCCCGACGGCCAGCCTGCTGTTCCCATCGGAAGTGGTCGACAGCTATGAAGCCGGCGTCAAGATGACCCTGCTGAACCGCTCGCTGCTGCTGAACGCCACCTACTTCGACCAGACGTTCGAGGACTTCCAGCTCAACACCTTCCTCGGCACCGCCTTCGTGGTGGAGTCGATCCCCGAGCTGACCTCGCGCGGCGTCGATGCCGACTTCCTGTGGTTCACCCCGATTGACGGCCTCAGCCTGTCGGGCGGCGTGACCTACACCGAGGCCGAATATGGCAACTTCGTCGCCGCAGACCTGGCCAACCCGGCGAACTTCCCGCAGCTGTCCCTGCTGCCGGGTGCCACGGCCTCGTTCGCTCCGGAATGGTCCGGTTCGGCCTCGCTGAACTTTGACCGCAGCCTCGGCAACGGTCTGCGCGGCGGCTTCGCCCTGTCGGCCAAATATATGAGCGAGTACAACACCGGTTCGGATCTGCTGCCGACCAAGAGCCAGGACGCCTTCACCATGGTGAACGGCCGTATCTCGATCGGCACGGAAGACGAGCGCTGGATGCTGGACATCTGGGCCCAGAACCTGACCGACGAGGAATACATCCAGGTGGCCTATAACGCTCCGCTGCAAGGCTCTGCGTTCCAGTCGACCGTCCAGCCCAACGGGACTTTCTACAACCCCGCCCTGGACACCCAGACGATCGATGCCTTCCTGGGTGCGCCGCGTACCTATGGTCTGACCCTGCGCGTCCGCTATTGATCTGACGGGGCCTCTTCGGAGGCCCCCGACGGTCCCTCGTGGATCCCAATAAGGAACCGGCCGGAGAGCGATCTCCGGCCGGTTTTCTTATGTGCGAAAGTGCGGCGTGATCAGTCGACGCAGATGGCCGCCGTCGCTCGCCCGTTCTCGACCCGGGTATAGCAGCCAAAGCGGTTGGAATCGGCCGTGCACTGGCCCTCGACGGCGCGACCGTCCTCGACGATCACGCTGCCAGGCACGCGGCACTCGCCCTGACACTGGGCGGCATCGGTGCAGGTCTGGCCCGCGTCGGAATACTGGATCACGCATTGCAGGCTCTGCATCCGCCCGACCCGCTGCATCTTGCCGCCCTGCGCTGAACAGTCGGCCTCCGCCCGCTGTTCAGGGGTGACCCCGCCTCCGAAACAGGACGACAGCCCCATTCCCAGCACCAGCGCTCCCATCATCGAAGCCACGCGGATCATGCTCACTCTCCCTTGGTGTCAGACCCGGCCCTTGGCGAAGCCGGACCAGCAGTCATCATAGTCGAGCTGCATCAAAGGCGTGGTTTGAGCCCATTTCGTGACCCTGATGGGGGCGCGGGTCTCGAACATGAAGGCCAGGGTGCCCTCGATCTTGTGGGGCTTCAGCTCGGCCCTGATCGCGGCGTCGTAGGTGGCCTGGTCCGGGCCGTGGCCACTCATCCGGTTGTGCAGCGACGCCCCGCCCGGCGCAAAGCCGTCGGCCTTGGCGTCATAGGCTCCCGTCACCAGCCCCATGAACTCGCTCATCACATTCCGATGGAACCACGGCGGCCGGAAGGTGTCCTCAGCCACCATCCAGCGCGGCGGGAAGATGACAAAGTCGCAGTTGGCCACACCCGCCGTGTCCGACGGACTGGTGAGCACCGTAAAGATCGACGGGTCCGGATGGTCATAGCTGACGGTATTGATCGTGTTGAACCGGGCGGTGTCATAGCGGCAGGGCGCATAGTTGCCGTGCCAGGCCACCACATCCAGCGGGCTATGGCCGAAGGTCGTGGTCCACAGCTCGCCGCCATATTTCTGGATGCACTCAGTCGGCCGGTCGACGTCCTCGAAGGCCGCCACCGGCGCCTCGAAGTCGCGCGGATTGGCCAGACCATTGGCGCCGATCGGGCCCAGATCCGGAATGCGGAAGGCCGCGCCATAGTTCTCGCAGACATAGCCCCGTGACGGACCGTCCACCTCGACCCGGAACCGCACCCCACGCGGGATCAGCACGATGTGACCCGGCTGGGCTTCTAGCACCCCGAACTCGGTCACAAACCGGTGTGCGCCCTGCTGCGGCACGATCAGCAGCTCGCCATCAGCGGAGTAGAAGACCCGGTCGGTCATCGACCGGTTGGCGGCATACAGGTGTATGCCCACACCGGCGTCGGCATCGGCGTCGCCGTTGCCGGCGAATGTGACCAGCCCCTCGACCCAGTCGGTCGGCGCCTCCGGCACCGGCAGGGGGTTCCAGCGCATGCGATTGGGGTTGGGCGGCACCTCGTCGAACGGTCCGGACCGGACCAGTCCCCCATCCATCGGTTGATAGGCCGGATGCTGGGCCGACGGCCGCAGGCGATACAGCCAGCTGCGGCGGTTCTCGGTGCGCGGGGCGGTAAAGGCCGTACCCGACAGCTGCTCGGCATACAGGCCCAGCGGCGTCTTCTGCGGCGAATTCCGACCGACCGGCAGGGCACCGGCCACCGCCTCGGTCGAGAAGTGGTTGCCAAAGCCGGGCATGTAGGCGGGCGCGTTGGATCGCGTCATGGTGCGTGTCTCCCTGTGCAGGAGATTTAGCCCCGCTGGGACGACCCCGCTACCCCGTGCGGCAATCGGATCAGAACCCCTGCGTGCGCGCCACCGCATCCTGGTGGAAACCGGCATCGCCGAGCAGTTCGTTCAGCACCCGCACCCGCTTCATGAACAGGCCGACGTCATACTCATCGGTCATGCCGACGCCGCCGTGCATCTGCACCGACTCCTGCACCGCCAGCTCGGCGACCCGCCCGGCCTTGGCCTTGGCGACAGCTACGGCCAGCGTCGCGGCCGGATCGCCGGCGTCCAGTTTCTCCAGGGCGCCCAGCGTCGCCGCCCGGGCGATCTCGATCTCGCTGAACAGATGGGCCGCGCGGTGCTGCAGGGCCTGGAACTCGCCGATGGCCCGGCCGAACTGTTTGCGGGTCTTCAGATACTCCATCGTGATCAGGAAGGCCTGATCCCCCGCCCCGGTCAGGCTGGCGGCCGCACAGGCCCGGCCCAGATTGAGCGCGCCGTCCAGCAGGGTTTCACCGCCGTCCACCGTGCCGATCACCGCATCCGCATCGACCTGGACATCGCTCAGGGTGATGCGCGCGGCATTGTGGGCGTCGACCATCATCGTCCGCTCGACCTCCATCCCCGCCGTCTTCGGATCGACCAGGAACAGGGTCAGCCCGTTCTCGGTCAGGGCCACGACGATCACGGCATCGGCCACATGGCCGTCCAGCACCATGGCCTTGGATCCGTTCAGCCGGAAGCCATTGCCCGACCGCTCGGCCGTCGTCGTGATCTTTCCCGGCGCATGTTTGGCGCCTTCGTCGACGGCCAGTGAGACGATCGCCTCGCCCGCCGCAATCTTCGGCAGCCAGGCGGCCTGTTGCGCCTCTGACCCGCCCTCGACCAGAACCCGCGCCGACAGCACGGCCGATCCCATGAAGGGCGAAGGGGTCAGGGTGCGGCCCAGACTCTCGGCCACCACCCCAGCCTCGACGGCGCCAAGTCCGGCACCACCATGCGCTTCCGGAATGATCACTCCGGCCAGCCCCATTTCGCCGAAGGCCCGCCACAGGTCGCGCGACACACCGTCGGCATCGCGACTGTCGCGCAGCTTGCGCAGGTGCGCCAGCGGGGCATTTTCATTCAGGAACCCGTCAGCGGCCTCCTTCAGCATGGTCTGTTCTTCGGTCAGGATCAGGGGCATGGCTCAGGCTCCCGGCAGCTGGAGCAGGTGTTTGGCGATGATGTTCAGCTGGATCTCGCTGGTCCCGCCCTCAATGGAATTGGCCTTGGTCCGCAGCCAGTCGCGGGCTGCAGCGCCCTCATGCGACCGCTCGCCCTCCCACTCCAGGGCATCGATACCGCCGGCCGCCATCAGCAATTCGTGGCGGCGCTTGTTCAGCTCCGACCCATAGTATTTCAGCATGGAGGCGATGGCCGGGTGGGCCTGTCCGGCCTTCATCTGGTCGCCGGTCCGCTCCAGCGCGAGGCGGAACGCTGCGGCGTCGACCTCCAGCTCGGCGATACGGGCGCGCAGCGCAGTGTCGTCCAGCCGCCCCTCGTCGTCCGTGCCGATCGATCCGGTCGCGACCTGGCCCAGCGGCCGGCCTCCGCCGATCTCGCCCATGGCGCCGATCATGGTCCGCTCATGCGCCAGCAGATATTTGGCCACATCCCAGCCGCGGTTCAGCGTGCCGACCAGATTGGCCTTCTCGACCCGCACATCGTCGAAGAAGGTCTCGCAGAAGGGTGACTTGCCGGAAATCAGCGTGATCGGCCGGGTCGAGACGCCGGGCGTCTCCATGTCGAACAGCACAAAGGAAATGCCCAGATGCTTGGGCGCCTCGGCATCCGTGCGCACCAGACAGAAGATCCAGTCGGCCTTGTCGGCATAGGAGGTCCAGACCTTCTGGCCATTGACGATCCAGTGGTCGCCCTGATCGACGGCCCGCGTCTGCAGCCCGGCCAGATCCGAACCCGCGCCCGGCTCGGAATAGCCCTGACACCAGCGGATCTCCCCGCGGACGATCTCGGGCAGGAAGCGCTTCTTCTGTTCCTCGGTGCCGAATTTCAGCAGGGCCGGGCCCAGCATCCAGATGCCGAAGCTCAGCAGCGCAGGCTGGGCGTTGATGCGGCGCAGCTCGGAGGCCAGCACCTTGGCTTCCTCGCGCGACAGGCCACCGCCGCCGTATTCGCTCGGCCATTCGGGCGCGGTCCAGCCCTTCGCCCCCATGGCCTCCATCCACGCCTTGTGCGCCGGCGTGGCAAAGACGGCCTTGCGACCGCCCCAGATGGAGGCGTCCTCGCTGTCCGCCGGTCCCCGGACCTCGGGCGGACAATGGGTCTCAAGCCAGGCCCGGACCTCGGCCCGAAAATCTTCCAGATCGCGCATGCGCTCCCCGCTTCGTTTGATTTGGCCGAAAGCTAGCAGGCTTCCGGAGATGACGCTGCGTCAGCCCGGGCAGGATTTTCGTCGCAGGACAGACAAACGCCCGCCCCGCGCGCTGCGGGACGGGCGTCGATCAGAACAGACCTGAAAATCAGGCGTTGGCAGCGGCCGGCTGGGTGGCGGCGCGCTGGAAGGTCAGGGCGATCAGACGATCCCAGCCCAGCAGCGACGTCAGGTGGCTGTAGATCTGGCCCAGGGCACCGTTGTCGCGCAGTTCGACCAGCTTGTCGGCCGGCAGGGCCTTCAGCTTGTCTTCCGACACGGCATAGTATTCGGCGATCTTTTGCGGCTCGCCCGGCTCACCCTGCGGTCCGCGCGGGGTGAAGACGGCCTCGCGCACGTCCAGCAGGTCCAGGTCCTGGATCAGCTTGATGAACGATTCGGTGCGCAGGCGCTCCTGCTCGAAATTGTTGCAGAACTCCATGGCCTGCTGGGTGAACTCGCTGGGCTGGCCGTCCTTGAACAGCGGCTGCTTGCCGCCTTCGACCAGGAAGGGCGCCTGACGATCCACGCACATGATCAGGCGCTTTTGCGCCTCGTCATTGGCGAAAACGAACGGATAGCGGCGCACATAGGCCGGGATGTAGGCGTCCGAGCGGAACACGCCGTCTTCGACAAACAGATTGTCGCCCTGGCGCAGGCCCAGCACCGCGACCGGCTGGCGGTTGTCACCGACAAAGATCACCGGGAACGACAGGGCCGCCGGAGCGAACTCCGTAACCGTCAGCGGCACGATGTTCGACTGGGCGACAAACGCATAGGGCTTGTCCGACGGATTGATCCCCAGATTGCCGTGGGCCTCGGCCGAAAGGGGTTCGGGCTTGCCGTAGAACAGGACGGTGCCGGCGAGTTGGCCGGACATGTCGCCGGTTTGCATGGAGGTCGTGTCGGTCATGAAGGCTCGGGGACTGATGAAGTGAAGGAAGGTCGCGCCTTCTAGCCCATGCCGGGGCGGGCGGCAAACCGGCCCGCCCCGGACGGGAATTCAGAACCGCCAGGCCATGCCCGCGCGCAGGTTGCGGCCCGGCAGCGGCGTCAGATCCTTCAGGAAGGAGGTGTGCTCGCGCACCTCCTCGTCCGTCAGATTCTGCCCCTCGACATAGAGGGTCAGGCCCTGCTCGCGGTCCGGGCTCCAGCCGAGATAGAGATCGGCCGTCGTATAGCCGTCGGTGGGCAGTTCGAAGTCCGTCACGCGGTCCTGATCGCCGACCTTGCGCACGGTCAGGCGTGTGGTCCACGGGCCGAGGTCCAGTTCGGCGCGGGCGTTCAGCGCCCACGGCGGGATTCGGGCGGGCGGGCCGAGGTCCGTGTCACCCCGCACATAGTCATAACCCAGCCCCAGGGTCAGGCTGTCCTCACCCGACTCCCAGGCCCGATAGTCCAGCTTGCTCTCCAGCCCGTGGAATTCGGCGTCCGTCTGGACATAGGCGAAGACCGGCAGGCCATCCTCTTCCGCGCCCGTGGGTCGAAGGTCGATGAAGCCGTCATAGTCGGCGCGGAACAGGTGGACGTCGGCGGTCCAGGGCCCCTGTTCCCAATGCACGGTGGCCTCGATCGAGGTCACCGTTTCGGAGTCCAGATCAGCATCGCCGACCTCGAAGCCGCGCGTGGCGACGTGCGGGCCGTTGGCGAACAGTTCGGATTCGGTCGGCGCCCGGCCGTTGCGCGCCACCGACAGGCCCAGGAACAGCGAGTCGACCGGCTTGAAATAGGCGCCCGCCGACGCTGAGACATTGGAGAAGTCCCGTTGCCCGCCGATCGGACTGTCCAGGTCACGGGTGTCGAACCGCAGACCGCCGTCCAGACCCCAATTGTCGCGGTCGTAGCGGTGCAGGGTGTAGACGCCCAGCTCGGTGATCTCGACCGGCGGCACATAGGCCTCGTCGCCGGCTGCATCAAAGTCGCGGCTCAGCCCCTGCAGGCCATAGGCCGAGTTCCAGCCTCCCCGACGCGGCATGACGACTTCCAGCCGCCCCTCGAGGCCCTCGGAGGAGAATACGGTACCGATTTCGTCTCCCTCGAACTCGGTGTGAGTATAGTCGGCATAGCCGACCGACAGTCGCACGCGGTCGACCGGGGCATCCGCAAACCGCCATTCGCCGCGCAGGTCATAGCGGGTCTGTTCCAGCCCGATGGTGACCTCTTCCTCCTCGTCCGGAGGGGGCGCGCCGCCACCATGATCCTCGTGTGCATGGCCGGGCACGCCGTAGTCGCTCTCGGTGCGCTTGACGGACACCCCGAGAAAGCCCTGATCACCGATGTAGCTCAGGCCCGTGCCGAAGGCGCGCACGTGCGAGGCACTGTTCTCGACCGTGGTGCTGCCGGTGTCTTCATAGACCTCGCCCTCGTCCTCGACCTGACGACGCGACTCGGCGGGCACCGGAATGTCATAGTCGCTGCTGCGGTGATCCATGCCGTCGAACGTCACGACCCAGGGGCCCTGCCCGATGGTCACGCCGGCCCCGATGGAGCGGCCGTCGTCGACGCTGGAGGCCTGGGCCGTCACGCGCCCGTCGAAGCCATCCAGAGGCGCCTCCTCCGGAATGCGGCCGTCGATCACATTGACCACACCCCCGATGGCTGACCCGCCGAAGGCCAGGGTCTGGGGTCCCCGGAGGACCTCGATCCGCACGGCTTCGCCGGGATCGGCGGCGACCTGGTGGTCCGGCGACAGCGAACTGGCATCGATCAGGCCCATGCCATTGGTCAGCACCTGCACCCGCGGTCCGGCGAGACCCCGGATTACGGGCCGGCTGGCGCCCGGGGAGAAGGCTGTCGATCGGACTCCCGGCAGGCCGCTCAGCACGTCGCCCAGCGTGCCCGAGGGCGCCGTGACCAACGCCTCCTCGTCCAGCACATCGACGGCGATCAGGCTGGCCTCGGCGCTGATCCCGAACGGGGCGCCCGTAACGATGATGTCGTCCAGCCGGGTTGCGCGCTCCGGGGTCTCCGGGTCCGGACCAGCCGACTGGGCGAGGACCGGGGTCGCCACTGGCAGGATGAGGGCGGTCAGCAGGGCCGCGCGGGCGGCGCCCGCCAGGCGGGACGAACGGATGGACATGGATACCTCGGGGAAGACGTCAGATACTCGGACGCCAAAGTGTTATGAGATAACATCACAAACAGTCAAGCCCGGTTGCGACCGGGCCCTCGCATCGCTAGCTGTGGGAGACCATGGGACACGCCTGCGACCACGATCACGACACGGCCCCACCCGACGCGGCCTCGGTGCAGCAGCGGATCGCCGTGGCCGATGCCCGCTGTCAGGCCGACGGCGAGCGCCTGACCGCCCCCAGGCGGCGCGTACTGGAACTGCTGGTCGAATCCGGCGAGCCGATGAAGGCCTATGATCTGATCGCCCGTTTCGGCGAGGACGGGCAGGCCGCCAAGCCGCCCACTGTCTATCGGGCGCTGGAGTTCTTGGAGCGGCGGGGCCTCGCCCACCGTATCGCCTCCATCAGTGCCTATGTCGCCTGTGCCGAGCCCGAGGCGGATGGCGACCCAGTGCACGCCGCCGCCTTCCTCATCTGCGACTGTTGCGGGGCCACCCAGGAGGTGACCGGCGAACAGGCGGTCAGTCTTAACCGCGCCGCCGCCGCGGCCGGCTATGTCATCGACCACACCACCATTGAGGCCCACGGCCGCTGCCCGGCCTGCCGCGCGTGACGCCGGCGGCACGCCGCCTCTCCCTGCCCGTCGGGACGGAGGGGACCCTGTCCGTGCTGGAGCTGGGACGGGCCGAGGGACCGGTCGATCTGATCTTCCTGCACGCCAACGGCTTCAACGCCTCGACCTACCGCCCCCTGCTGGCGCCCCTGGCCGGGGGCCGAAGGATATGGCTGGTCGACCAGCGCGGACACGGTCTGACCGACCTGCCCGCCGATCCGGCCGGACGACGGGGCTGGCAGGATTTGCGCGGTGACCTGATCGCCCTGCTCGACCAGGCCGAGGGACGTCCGGTTCTGGCCGGCCACTCCATGGGCGGTACCGTCAGCCTGCTGGCCGCCGCCCACCGGACTGATCGGGTCCGCAGCCTGCTGCTGCTTGATCCCGTCATCTGGCTGCCGCTGACCACGCTTGCTTTCAATCTGCCCGGCGTGGGCCGCATGGCAGAACGCATCCCACTGGTCCGCAACGCCCTGAAACGGCGCGCCGATTTTCCGGATCGCGAGACGGCGCGAAAGGCCTATCGGGGGCGGGGCGCCTTTGCCGGATGGCCGGACGCGGTGCTCGACGGCTGGCTGGAAACCGGCCTCAAGCCCTCCGGCGAGGGGCTGACCCTGTCCTGTCGTCCGGAGTGGGAGGCCTCCAACTATGCCGCCCAGGGGCACAATCCCTGGGGGGCGCTGACCCGGTTCCGGGGACCGGTGCACATCCTCAGGGCCCAGACCCGCTCGACCTGTCACGTGCCGGACCGGCCGCCCGGTCTGTCCCATGTCCGCAGTGAGCGCGTGGCCGGCGCCACCCATTTCCTGCCCATGCTGAACCCCGATGTCGTGCGGGCCGCCCTGTTGAACCAGCTTGATGCGGACGGGGTGGCCTCACCCGGTTCCGCACGGTAAACCGCCCGCAATCACAAGAACGCCCGCCCCAGGAGAGAGACGCCATGCGCGACATCCACCACTTCATCAACGGCCAGAGCGTCACCGGAACCTCCGGTCGGTTCGGCGACGTCTTCAATCCCAACACCGGCGAGGTTCAGGCCCGGGTGCAGCTGGCCACCGAATCGGAAATGGACCGCGCCGTTCAGGCCGCCCAGGCCGCCTTCGAGGGCTGGTCCAGCGTCAATCCGCAGCGCCGCGCCCGGGTGATGTTCGAGTTCAAGCGCCTGGTCGAGGCCAATATGGACTCGCTGGCCGAAATGCTCAGCGCCGAGCACGGCAAGGTCATCGCCGACTCCAAGGGCGACGTTCAGCGCGGCCTCGAGGTCATCGAATTCGCCTGCGGCATCCCCCATGCGGTCAAGGGCGAATACACCTGGGGCGCCGGCCCCGGCATCGACGTCTATTCCATGCGCCAGCCGCTGGGCGTGGTCGCGGGCATCACCCCGTTCAACTTCCCGGCCATGATCCCGATGTGGATGTTCGGCGTCGCCATCGCGGTCGGCAACACCTTCATCCTCAAGCCGTCGGAGCGCGATCCGTCCGTGCCGGTCCGTCTGGCCGAACTGATGATGGAAGCCGGCGCCCCGGCCGGGGTGCTGAACGTGGTGCACGGCGACAAGACCGCCGTCGACGCTATCCTGACCCACCCCCAGGTCCACGCTATCAGCTTCGTCGGCTCCTCCGACATCGCCAACTATGTCTATGAAACCGGCGCCCGCCATGGCAAGCGCGTCCAGGCCATGGGCGGCGCCAAGAACCACGGCATTGTCCTGCCGGACGCCGACATGGACCAGGTGGTCAAGGACCTGTCCGGCGCGGCCTTCGGCTCGGCCGGCGAGCGCTGCATGGCCCTGCCGGTCGTCGTGCCGGTCGGCGACAAGACCGCCGACATCCTGCGCGAGCGGATGGTCGCCGAGATCGAAAGCCTGCGCGTCGGCATCTCGACCGACGCCGGTGCCCACTACGGCCCCGTCGTCACCGGCGCCCACAAGGCCCGCGTCGAGGGCTGGATCGATCAGGGCGTCAAGGATGGCGCCGAACTGGTCGTCGACGGTCGCGGCTTCTCCCTGCAGGGGCACGAGGATGGCTATTTCGTCGGCCCGTCGCTGTTCGACCACGTCAAGCCGGAGATGGAGTCCTACAAGGAAGAAATCTTTGGCCCGGTGCTGCAGATCGTCCGGGCCGCCAATTTCGAGGAGGCTCTCGCCCTGCCGTCGAAGCACCAGTACGGCAACGGCGTCGCCATCTTCACCCAGAACGGCCGCGCCGCCCGCGACTTTGCCGCACGGGTCAATGTCGGCATGGTCGGCATCAACGTCCCCATTCCGGTGCCGGTCGCCTATCACACCTTCGGCGGCTGGAAGCGCTCGGCCTTCGGCGACACCAACCAGCACGGCATGGAAGGCGTGAAGTTCTGGACCAAGGTCAAGACCGTCACCGCCCGCTGGCCCGACTCGGACCTCGAACATGCCGACAGCTCCTTCGTCATCCCGACGATGGGGTGACGGACGGGGCGTGGACTCGGTGCCTCACGCCGGGCGAAACCGCTTGACCGTCTTCGAAATGCCGACAGAACGGTGCTAGGGTACTCGCCTTAACGTCCACGGAGCGCTCCCCCGCATGCGTCGTTTCTTCGTCTGGTCCGCCCTGGCCGCCCTTGTGGGCCTGTTGATCGCCGGTGGCGGCTACTGGGCCTACTGGACCTATTACGCCCGTTTCCAGCCGGTCACCGTCTCGCGCGACCAGGAGTCGATCCAGACCCTGCTGGACGAGGCCGGCTGGATATCGGCCGGGGGCGGCGGCTCGCCCGTCTATATCGTCGGCTATCGCGACAGTGCCGCCATGCAGCGCTACGAGCGCGAGGAAGTGCCCAAGCTCAAGGCCGCCGGGGCCGAAGTGCGCATCATCCTGTTCGCCCGCCCCGACCGCGAGGGCATGCAGCAGTCGACCGCAGCCGAGCGCGCCACGGTCGCCGAGCTGTGGCTGACGCGCGACTGGTCTCTCTATGAGCGCTGGACGGCCACCCCGACCGCCAGCTGGACCGCCGCCGGTATCCCCGCCGCCGACGACAATCTGGCTCGCAGCGCTGTGGTCGACGCCGGGCAGAAATTCGTCACCGACCTGACCGGCTATCTGCGGAACTCGGGCCTGCAGCCGCGCTATCCGTTGATCCTGTGGCGCGACCAGCAGGGCTTCCTCAAGGCCTGTGCCTGTACCGATCCGCGCTCCTGGGTGTTCATCCGCGACGATCTGGGCGCGCCGGACCGTATCGATGCCGACGTCCCCGTCGAACTGGGTCTCGATCCCGAGGCGCAGCCTGAAGGCATGCCGCCGCTCGACTATCCCGACCTGCCGGCGATCCCCGAGGGCGAGACCACACCAGAGGCGGGCAACGACGCCCCGCCTCCGTCCGCCAATCCGCCAGCGCCCAAACGGCCCACGACGCCGCCGCCGGCCCCCAAGGCCCAGCGTCAGGACGACACCACCTTCTACTAGGGTCAGGCGGCCAAATTAGCGGGCCAGAACCCGGGCACAGCCGGCGATCAGCTGCTCGACGTCGTCCTCGTCCTGGTACAGGCCAAAGCCGAAGCGGATGATGTCGTCGCGCACGTCCGTGACGATATCGGCTTCCAGCAGGCGCGCGCGCCAGGCCTGGGCCTCGGGGTGGCGGATCGCCAGGAACCGCGCCCGCGTCGGCAGGTCGTTGCCGGGCGCCCCCGCGATGGGATTGACCAGTTCGGCCGAGCCCAGCAGGCCGCAACGTCCCTCGCCGATGGCGGTCTGGAACTGGGCCAGCCGGGCCAGCGCATGCCGGGTCATGACCGGCGTGGTCAGTCCCTCGGCCGCCAGCATCCGGCGCACTGCATTGAAGCGGTAGAGCGGCGTCGGATCGAAGGTCGCGCCCCAGAACCGCCCGGCATCGCCGCGATAGCGCACGCCCTCGGGCGGGCCCATCAGATTGCCGAACTCGGCGAACCAGCCGGTGATCTCCGGCCGCTCGCAATAGCCCGGCGGCGCGTGCAGGATCCCTGCCCCCTCGCCCGCCATGACGTATTTATAGCCGCCGGTGACATAGAACAGCCGGTCCGCGACCGCCGACAGATCGGTGGGGGTGGCCATGAAGCCGTGATAGCCGTCGACAATGCCCCACGGGCCTTCCGGACGGCACAGGTCGGCCAGCGCCTCCAGCCCGTCGAACACCTGGCCGGTGCGGAAGAAGACCTGGCTGATGACGAACAGATCAAAGTCGTCCGACCGGGCCGCCTCCAGATAGCGCTCGCCCAGCGTTTCGACCGGATCGGGCGAGACCCGGGTCACCACCGCCTGGCCGGACTCCTCCCAGCGCTCGGCCTGCCGCCGGAACGCATGAAACTCGCCCCCGGTTGTCAGGATGCGGACGGGCCGCCCCTGCATGCCCGAGACGATCCGGATCAGGAAGTCGTGGGTGTTGAGGGCGAAAACCACCGTCTCGGGGTCGGGCAGCGACAGCTCGCTGGCCACATGGCCCTGCGACTCGGGCACGACCTCGCCGAACACCCGGTCCCACTTCTTGTCGGCCAGCCGCACGCCGTCATTCCAGGCCTCGACCTGACCGTCGAAACTGGCATCCGGCCACAGGTGATGGCTGTGCGCCGCGAAATGCAGCCGCCCCGGCGCCGCTGCCAGCGCCCGCGTGAACAGATCCTTGCGCGCCGTCGTCATGCCGTTCCTCCTGAGCCGTCATCCTCGGACTTGATCCGAGGATCGGTGTCGCCCTCGACGCCATCCGTCTACCCGGCCTCGCGCTCAAGCAGCGAGCGACCGCGTCGCGAGCGTTAGCGCGGCGCAATGCGCCCTAGATCAAACTTCCGTGGCAGTGCTTGAACTTGCGGCCCGAGCCGCAGGGGCACAGCGAGTTGCGGCCCGTGCGTTGCCAGCCTTCCGGCAGCATCTCGACCGGCATGCGCGACCGGTCGTCCCCGTCCAGACGGCCTTCCGGCAGCTGGGCATTGGGGTTGGCCATCTCGTTCTCGCCGGTGCCGGGATTGAGGTGGATTTCCTCGAACTCGGGCATCTGGGGCGGCGGCTCGAAGCGGAACTCGACCGTCATCAGCCAGCGGGTCACATTGTGCCGCAGGTCGTACAGCAGGCTTTCGAACAGGGCGAAGGCCTCAGTCTTGTACTCGTTCAGAGGGTCGCGCTGGCCATAGCCGCGCAGGCCGATGACGCCGCGCAGATGGTCCAGATGCACCAGATGCTCGCGCCACTGCATGTCGATCATCTGCATCAGGAACTGCTTCTCCAGTCCCCGCATACGGTCGTCGCCGATCAGCTTCAGCCGCTCCTCGGCGCGCGCATCCGACGCGGCCAGCAGACGCTCCTCGAACTCCTCGTTCGACACGCCTTCCTCGGCGGCCCAGTCCTTGAGCGGCAGCTCCAGACCCAGGGTCGAGCGGACCTTTTCGTCCAGCCCGTCGATGTCCCACTGCTCGGCATAGGCCTTGGGCGGCATATAGCGTTCGACCAGATCGTTGATCACATCGTGCCGGAACTCACCGACCAGCTCCGACATGTCGGTTGCGTCCATGAATTCCTGACGCTGTTCGAACACCGCCTTGCGCTGGTCGTTGACGACGTCGTCGTACTTCAGAAGGTTCTTGCGGATGTCGTAGTTGCGCTGCTCGACCTTCTTCTGGGCCTGTTCGATGGCCTTGTTCAGCCACGGGTGGGTGATGGCCTCGCCTTCGGCCACGCCGAAGGTCTTCATGATCGAATCCAGCCGGTCTCCGGCAAAGATCCGCAGCAGGTCGTCTTCGCACGACAGGTAGAATTTCGACGTGCCCGGGTCGCCCTGACGACCGGTCCGGCCGCGCAGCTGGTTGTCGATCCGGCGGCTTTCGTGGCGTTCCGTGCCCAGCACGAACAGACCCCCGGCCTCCAGCGCGATGGCGCGCTGCTCGGCAATCTCGGTCTTGAACTGCGCCTCCTGGGCGGCCTCGCTCTCGGGCGTGACCTCGACGCCCATATTGCGCTGGTCCTGACGCCAGCGCTGCAGGCGCATCTCCAGGTTACCGCCCAGCTGGATGTCGGTCCCGCGGCCGGCCATGTTAGTGGCGATGGTCACTGCGCCCGGCAGGCCCGCCTCGGCGACGATAAAGGCTTCCTGCTCGTGCTGACGCGCGTTCAGCACGCTGTGAGGAATGCCTTTCAGCCGGGTCTCATAGCGGATGTCATAGGCCGCATCGCCGGCCTTCTGGGCCTCCTTCTCGCGGCCCTTGAACTCGGACTTCAGGGTGCGATCCACCTCGACCTTGTACTCATAGGTCTGCAGCAGCTTCGACAGGGTCTCTGACTTCTCGATCGACACCGTGCCCACCAGAATGGGCTGCCCCGCCAGATGGCGTTCGGCGATCAGTTTGGCGATGGCCTCATTCTTCTCGCGCGAGGTGCGATAGACCTCGTCGTCATAGTCGATGCGCTTGATCGGCCGGTTGGTCGGGATCTCCATGACATCCATCTTGTAGATGTCGAGGAATTCCTGGGCCTCGGTCGCAGCCGTGCCGGTCATGCCGGACAGCTTGGAATACAGGCGGAAATAGTTCTGGATGGTCACCGAGGCCAGGGTCTGGTTCTCGGGCTGGATCTTGACGCCTTCCTTGGCTTCCAGCGCCTGGTGCAGGCCCTCGGACAGGCGGCGGCCCTGCATCATCCGGCCGGTGAACTCGTCGATCAGCATCACCTCGTCAGACCGGATGATGTAGTCCTTGTCGCGCAGGTACAGCGTATTGGCGCGCAGGGCCTGGTTGGCGTGGTGCACCAGGCTGATGTTGGCGGCGTCATACAGGCCGGTCGTGTCCTCGGCAAACAGGCCGCGCTCTTCCAGAATGGCCTCGATGGCCTCCGAGCCCTCTTCGGTCAGCAGCACCTGGCGCTGCTTCTCGTCGACCTCGAAATTGGCGGGGTCCTGGATCAGCTCCTTGATGATGCCGTCCAGCGTCACATACAGGTCGGACCGGTCCTCGGTCGGGCCCGAGATGATCAGCGGCGTGCGCGCCTCATCGATCAGGATGGAGTCGACCTCATCGACGATGACGAAGTGGTGGCCGCGCTGGACCATCTCGCGCCGGTCGTAGACCAGGTTGTCGCGCAGATAGTCGAAGCCGAACTCATTGTTGGTGCCATAGGTGATGTCGGCGGCATAGGCGGCCTGGCGCTGTCCGCCAGACAGGCCGTTGACGATCACACCCACTTCCATGCCGAGGAAGCGATAGACCCGGCCCATCCATTCGGCGTCACGCTTGGCCAGATAGTCGTTGACGGTGATGACGTGCACGCCCTTACCCGCCAGCGCATTCAGATACACCGGCGCCACGGCCACCAGCGTCTTGCCCTCGCCGGTGCGCATCTCGGCGATCCCGCCTTCGTGCAGGATCATGCCACCGGTCAGCTGGACATCATACTGGCGTTGGCCCAGCACCCGCTTGGATGCTTCGCGCACGACGGCAAAGGCTTCATTGAGCAGCTTGTCCAGCGACTCGCCCTTGGCCAGCCGGTCCCGGAAGGCGTCGGTCATCATCCGAAGCTCGCCATCGGACAGGGCGGCGAACTTGTCCTCCAGGGCGTTGATCTTCTGGACCTGGGCCATGAAGCCCTTGACCTTGCGGTCGTTCGAGGAACCGATAAATTTCTTGGCAAAGCCGAGCATGGAGGATCCGGAAAACTACGGTGAGCGGACAGGCTCAGTCTGTGGGGCCCTGTCTATGGGGGCTTGGGCGAGCAGCGATACACGCCATCCCGGCGGAGGCCTTCGCATCATCCGGCGCCGGAGGGGCAAAAACCCCGAAACCCGGCCACGCGAACGGTGGAAACCCCTCGACTTGGGCGCAGGCGGGACTTAAGCACCGGCCTTATCCCTGTCAACGCGAGGGGCATTCAGCCGGACTTTCCCGGACACGCCCCAAAGGCCGTATTCCCTTCGCCCGGACCGAGGAGCGCCGCATGCGACTGTCGTCCAATCCGTTTGTGTTTCTTTTGACCGCCCTGATGCTGGCTCTCACCCTTGCGGCCTGTAGCGGGGATCGGGGCAGCGACCGCCCGCCGGAACCGGGTGACCAGGCCGTGGCCCGGGTCGCGGGCGAAACCATCTGGGCCTCGGACGTCAAGCGCGAGGCGGTGGCCCAGGGCCTGATCGGCGAGGGCGAGCCCCTGGACGTCACGTCCAGCCTGTTCCGCCGCGTTCTGGACGAGGTCATCGACCAGAAGCTGCTGGCCCGCGAGGCCGAACGCCGGGGTCTGGACGAGAGCCCGCTGGTCCAGCGCCGTCTTGAGGTCACCCGCGACCGTATCCTCGGCGATGTGCTGGTCGAGGCGGTGGTCAACGGCACCATCACCGATCAGGCCGTCGAGGCGCTCTATCAGGAGCAACTGCGGCTGGCCCGGTCCTCGGAAGAGGTCCGCATCCGCCTGATCCTGTCGCGCACCCGCGAGGAGGCCGAGACCGTCATGGGCGTTTTGGGCACCGGCGCCGCCTTCGAGGCCGTGGCCGCCGAAAGCTCGATCGATGAGGCCACCCGCTTCTCGGGCGGCGACCTGGGCTATCGCACCCTTGATGTTCTGCCCGAAGCCTTCGCCAACGCCTTGCGTGACAAGCCCGCGGGCTCGACCGTTGGCCCGTTCCAGACCGAAGGCGGCTGGGCTGTCGTCCGGGTCGAGGATCGCCGGCGAGAGACCCCGCCCACGCTTGAACAGGCCCGCCCCCAGATCGTCCGCTATCTGACCTATGAGGGCGTGCGCCAGCTGCTGGAGGGGCTGCGCGGCCGGGCCGATGTCGAATTCCTGCTCGGCGCCGAGCCCGAATCTACCGTCGAGGAGCCGGCCTCGGCCCCTCCGTCCGCAGGGACCGGCGAATGAAGCCGCCCAAGCCGAAATCCACCGGCCGCTCCTCGCTGGAAAAGGCCTTTGATCCCTTCACCGCCGCCTTGAAGCGCGGCGCCAAACCGGCCGACCCGACCCCTGCGCCCGCAGCACCGGGCAAGCCGGGGCTGGAAATCTCGCCGCTGGCCGTCCCCTTCCCGGTCATCGGCACCGTTGGCGGGGTCGAGATCGCCACCGCCCGGGCCGGATTCTACAAACACCAGCGTGACGATCTGGTGGTGTTCCGCTTTGCCCGGGGCACCAGCTGCGCGGGGGTCTTCACCCGACACAAGATCGGCTCGGCCCCGGTCGACTGGTGCCGCCGCCATCTGGACGGCGACGAGGGCGGCAAGGACGTCCGCGCCCTGGTCGTCAATGCCGGTTGTGCCAATGCCTTTACCGGCAAGCCCGGCGCGGATGCCGCCCGGCGCACCGCCTCCGAGGTCGCCAAGCGCTTCGGCTGTCGCCAGCGCGATGTCATGCTGGCCTCGACCGGGGTGATCGGCGTCACCCTCGACGACCGCAAGATCGCCACCCGCCTCGGCGAGGTCGAGACCCGGCTCGACGCCGACACCCCTGCGTCCGACCAGTGGACCGCCGCCGCGCGCGGCATCATGACCACCGACACCTTCCCCAAGGGGTCGTACGCGGAATGCAGGATCGAGGGCCACACCGTCCGCATGGCCGGGATCGCCAAGGGCTCGGGTATGATCGCGCCCGACATGGCGACCATGCTGGCCTTCATCGTCACCGACGCCGACATCCACCCGAACGTGCTTCGCGCTATGCTGGGCCTGCATGTGCGGACCACCTTCAATTCGGTGACGGTCGACGGCGACACCTCGACCAATGACACCTGCCTGCTGTTTGCGACCGGGGCTTCGGGCGCGCCGCGCATAGGCCGGGTCGGTGATCGTCGGCTCAAGGACTTTTCCCGCGCCCTCGACGGCGTCATGCTCGACCTCGCCCATCAGCTGGTCCGCGACGGCGAGGGCGCGACCAAATTCGTCAAGGTCACGGTGGACGGTGCAGCCTCGCCTGCCTCGGCCCGCAAGCTGGCCAAGTCGATCGCTGACAGCCCGCTGGTCAAGACTGCGCTTGCCGGTGAGGACGCCAACTGGGGACGGGTGGTCATGGCCGTCGGCAAGACTGAGGAGCCCGTCGACCGCGACCGGCTCGCGATCCGCTTCGGCCCCCATGTCGCAGCCGTCGACGGCGCCCCGTCGTCCACCTACGACGAGGCGAAGATGAGCGCCTATATGAAGAATGCCGAGATCGACATCACCGTCGACGTCGGCGCCGGCCGGGCCTCCGCCACCGTCTGGACCTGCGACCTGACCAAACGCTACATCGAGATCAACGGCGACTATCGGAGCTGATTGGAGTAGGATCAGGCCATGAGCGCAAAGCCTCGCACCGTGGCGGTCGACCCCGAGACCGCCTCCATTCTGGACAACGCCGTCGCCTCCGGCCGTTTCACTTCGACCGAAGAGGCGCTCGGTCATGCCGTTCGCGCGCTGGACACGCGCCATCGCGCCGTTTCGTATCTGAACGCCATTGCCGACGAAGCCCTCGCCGACATGGGTGACCTCGTGGACCTCCCGACCGTCCGCACCCTTTCAGATGAAGCGATCAACGGGGCCGCCGCCAAACGTGGCGCGTGAGATCGTCTATCGTCGCAGAGCGCTCTCGGAACGCATTGCCCTGTTGACGGGCATTGCCCTGGAAAGCCCGCAGGGAGCTCGTGCTGTCGAGGCTGCCATGGACCGGTCGATAGACCGCGTATCCGTCTTCCCGGAAAGCGCACCCCTGTTCGACATTGATCGACCCACACTGCGTATCCTGACCATCCGCCGCATAGCAGCTGTGCTCTACACCTTCGACAGCCATCGCCTGATCGTCCTTCGCGTCCTCTACGCACGCCAGGACCTTGATGCCGTACGAGACAGCCTCTCATGACCCTCCCCACCGTTCTCGTCGTCGCCGTGGCCCTGATCGATGGCGATGGAAGGGTGCTGATCGCCCAGCGGCCCGAGGGCAAGCAGATGGCCGGTCTGTGGGAGTTTCCCGGCGGCAAGGTCGAGCCGGGCGAGCGGCCCGAGGCGGCCCTGATCCGCGAACTGCGCGAAGAGCTGGGCATAGAGGTCAGCCAGAGCTGCCTGGCCCCCTTTGTCTTCGCCAGCCACGCTTACGAAAGCTTTCACCTGTTGATGCCACTGTATCTGTGCCGACGCTGGTCGGGCACGGTCGTGGCGCATGAACATGCCGCGCTGAAGTGGGTGAGGCCGAACCAGCTGTCGGACTGGCCCATGCCGCCGGCCGATGAACCCCTGGTCGCCTGGCTGCGCGACCTGCTCTGACGATCAACGCGCTTTCTTAACCGAAAACCGCTTACACTTTTCGGGAAAGCGCTCAGCCACCACGGGAGGGGGCCATGCTGTTGCTACGCCGCTTCCTCAAGGACGACTCCGGGGCCACCTCGCTGGAGTACGGCCTGATCATCTCGCTGATCTTTCTGGTCATTCTGTCGGCCCTGACCGCTTTTGGCGGTTCCGGGTCGGGCATTTTCAACACCGCCATGAACACGCTGAAGACCGCGATCGGCGGCTAGCCGTTTCGCGGCGCCACCCGAAACCCGGGCGCCACCGACCCCGGCTTCAACGGCTTCGGCTGATCGGGCGAAGGCGCCCAGCCGGTCAGGAACAGGGTCTCGAACGTCGCCTGCACCCTCGGCCGCGCATCGTCGCTCGTCACCGAATATCGCTCCTCATAGAGCCCCGCCGCCTGGGCCACCGTCCGGCGCGACAGGGATGGCTTCGGCCCCTCTGGCGCACCCGCCTCGCCCATCCCCCGCAGGTCCCGGACCAGAACACTCATGTCGCGGTAGCGCACCGCCACCGTATCCCCGTCGACCACGGGCAGGGCGAACCCGGCCCGCTGCATCAGACCGGCCGCATCAAGGGCGTCGGCAAAGGGCGAGACCCGCGGCGCCGCCCCTCCCGTTTCCTCCAGCTCGGCCCGGGTCAGCACATCGCGCAGCTCGATCAGCGTCCCCGCCCCGAACATCGCCCCCAGAAACAGACCATCCGGCTTCAGCGCCCGCCGGATCTGGCTGAGCGCCCCCGGCAGGTCATTGGCCCAGTGCAGGCCCAGCACCGAGACGATCAGATCGACCGACCCGTCCTCCAGCCCCAGCGCCCCCTCGCCCGGCACGACCCGGTCGGCCAGCGGCACCGGCGTGGTCACCGGCCCCAGCCGCGCCGCCGCATCATGGTCGGCCAGCACCTCGGCGAAGATCCCGGCGCGCGGCGACAGATCGACGACGACGGAGAAGTCGCGCGGAATGGCATCCAGACTGTCCGCCAGCCCCTCGGCCGCGCGCCGGTGCAGAAAGTCGACCGGCGTCCCGGCACGCTCGGCCCGTTGCACCCGCGCCTTCCTGCGGGCAGGGTCGAACAGACGAGGCGGAGCGGACGTGGGGGTCATGCGGATCGATATGGGGGCTGAGGGCGACTTCTGGAAAGCCGGTCCGGGCGCGCGTGTCCAGTCTTTCGCACGCGCCTTCGGGCGTGGACTGGCCGATCTGATCCTGCCGCCGCCCGAAGCTCCGGGCCCCGCCGGCCGCATCGGGGCGGCCCTGACCTCGGCGGAATGGTCGCGCATCACCTTTCTGGAGGACCCGGTTTGCGACGGCTGCGGCGCGCCCTTCACCGTCGACTCCGGCGATTTTGCCGAAGGTCGTTGCGCGCCCTGCCTCGCCCATCCGCTGGCCTTCGGGCGCGCCCGCGCGGCCTGTCTCTATGACGACGGATCACGCCCGCTGATCCTGCGGTTCAAGCACGCCGACGATCAGCCTCTGGCCCCGCTGTTCGCGCGCTGGCTGTCGCGCTCGGCCCGCCCCCTGCTGGAGCAGGCCGACGCCGTGGTGCCGGTGCCGCTCCACCCCTCGCGCCTGCTGTCCCGCCGCTTCAACCAGGCCGCCGAGATCGCCCGACCCCTCGCCCGCGCCGAACGTCTCGACTATCTGCCCGACAGTCTGGTGCGCCGGGCCGCCACGGCCTCTCAGGGGGGCCTTGGCGCCCGGGGCCGCAAGCTGAATGTGAAGGGGGTCTTCTCCGTGCCCGAAGAGCGCCGGGGCCGTCTGCGCGGCCGGCGCATCCTGCTGGTCGATGATGTGCTGACCACCGGCGCCACGGCCGAGGCCTGCGCCCGCGCCCTGCTGGACGCCGGGGCCCGCGCCGTGGACCTCGCCGTCGTTGCCCGGGTGCAGACCGCCCGCACAATGCCTAGATAGGGGAACAATCCGCCCGTCCGGGGGCTCATCCCCCATCTGCAACCAACGGAGTAACCGCCAGTGTCCGACGTCGTCCTCTATACCAAACCGGGCTGCCCCTACTGCATCTCGGCCATGATGCTGCTCAAGAAGAAGGGCGTGGACTATCAGGAGGTCGTCGCCTCCAACGACCCCCAACTCAAGGCCGAGATGACCGCAAAGTCGGGCGGCCGGGCCACCTTCCCGCAGATCTTCATCGGTGACCGCCATATCGGTGGCTCCGACGACCTGCACGCCCTCGACGCCCGCGGCGGACTGGACCCCCTGCTGGAGGCCTGACACCCCGCCATGGCCGAGCCGCTCGACATCGCCCTGATCCAGACCCGCACGCCGGCCACCAGTGCGACCGGTCTGGATCACGTCGCGCCCCTGATCCGTCAGGCGGCAGGCGAAGGCGCCAGACTGGTCCTGACGCCCGAGGCGACCAACCGCCTCGAGCGGCGCAGCGAAGGCCGCGCCACCCTTCTGCCCGAGGCGGACGATCCTGCCGTGCAGGGCCTCGCGGCCCTCGCCCGTGACCTCGGCATCTGGCTGCAGGTCGGCTCGGTCATGGTGAAGGCCGAGGACGATCCGGCCGGTCGCGCCGCCAACCGCGCCCTGCTGATCGACCCCGACGGCCGCATCACCGCCCGCTACGACAAGCTGCACGTCTTTGACGTCGATCTCGACACGGGCGAGAGCTGGCGCGAGAGCAAGGTCGTTCGCCCGGGAGAGCGTGCCGTGGTGGCCGACACCCCGTGGGGCGGTCTGGGGCTTTCCATCTGCTATGATGTGCGCTTCCCCCAGCTCTATCGCGACCTGGCCAAAGCCCGCCCCGATGTCCGTATGATCACGGTCCCCGCCGCCTTCACCGTGCCCACCGGCGAGGCCCACTGGCAGGTCCTGTTGCGCGCCCGCGCCATCGAGACCGGTGCCTTCGTGCTGGCGGCGGCCCAGGGCGGAACCCACGAAGACGGTCGCGCCACCTGGGGCCGGTCTACTGTGGTCGACCCCTGGGGCAAGGTGATCGCCGCCCTCGATCACGACCGGCCCGGCATCCTGCACGCCTCGCTGGACCTTGATGCCGTGGACCGCGCCCGCCGCGCCATCCCGGCCCTGACCCACGACCGCCCCTTCCGCTCCGCGAGCGACGCATGATCCGCTACGCCCTTTCCTGTGCGGCTGACCACCCGTTCGAGGCCTGGTTCTCCAGCTCGTCCGACTATGACGATCAGGCCGCCCGGGGCCTAGTGGAATGCCCCTTCTGCGGCTCACGCGAGGTGGCGAAACAGATCATGGCTCCGGCCGTCGCCGGGACGAAGAAGCGCGCCGTCCCCGACGCGCCCCTCCAGACCCTGATGAGCGACATGGCGAAGAAGGTCCGGGCCCATGTCGAGGCCAATTTCGACTATGTCGGCGACACCTTCGCCCGCGAGGCGCGCGCCATCCACGAAGGCATCTCCGAACAGCGTGAAATCTATGGCGAAGCCACCGCCGAGGAGGTCAGGGCGCTCAAGGAAGACGGCATCCCCTGCGCGCTCCTTCCGGCTCCGCCGCCGGACCCGTCGAAGGCACACTGAGGGTGGATACGGGGGAGCGCTATCACGAGGTCGACCCGCCCGAGGCGCTCCGCCCCTGGGTGCGCAAGGTCTGGACCTACGCCTGTCCCCGGCCCAGCCGGACGATCCAGCGGATCGCCCCCGACGGCTGTCCCGAACTGATCCTCGACCTCGGCGATCCCTATGAAGAGGCCGACACCGACGGCACCTTTCGCCTGCAGCCTCACGCCCTGTTCGCGGGGCAGATGACCCGGCCCATCGCCATCCGCCCGACCGGACCCGTCGAGATGGTGGCCCTGCGTTTTCACCCCGACGGCGCGCGCGACTGGCTGGGCCAGTCCCTCCGCACCGCCACCGACCAGCGGCTGGACATGACCGCACGGCTTGGGGGCCTCTCGCCTCCGTCCGGCGATCCCGAGGCGCAGGCGCATGTGATGCTGGACTGGCTGGAGGGTGAACGCCGGACCGGGGCCTGGACCCTCGACCCGCGGGTTCGGGCCGAGGTCGAGGCCCTTCATGCCGACCAGCCCCTGCCGGCCCGTGATGCCGCTGCCCGCCGCGCCCTGCAACGCCGCTTTCTCGACCGGGTCGGCATCGCGCCGCGCACCCTGCGCTCGGTCATCCGCTTCCGGCGCGTCTTTGATCATGCCATGGCCGAGGACGCCGAGGGCTGGCTGGATGCCGGTCTGGGCGCCGGCTATTTCGACCAGCCGCAGCTGGCCCGCGACTTTCGCCGCTTCCTGGGCTGTACCGCCACCGAATGGGCACGGGAACAGGTCGAGCTGGCGCGCGCCATCGCGTCGCAAACCTACAAGCCCGGCGGGCCGGAACCGGTCTAGAACCGGGACATCGAAACCGGAGCCTCGCCATGTCCCTGCTGCCCGCCCTCGCCGCCGCATTTCTCTCCACGGCTACGCCCGTGCAGGATCCGATCGCTGGCCTAGGCTGGATGAGCGGCTACTGGCTCGACTGTTCGGACGGGCGCGAGGCGTCCGAGACCTGGAGCGATCCCCGCGTCGGCCTGATGGCCGGCCATGCCGTCACCGTGTCGCCGCAGGGGCGCGTCGGCTTTGAACTGGCCTTCATCACCACCCTGCCGGACGGCGGGGCGGTCTATGTCGTCAAACCCTCAGGTCAGGACGAGGTGCGGTTCACCCTGACTGCACAGGGCGAGGATTTCGTCGTCTTCTCGAATCCGGACAACGACTTCCCCACCCATATTCGCTACGAGCGCGATAGTGACGGGCTCAAGGCGCGCATCGACGGCGAGATCGCCGGCACGCCTCGCAGCGTCGAATGGCGCTTTGAGGCGGCCGCGCTCAATACGCGCTGCCCGACAGACTAGTCACGGGTCCAGCCGTGCCCGGCCATGCAGGTCTCGAAAGCCCGGCTGTTTACATCGGCGGTCTGACGGCACTGGTCGCGCGCCTCGTCGAACGGGGTGGCGGCCTTGGCGCGCCAGCCCTCGTCATGGCTCGCGTCGATGATGGTCACACAGGCCGAGGTGGCGAGGCCCGCAGCGATCAGGGCAGCGGTCAGAAGGGTGCGTTTCATGGGGATCATCTCCGGTAAAGCTTGAGCCTCACCCTTACGCCCCGGACCGCGCCCCTTCCCGTTACAAGTCTGAAATCTTGATGAAATCTCTGTAAGGTTCAGTCGCGCTGGGCGATCATCATATAGTTGATGCCGACGTCGCCGCTCTCCGAGAACCGGCCCGACAGTGGGTCATAGGTCACACCGAACGGTCCGCGCGCGGCCACGCCGGGCGCCGCCTCCAGCCAGTCCTTCAACGTCTCGGGCTTGATGAACTGGTTCCAGTCATGGGTGCCCGGCGGCACCCAGCGCAGGATGTATTCTGCCGCCACCTTGCCAAGCGCCAGCGACTTCAGCGTCTTGTTCAGCGTCGCCACAATCATCATCCCGCCCGGCGCGATCATGGCGGCCGTATCGTGCAGATAGGCGGCCGGATCGGCGACGTGCTCGACCACCTCCATGTTCAGGATCAGGTCGAACGGCGGCTCACCCGCCGCCATCAGGCCCTCGGCCGTGCCGTGGCGAAAGTCGATCGTCAGCCCCTGCGCCTCGGCATGCAGGCGCGCCGTGCCGATATTCTTCTCTGACGCATCGACGGCCGTCACTTCAAAGCCCAGCCGCGCCATGGGCTCGGACAGCAGGCCGCCGCCACAACCGATGTCCAGCAGCCGCAGCCCCTCGAACGGGCGCCGTGCCGTGCCGTCGCGCCCGAACCGCGCCAGCGCCTCGCGCCGGATAAAGCCCAGCCGCACGGGATTGAAACGGTGCAGGGGCGCAAATGGCCCCTTGGGGTCCCACCAGGTCTCGGCCAGCGCCGAAAAGCGCGCCACATCCGTCGGATCGACGCTGTACGTCGGACCCGAGGCCTGGCCCGGATCGGTTTTCGGTTTGCGCGGCCCGGCCGTGTCGTTAGAAGCGCCCATGGGCATGGCATGAACGCCCCCGACATCAGTTTCAAGAGAGGATCCCGGTCAGAATGACGCGCCTTGTGCTGAAGTTCGGCGGGACCTCCATGGGCGACCTTGACCGGATCCGGCGCGCGGCGCGGATCGTGGCCGCCGAATACAATGCCGGACGGCGTGTGGCCGTGGTTGTCTCGGCCATGGCCGGCAAGACCAATGAGCTGGTCGCCTGGACCGACGGCGCGGGCCGGCCCGCCCAGGGAATCGACCCCACCGATGACGAATATGACGCCGTGGTCGCCTCGGGCGAACAGGTGACAGCCGGCCTGCTGGCCCTGACGCTGCGCAATATGGGCCTGCGCGCCCGCAGCTGGATGGGCTGGCAGATCCCCATCCTGACCGACGACCAGCACGGCAAGGCCCGCATCATCGACATTCCGGGCGAGGCCCTGGGTCTGGCCGTCGACGGCGGCGAGATTGCCGTGGTGCCGGGCTTTCAGGGGGTGACGGCCGGCGGGCGCATCACCACGCTGGGCCGGGGCGGATCCGACACCTCGGCGGTGGCGGTGGCGGCGGCGCTCAACTGTCCCTGCGACATCTACACCGACGTGGACGGCGTCTATACGACCGACCCCCGCATCGAGAGCCGCGCCCGTCGGCTGGAGCGGATTTCGTACGAGGAAATGCTGGAAATGGCCTCGCTGGGGGCCAAGGTGCTCCAGACCCGCTCGGTCGAACTGGCCATGGCGAAAAAAGTGCCCCTTAGGGTGCTGTCCAGCTTCATTGAACCCGACGATCATGGCGTGCTTCCCGACAAGGGCGGCACCCTGATCTGCGACGAGGAAGAGATCGTGGAAAAACGTATCGTGTCCGGCGTCACCATGAGCCGCGACGAGGCCCGCATCACCCTTCTGGGGTTGGATGACCGCACCGACGCCCCGGCCGACGTCTTCACCCGCCTGGCCGAGGCCGGGGTCAATGTCGACATGATCGTCCAGAGTCAGTCGCGCACCGAAGGCGCGGTCAATCTGACCTTCACCACGGGCCGCCGGGATGCCACCCGCGCCGCCGAGCTGATGCGCGCGGCCCAGACCGACATCGGCTTTCAGGAAATCCGCCTCGACGAGGATGTGGCCAAGGTCTCGGTGGTCGGGGTCGGCATGCGCAGTCACGCCGGCGTCGCCCAGACCATGTTCCGGGCCCTGGCCGACAAGGGCATCAAATTCCAGGCCATCTCGACCTCGGAAATCAAGATCAGCGTCCTGATTGATGCCGCCTATGCCGAACTGGCCGTGCGCGCGCTGCATTCCGCCTACGGCCTCGAAGCCGTATAAGCATGGGAATATCGCCCGGGCCCCCTATCTATCGGGTCTGACGGAGGGGCCATGCCGACTGCAAGCGGATTGACGACACGAGGACCCAGGAACCTCCTGCGCCAGATCCGTGAGGCTATGGCCGGGGGCGGTCCCGCGCAGGAGCGGCTGGATCTGGTCGTGCGGATCATTGCCCAGACCATGGTGGCCGAGGTCTGCTCCATCTATCTGCGGCGCGCCTCGGGCGAGCTGGAACTGTTCGCCACCCAGGGCCTGAACCGCGAGGCCGTGCATAACACCCGCCTCAGCCCCGGCGAGGGTCTGGTGGGCGAGGTGGCCCGCGTGGCCGAGCCGATCAGCCTGTCGCACGCCCCCTCGCACCCGAACTTCTCCTACCGGCCGGAAACGGGCGAGGACCCCTATCACGCCTTCCTCGGCGCGCCCCTGCTGCGGGGCGGACGCGCCATCGGCGTTCTGGTCGTCCAGAACCAGTCCGCGCGTCGCTATGACGAGGACGAGATCGAGGACATCCAGACCATCGCCATGGTGCTGGCCGAAACGGTCGCATCCGGCGAGCTGATGGGCCTCGACGAACTGCGCGACGTCGAGGTGGCGCCGCACCGGCCTGAGCGCTTCAAGGGTCAGAAATTCTCGGACGGCCTCGCCTATGGCCACGTCGTCTTGCACGAGCCGCCGCTCCCGCCCGAAAAGCTGCTGGCCGACGACACCCCGCTTGAGGAAGAGCGGCTGAAGGCCGGGCTGGAGGCGCTCAAGGCCAATATCGACGCCATGCTGGACGGCAGTCAGGGCCTGTCCGGCCCCTCGTTCGAGGTGCTGGAAACCTACCGCATGTTCGCCGTCGACCGGGGCTGGAACCGCTCGCTGGAAGAGGCCGTCCGCTCGGGCCTGACCGCCGAGGCCGCCGTCGACCGGGTCCGCAACGAGCACCGCGCCCGCTTTGCCAAGGCCCGCGACCCCTATATCCGCGAGCGACTGCACGACCTCGAGGATCTGGCCAACCGCCTGCTGCGCGTGCTGGCCGGCGACCGCCCGGGCGAGCGCGACCTGCCCGAGGACACCATTCTGGTCGCGCGCAACCTTGGCCCCGCCGACCTGCTGGAGTATCCGCGCGAGCGGCTGAAGGGCCTGCTGCTGGAAGAGGGCTCGGCCGCCAGCCACGCGGCCATCGTCGCCCGCGCCCTGCAGATTCCGTGTGTGGGACGGATGGCCGGCATCCGCGACCGCCTCAGCGAGGGCGATCTGGTCATCGCCGACGGCGAAACCGGAGAGGCCTATCTGCGCCCCCGCCCCGATGTGCTGGAGGCCGTCCAGGCCCGCCTCGACCTGCGCAGCAAGCGTCAGGCCGAGTTCGCCCGATTGCGCGACACCCCGGCCATCACCCTCGACGGCAAGCGCATCCAGCTGCTGACCAATGCCGGACTCGCCGTCGATCTCGACAATCTGGACCAGACCGGCGCCGAAGGCATCGGCCTGTTCCGCACCGAATTCCAGTTCATGGTGTCCGAGGAACTGCCCCGGCTGGACGCCCAGACCAACCTCTATCGCAAGGTGCTGGACACCGCCGGCGACCGGCCCGTCACCTTCCGCACCCTCGACATCGGCGGCGACAAGGTGCTGCCCTATCTCGAGGCTGAGCGCGAGGAGAACCCCGCCCTCGGCCGTCGCGCCATCCGTCTGGGTCTGGACCGGCCGGGCCTGTTGCGGCTGCAGCTGCGCGCCCTGCTGTCGGCTGCCGAGGGCCGCGAGCTGCGCGTCATGTTCCCGATGATCGCCACGGTCGACGAATTCCGCGCCGCCCGCGAACTGGTCGATGTCGAGTGCGCCTGGGCCCGTCGGCGCGGCCGCAGCCTGCCCAGCCTGCTGCGGGTCGGGGCCATGATCGAATGCCCGTCCCTGCTGTGGCATCTGGATGCGCTTCTGCCCCTGACCGACTTCGTCTCGGTCGGCACCAATGACCTGCTGCAATATATGTTCGCCGCAGACCGCACCAATCCGCTGGTCTCGGACCGCTACGACCCCCTGTCGCCCCCGGCGCTCCGGGCGCTGGCCGAAATCCAGCGGAAATGCGCCGAGACCGGAACACCCGTCTCCGTATGCGGAGAACTGGCCGGCCGTCCGCTCGAGGCCTTTGCCCTTCTGACCCTCGGCTATACCCGCCTGTCCGCCCCCGCCGCCGGCGTCGGGCCGGTCAAGCGCATGTGCCTGTCGACCGATCTGGGCCAGGCCCAGCGCGCCATGACCAGCCTGCTCGGCCTGTCCGCCGGTTCGATCCGCAACGAGATAGAGTCCCTGGCCCGGAAGTTGAACGTCGTACTCTGAGCGTCCCGTCCTGAAACGGCCCGGATGCTTAACGGGACGTTGATCGAGGGGCCGCGATGGGTTATCCACAAGAGGATCGCAAAAGTCCTCCGGGGGGAGGCGAGAACCGTCACCCGGGTTTGTTAGGCACTGCGTCTTGGTTGAGTGCGGCATCACCGATGCCGATAGTTGGGTCGGGCCTCATGGCACTGGATACGGGGAGCATCCCCGACGAGTTTAGGGCACATCCCGACTGGAAGGACCCTGTGCCTCCCATCACGGATGCCGCGACTCTGGGTGACGGGCTTCGTGCAGCCCGCAAGGCCTCCAACCGCTCGCTCGAGGACATGTCGGCCATCACCCGCGTCCACGTCCGCTATCTGCGGGCGCTTGAGCAAAACGACACCTCCATCCTGCCCTCGCGGGTCTTCTCGATCGGCTATGTCCGTGCCTATGCCGGGGCGCTGGGCGTCGACGAACAACTGGCGGTCGAGCGGTTCAAGCGCGACGTGCCCGATCCCTCCGTTCCTCTTCAGGCCCCGGTTGGCATCGCCTTTGAGGAAGTCCGGCGCTATTCGCCGCGCATCATCGGTGTGCTGGCCATCATCGGCCTTGCGGTCCTCGGCTGGAACGTTTTCCAGCGCGTCAGCCTGATGTCGCCGACCCAGCCCTCCGATCTGGTCGCCGTGCCCGAAAGCTGGTCGGTCGGCTCGGCGCCCGGCACCGTCGCCCTCGACCTTCCCCAACCCGCACCGCCCGATCAGACCGTGCCCCCCCTCTATGTCACCCGCGGGCTTGAGACCGAGCTGACCGGCCTGACCGCCGCCGACACCGAAGCGGCCGCCGCCGCCGATGCCGGGACCGCGCCGGTGCAAAAGGCCTTCAACCCGCGCGGGGCCGTCTATGGCGCCGCCGCCACCGCCTCCCAGGTTGTCCTCCAGGCGCGCAAGCCGACCATTCTGGTCGTCCGCATGTCCGACGGCCGCGTCCTGTTCGCCCGTCAGCTGGCCGCCGGCGAAGCCTGGCGCGCGCCGGTCGGCGTCCAGGCCGTCATCGACGTCGCTGATCCGTCGGCCTTTGATGTCTATCTGAACGGCGAACACGGCGGCCGTCTGGAGCAGGCGCTGACCCCTCTGTCCCAGCTCAATCGCCGGGCCGAGACCCTCGCCCGTCAGGCCACCGAGGCCCTGACCCGCCGCACCGAAGCCGCCGTCCGCGCGGCCCAGGCCATGACCACGGACGGCTGACCACCCGGACGCGTCGGCGACATCGTGCGCCGTGGCAATCGGCGTCGATAAGGACTATCTGAACCTCGCCATGTCCGAGCTCTCCCACGTCCGCCCCTGGCGCCATATCGAGCGCCGCCCCAGCCGCCAGATCATGGTCGGCAATGTCCCCGTGGGCGGCGGTGCGCCGATCACCGTCCAGTCGATGACCAATACGCCGACCTCGGACGCGGCCGCCACGATCGAGCAGATCCGCCAGCTGGAAGAGGCCGGGGCCGACATCGTCCGCGTCTCCTGCCCCGATGAGGACTCGACCGCCGCCTTCCGCCAGATCGCGCGCGAGGCCCGGGTGCCGCTGGTCGCCGACATCCACTTTCACTACAAGCGCGGCATCGAGGCCGCCCAGGCGGGCGCCGCCTGCCTGCGCATCAATCCCGGCAATATCGGCTCGCCCGACCGGGTGCGTGAGGTCGTTCAGGCCGCCCGCGATCACGGCTGTTCCATGCGGATCGGCGTCAACGCCGGCTCGCTGGAACGGGACCTGCTGGAGAAATACGGCGAGCCCTGCCCCGAAGCGATGGTCGAGAGCGCCCTCAACCACGCCCGCATCCTGCAGGACCACGACTTTCACGAGTTCAAGATATCGGTGAAGGCCTCCGACCCCTTCCTGACGGTCGCCGCCTATCAGCAGCTGGCCGACGCCATCGACTGTCCCCTGCATCTGGGCGTGACCGAGGCCGGGCCCCTGCGCTCGGGCACGATCAAATCCTCGATCGGCCTCGGCAACATGCTGTGGTCGGGCATCGGCGACACCATCCGCGTCTCCCTCGCCGCCGATCCGGTCGAGGAGATCAAGGTCGGTTTCGACATCCTCAAGTCGCTGGGCCTGCGCCACCGGGGCGTCAACATCATCGCCTGCCCGTCGTGCGCCCGTCAGGGCTTCAACGTCATAGAGACGGTCGGCATCCTCGAGGAAAAGCTGGCCCACATCACCACCCCCATGTCGCTGTCGATCATCGGCTGTGTGGTCAACGGCCCGGGCGAGGCCCTCTACACCGACGTCGGCTTCACCGGCGGCGGCAAGGGCGCGGGCATGGTCTATCTGAACGGCAAGATCGCCCATAAACAGGCCAACGAAGGCATGATCGACGAAATCGTCGCCCGCGTCGAAGCCAAGGCCGCCGAGCTCGATGCCGCACGGAAGGTTGAGTCGGCGTCGGAAGTCGCTGCAGAGTAGCAGCCCGTTGCAGCCTTGGCGGCAAGGGCGCATTCTCCCTGCATGGCCAAACTCGATCCCATCGTCAGCGAATTCGCCACGACCGAAGAGGCCGAGGCCCATGATGCCTGGGTCCGTGCGAAGGTCGAGCAGTCGCTGGCGGAGCCCGGGCCTGACATTCCGCACGATCAGGTCATGGCCGAGATTCAGGCCATGCTGGACGCCAAGGCCAAGCGGACCGGCTGATGCTGCCCATCGTCTGGCGGCCTGCGGCTCGGCGAAACTGGCATGCGATTATAGACTACGTCAGCGACCATAGTCCGCAGGGGGCAAACACGCTGAGGGCCCTCCTCGACCAAACCCTCGCGCAAGTCTCTGCGCATCCGCGATCAGGTCGCGAGGGCCGCGTCCCGGGTACGCGCGAAGCCCTCATTCATCCGAACTATATTCTGGTCTACCGTGTGGAGGCGCACCAGATACGCCTCATCAACGTCCTGCACTCAGCCCGACGGTACCCATCGCCATGAAACTCTACATCTCCACCCCCTCCCCCTATGCCCGCCTGTGCCGGGTCGTGGCGCGCGAGCGCGGCCTCGCCGACCGCATCGAGGAGGTGGTGGCCGATCCCTATTCTGACGATCCGGGCCTGATGAGCTCCAACCCGCTAGTTCAGGTCCCGGCCCTGATCGCGGGCGACGGCCTGCCGCTGACCGACAGTCCGGTCATCTGCGAGTGGCTGGATGCGCACGGCACCACCGGCCCCCGCCTGCTGCCGCCCGAGGGGCCCGAGCGCTGGCGGGTCCGCCGGCTGCAGACCCTGGCCCACGGCGCGCTGGAAATGGGCGTCAAGCGCGTGCTGGAGCGCCGCCGCCCAGAAAGCGAGCAATCGCCGTCATGGATCGAGCGTTGGACCCGCAACATGCACCGCTCGTTCGACGCGCTGGAACAGGCCCTGCCCGACGGTGACGCGCTCGATCTCGGCGTCATCGCCACCGGCGTCGCCACCACCTGGACCGGCTTTCGCCACCCGGACATCGACTGGCGCGCGGGTCACCCCCGCCTGGTCGCGCTCACTGACCGGCTTGAGGCCCGCGACAGCTTTATCCAGACCCACCCGGCCTGAGCCGGTCCCGTCGGTTTTCGTTCAGGGCGCGATCCCGGCCAGCTGCAGGGCCTGATAGCCGGCAAGCAGGATGATCAGCCCGCCGACCCCGTAGGTCAGGATCTTTGCCGGCACCCGTTTGGTGATCCAGCCCGCGAACGGGGCGGCGATCAGCCCGCCGACGATCAGCCCGCCGATGGCCCAGGCGTGGTTCTCCAGCGCGCCGCCATCCCACCTCCCGGTCAACAGGGCCACGAGGAAGGCGGCCGAAATGGCGCTGGTGACCAGGAGTTCGGCGGAATTGACCGTGCCGATGGCACGGCGCGGCTCGGTCCCCGCCCCGACCAGAGTCGAGGTCACCGTCGGCCCCCAGCCACCGCCGCCGATGGCGTCGAGAAAGCCGCCGACCACGCCCAGCGGCCCGCTGAGCCGGGGCGGGAAGATGCGATTCCGGATGTTGTGCCCCGCCCGCCAGAGCACCCAGGCTCCAATCAGCAGCAGATAGACCAGGATGTACGGCTTGATCCTCTCGCCGGGGACCCCGGTCAGCACATAGGCGCCGACCACTCCCCCGACCACTCCCCCGATGGCGAGGGGCCAGAACAGGGGCCACAGGATGTTCCGGTGCGCGATGTGCGAGGCGGCCGAGGCGCCACCGGTAAAGATCTTGGCGACATGGACGCTGGCCGAGGCGGTCGCGGGCGGCACGCCGAAGGCCAGAAGGACGGTATTCGCGATGACGCCATAGGCCATGCCCAGCGCGCCATCCACCGACTGGGCCAGCAGCCCGACCAGCAGGAACATCAGGAAGGTGTCCAAGAGAGCTCCGCGACCGGCCGCATCACCACCGTCCACACAACGGTCGGCTTCGATTATAGCTTCGCACTTGCCGGGCGTCTCATGGGAACCCTGAGCGTCTCATTATTTGCCGCAGCGCGTCCGGCCTTGGTATCCACCGCCCCGTCGCGCTAAAGCACCGGCTTCGTCCAACAGGAGCTTCCCTTGCGACTTCCCCAGGCCCGTCTTGATCAGGTGATTGACCGCTTCCAGCAGGTCGAGGCGCGCATGGGTGCGGCCACCGACGGTCAGGAGATCGTGCGTCTGTCCAAGGAACATGCCGAGATGAAGCCCATCGCCGACGCCGTCATGGCACTGGCGAAAACCCGGGAGGAAATGGCCGACCTCGAGACTATGACCTCCGATCCCGAAATGGCCGAGATGGCCGCCGACGAGTTGCAGACCCTCAAGGACAGCCTGCCCGAGATGGAGCGGGGCGTGGCCCTGCTGCTGGCCCCCCGCGATGCCGATGAACAGGCCTCGGCCGTGCTGGAAGTCCGCGCCGGCACCGGCGGCGACGAGGCCGCCCTGTTCGCCGGCGACCTGTTCCGCATGTACTCGCGCTATGCCGCCAACCGCGGCTGGAAGGTCGAGCTGGACTCGGCCACCGAAGGCGAGGCCGGCGGCTACAAGGAGATCATCGCCACCGTCTCCGGCGAAGGCGTGTTCGGTCGGCTGAAGTTCGAATCCGGCGTCCACCGGGTGCAGCGCGTGCCGGTCACCGAGGCCGGCGGTCGCATCCACACCTCGGCTGCCACCGTCGCCGTCCTGCCCGAGGTCGAGGATGTCGAGATCGAGATCCACGACAAGGACATCCGCATCGACACCTTCCGCGCCTCCGGCTCGGGCGGCCAGCACGTCAACAAGACCGATTCCGCCGTGCGCATCACCCACCTGCCGACCGGCATTGTCGTGACCAGCTCGGAAAAGTCCCAGCACGTGAACCGCGACAAGGCCATGAAGAACCTGCGCGTCCGCCTTTATGACCAGCAGCGTCAGGCCAAGGATCTGGCCCGCTCCGACAGCCGCAAATCCCAGGTCGGCTCGGGCGACCGGTCCGAGCGCATCCGCACCTACAACTTCCCGCAGGGCCGGGTCAGCGATCACCGCATCAACCTGACGCTGCACAGCCTGCCGCAGATCCTCGAGGGCGACCTCGACCCCCTGCTGGACGCCCTGATCGCCGAGGACCAGGCCGCCCGCCTCGCCGACCTCGAGGCCGAGTTCGCCTGACCCCTTTCGCGGCCGTCCCATCCGGCCTATCGTGCCCGCGTTCTCCGGGGGGCCGCGCAAGGCGGCTGAGATAGGACCGCGTCCTGACCCGTCGAACCTGATCCGGGTCATGCCGGCGAAGGGATGGGAACGGGCGGTCTTCACGCCCGCAATCTGCCTGACGTCGGCGCCCTCATACCGAGAGGCTGCCATGAACATCCACGTCCCCGCCGACAATTCCAGCGCTCCTGAGGCTCAAGCAGCGAGCGACCGCGTCGCGAGCGATAGCCTCGCTCTAAAGGACGCGCGCGAGGCGGTGATGAAGGAAACGGGGACGATCCCCACCGGCGAGCGGGCGGGCAGCCGCAAGGTCTATGTGGCGGGAGAGCTCTACCCCGACATCCGCGTCCCCTTCCGCGAGGTCGCGGTGCACCCCAGCGCCAATGAGCCGCCGGTGACCATCTATGACTCCTCAGGCCCCTACACCGACCCGGCGGTCACCATCGACATCAAGAAGGGCCTGCCCCTCGTCAAATCCAGCTGGCAGCTGGACCGCGGCGACATCGCCCCCGTCGCGAACCCGCGCGAGGTCAAGCCGGAAGACAACGGCCATGCGTCGGGCCGCCACCTGGCCCCCCGTTTCGACACCTCGCACCACAAGGTGTTCAAGGGCGTCCCCGGCCGTCCGGTGACCCAGCTGGAATACGCCCGCGCCGGCATCATCACGCCCGAGATGGAATATGTCGCCATCCGCGAGAACCTGCGGAGAGAAGTGGCGAGAGACGAGTGGCGAGTGGCGAGTGAAGAGGGCCAGACCATCACCCTCGCCGACGGCTCCACCCTGCCTGTATCCTCCTCGCCACTCGCCACTCGCCACTCGCCACCCCGGGACGGCGAGAGCTTCGGTGCCAGCATTCCGGACTACGTCACCCCGGAATTCGTCAGAAGCGAGATCGCCCGCGGCCGGGCCATCATCCCGCACAACATCAACCACCCCGAGGTCGAGCCGATGATCATCGGCCGCAACTTCCTGGTGAAGATCAACGCCAACATCGGCAACAGCGCCGTCCTGTCCTCGGTCGATGACGAGGTCGACAAACTGGTCTGGGCCACCCGCTGGGGCGCCGACAATGTCATGGACCTGTCGACCGGCCGCAACATCCACAACATTCGCGACTGGATCATCCGCAACTCCAGCGTCCCGATCGGCACCGTCCCCATCTATCAGGCGCTGGAGAAGGTGAACGGCATTGCCGAGGACCTGACGTGGGAGGTCTATCGCGACACCCTGATCGAACAGGCCGAACAGGGCGTGGACTATTTCACCATCCACGCCGGCGTCCGCCTGCCCTTCGTGCCGATGACCGCCAACCGCGTCACCGGCATCGTCTCCCGCGGCGGCTCGATCATGGCCAAGTGGTGCCTCAGCCATCACCGCGAGTCCTTCCTGTACGAGAATTTCGCCGAGATCTGCGAGATCATGCGCGCCTATGACGTCAGCTTCAGCCTCGGCGACGGCCTCCGCCCCGGCTCCATTGCCGACGCCAACGACGAGGCCCAGTTCGCCGAGCTGCGCACGTTGGGGGAGCTCACTAAAATTGCTTGGGAAAATGGCTGTCAGGTCATGATCGAGGGCCCCGGCCATGTGCCCATGCACAAGATCAAGGCCAACATGGATGAGCAGCTGAAGCACTGCCACGAGGCGCCCTTCTATACGCTCGGGCCGCTGACCACCGACATCGCGCCGGGCTATGACCACATCACCAGCGCCATCGGGGCTGCCATGATCGGCTGGTTCGGCACGGCCATGCTCTGCTACGTCACGCCCAAGGAGCACCTCGGCCTGCCCGACCGTCAGGACGTCAAGGACGGCGTCATCACCTACAAGATCGCCGCCCACGCCGCCGACCTGGCCAAGGGCCACCCCGCCGCCCGCCTGCACGACGACGCCCTGTCCCGCGCGAGGTTCGAGTTCCGCTGGGAAGACCAGTTCAACCTCGGCCTCGACCCCGAAACCGCCCGCAAATACCACGACGAGACCCTGCCGAAAGAGGCCCACAAGACCGCCCACTTCTGCTCCATGTGCGGCCCCAAATTCTGCAGCATGAAGATCAGCCAGGACATCCGGCGGGATGCCCAGGCCGAAGCCGCCGAAAAGGGCATGCAGGAAATGAGCGCGAAATTCCGGGCGGGGGGCGGGGAAATCGAGGTGAAGGTGTGAGAGATGATCTGCTGCTAGGCGTGCCGAGATTATAGGTCATCGTCGGGTAAAGGATTTATCCGCCCGAACCCTTTGCGTTGGATAGCGCTAGAGCACAGACGCGAAATTAGATCGTCGCCGTAGCGCTGCTTCAACTTCTCGATAAAGCCTTTCTCGACGCCATCGACGAAGGCAATCAAGCCAGCGAGACGAATGGCCGCATCAACATCCAACTCGCCCTTCGCGAACCGGTTCACCCCCGCTCGAACCTGTCTCTTGCGGTATTGCCCGGCAGTGACGCGGCCATCTAGCGATATCGTCAGGCCTGTAACGTGACGCCCAAACTTGGTAGTAACGAAGCGAGTTTTATCTCCATGAATAGCCAGAGATGGATACCGAATATCTCGAATGGTTTTCGCTACAACCGACTGGACACCCTGCAAGAAACCAGTACGCGGTGCTGAAAAGGTTAGATCATCAGCATATCGGGTATAGGTAACATACATTTCGCCGACCCTCTCGAAAATGAGCTCATCAAACTGATGCAATAAAATATTCGAAAGCGCCGGAGACGATGGAGCTCCAATCGCTAGTGACAAAGGGCGTCCCTTCGCCACTCTACGAAATAGCAACTGCTCACTGAGGTTGATGTCATCTTCAGAAACTAGAACGCCAGAGTTCCTACAATAGGACGTCCAATCCGGACCCTTTATGGATGGGAAGAAATTTCGGAAATCCATCTTCAAGATGGGGCCGTTCTCAGCGTGAGGGGTCACGTTATCCCGAAGCGACATTCCCGTTCGATACGCTGTCGCACATTTATGGATGGGAAGAGTAGAGAGGACGAGTTCGTTGAAAGCTCTCTGCAGAAGTTTCACCTCGCGGGCAGGCTGGGCTATTTCGCGGACGCTAACGCCATCAGCCTTGAAGACTTTGAATGTCTTATACATTCTGGGCGCACGGAGAGATATGGAGCGCACGTCATAGGGAGAGAGCCCGGATATGCGTGAAAGGCCGAGAACGAGGTCACTTTCCACGGTCACTTACTCCAACTTGAAGTTATGGAAGCAAATCTGTCCGGCTCAAATGTCTTCCAGTACTCTCTGATATCAGATCTCCAACGTCGCCGGTCTTTGACCCTTCCATCTGGGTTCATTTTAAAGGTCACCGAAAATCCAGACGTCGTAGACGTTATATACTCGCCATAATCTCGTCTATCTCTTATAGCCCAACCCATATTCTCGGCACAGAATATGTAACGATTGATTTCTGTATCTTCTATATCTATAGACATAGACTGTAATATGTACCAAATTTCCTCAACGGTAAGAGCTCCATAGTCCTCCAAAAGACCCGTGATCAGTTTGATCAAGTGTCCTGAGAGCTTGGGGTCAAAGGTTCTATGTTTTAGAGGTTGGTTCAGGCGAAGATCGAGCGCTCGGCCGATAGCCGATGCAAATCGGTCGCGATCAATGTCCTTTCCTTTCATTGCAACTGAACTTAGCCCCATCTCCGCTGTTTGGAGGACAAACACAGAACCTTTTGGGAAAGATTTCTCCAGAAACGTTATAATACCGTGCCTGATAAAACTTGGGCTGTTATACTTATCGTGGTCGATAACCACGAGCAGAGACTGGACAATTTCTGGATCCACCACAAAAGCCCCTAGCTCAGCGAATGCGCCAGGGCTCTCGCAGAACAGCATCGTCACTTCTGATATTCTAGCGATATCCAGCTCAAGAGTGAGCCAGTCTTGATAGTGCTCCCTAAAAAGGAACCCATCGATTGATTCTGCCTTTTTATATTGGTGCTTATCGAGCCCAGCTTGTCGCTTCCTGTCGGATACGGCATCATCGATAATCTCAAAGAACGCGTCGCGTCTGGTTAGATCATCAGGCCGGTCATCCGCGGTCGTCCCGCCACAGACGAATACAGCTTTGACAGGAGCTCCCACTTTAAGAGAGCTCCTGTCCCAGATCTCGAAGATATCGGCGAGATTGCCAGCGATCACTTACCCGTGAGGCGCGGAAGAGCGCGTCTCCTGTGAGAGCGTAGCGTCCACGGCAGAGGCGAACAGGAGATGCGCTCTTCCGCGGCACATAGAAATCACCAATCGAATGAGATCGCAGCGAAACGCTGGACCAAGCACTAACGGTGCTAAAAGCGTAAGTGGAAGATGAGGATGTCGCCAAACCAGAGTGCCGTCAAGGCTAAGCTCGATGAGTCCCCTCCCCCGCGATCTTCCGCAGCGCCTCTTCGAACACCGCCGCCGGCTGGCCGCCGCTGATCAGATATTTGCCCTCCACCACCACGGCGGGCACGCCGGTGATCCCCTTCTCTTTCGTCATCCTCCGGCAAGCCGCGCCTGCGCGGCGCAGACCCGGGGGACCCAGCGGCCTGCGCGAGCAGGACCCTGTCACGGACTCGGGCGTCGAAACTGGCGCGGCGGACGCATTTCGCCTTCGGCGCCGCTGGGTCCCCCGGTCTCGCTACGCTCGCCGGAGGATGACGAAAGAGAGGACTGCGCCCCTCCCTTCCCCGTTTCCGCTGCGCGGCCGGGATGAGGACGAAAGCAGAGGTGTGCCCCCCGCACCGCCCCCGCTGTGCTCTCTGTGCCTTCCTCTGTGGTCGCTGTGATGAACCGCTTCAGGTCCCCTCCCCCGCGATCTTCCGCAGCGCCTCTTCGAACACCGCCGCCGGCTGGCCGCCGGAGATCAACCACTTCCCCTCCACCACCACGGCGGGCACGCCGGTGATGCCGCGCGCGCGCCACAGGGCCTCGGCGTCGCGGACCTCGGCGGCATAGAGGCCGTCGGCCAGCACCGCCTGGGCCTCCGCCCGGTCCAGCCCGGCCGCCTCTGCGGCATCGGCCAGCACCTCGGCGTCGCTCAGGGGAAGGGTGTCGGTAAAGTGGGCGCGGAACAGGGCCTCTTTCAGCGCCCTCTGTTCGGCCAGCCCGATCGTGCCCGCCCATTGCAGCAGCCGGTGGGCGTCAAAGGTGTTCCAGATGCGGCTGTCCGGCCCCATCCGCATCTCAAAGCCCTTGCCGTCATCCGGCCAGGCCTCCGCCGCCCGGTCGCGGATCATCGTGCGGTTCTTCGCTGACTGCTCCGGCGTGGCGCCGTATTTGCGGCCGATGTGCTCGGTGATGTTCTCCCCCTCGGGCGCCATGTCGGGGTTCAGCTCGAACGGCTGAAAGCGGATCTCGGCCGTGATCCCCTCGGCCGCCAGCACCCCCAGCGCCGTCTCCAGCCCGCCCAGCCCCACCACGCACCAGGGACAGACGACGTCCGAGACAAACTCGATCTGCAGAGGTTTGGGCGATGCGGTCATGGGGGGCTCCTTTGGTCCTAGATGGGGGCTGTCGGCGCGCGCAAAAGGCCGGTCGTGTCGCCCGTCATCCGCGAAGCGGGTTCATCACAGAGATCACAGAGAGCACACAGAGAAACACAGTGACCTCAGACCCGCACCGCCCCCCGCCGTGCCCTCCGTGCCTTTCTCTGTGTTCTCCGTGATGAACCCCCTGCCTTTCCCCCGCACACCTACCCGCCGTTTTCGCAATCCTTTCAAGGCCCGCGCCCGTTCCCGCACCCTTCTGCCCGACCGGGTCGCCGGGTGGCGTAAGCTGTCCGGTTAGCCACTCCCCCGAACGACGGAGGCGCAATCCAGACCCTTCAGACGGTTCAGACGGT
>NZ_DDOD01000025.1:72130-200981 GCF_002341485.1 Brevundimonas sp. UBA2503 | reverse complement strand
GGGGGCGGCGGTGCCGTGTCCGGCAAAGCCCCTGATGCACGCCCGGCTGGCCGAGGCGCCGCCCCCTCCGTCTCGCAGGCTGCGCCCGCGAGCCACCTCCCCATCACGGATGGGGAGGTGATGAAGGCGCCGATTCCAGACCCTTCAGACCCTTCAGACGGTCTTTTTTACCCGCGCACCGACCGCGCCAGCCCCACGGCCCGGCCGATGTGGGCTTCCAGCCCCTCCCAGTCGGCCTCGGCGACCAATTTGTCGGGGATCAGGCGCGAGCCCATGCCGGCGGCGATGATGCCGGCGTCGAACCAGGCCTTGAGCGAGGCCTCCTCGGGCTCGACCCCGCCGGTGGGCATGATCTTGGTCCAGGGCATGGGGCCCATGACCGCCTTGACGAAGGCCGGGCCGCCGACCTGGGCGCCGGGGAACAGTTTGACGACGTCGCAGCCCCATTCATGGGCCTGGCTGATCTCGGTGACCGAGCCACAGCCGGGCATATAGGCCACGCGCTTGCGGTTACAGAGCTTGGCCACCGCCTCGACGCCGCAGGGGCTGACGACAAAGCGGGCGCCGCGCGACAGATAGAGCGCCGCCGTCCCCGGATCGACGATCGAGCCGATGCCGAGGATCACCTCCGGGTCGGTGCGGGAAAGCGTCTTGGTCAGCTCGGCGAACAGGTCGGCGGCGTGGTCGCCCCGGTCGGTGAACTCGATCACCCGGGCCCCGGCGCGGGCGGCGGCGCGGATGATGCCGAGGCAGGCCTCGGGCTCCGGGTGGTAGAAGACCGGGCAGATGCCCTGCGCCTCCAGCGCGGCCACGACGGTCAGGCGGTCGGCGGGATAGGCGGGCATGAGGCAGGCTCCGGGTCGGCAGGGGTCGGGTTCAGGGGTGCGACCAACCGGGCCGCGCGTCAAGCCGGGGCGGCTTCACGGCTGGTTTCGTGGGCCAGTTCGACCAGCCGCGCGACCTCGGGGCTGTCGGCCTCGAACAGGGGGGCCAGCACGGTGAAATGGTTCAGCCCGGCCAGCTCGCGGACCCGGGTGTCGGCCCCGGCGGCCCCCCAGCGATCGGCCATGGCCTGCGACTGGCGGCGGAACTCCGCACTCTCTTCGGCCCCGACCCAGCAGTCCAGGGTGGTGCCGCCGGGGCTGGAGCCGTCCGGCACCGGCCAGTGGATCGGCGACAGGGCATTGGCCATCAGGGGATCAAGCCGCAGCGCCGCGTTGAGGCTGGTCTCAATGAGCGGGGCGAGGTCGAACACGCCCGAGATGGCCACGGCCGCCCCCGCCCGGCCCTCGGACAGCAGGGCCGCCGCCATATGGCCGCCCGCCGAATGGCCGAACACCAGCGGGCGGTATCCGGCGCGGTCGCGGATCAGCTCTGTGGCCGCCCGCACCTGCCGCAGGATCTGGCCGAGGCTGACGGCCGGCGCGAGGTCATAGGTGGGGAGGGCGACCGCGACCCCGTGGCTCAGGAACGCCGGGGCGATCCCGTGAAAGGCCGCCCCCTCGAGCGCCTGCCAGTAGCCGCCGTGCAGAAAGACGGCGACCGGCGCCTCCGGCTGTCCCTCTGGCGTGAACAGGTCGAGGACCTCGCGCGGGCCGGGGCCATAGGCGATCCGCTCGTGCGGATGAGCCGCCCGCGCCGCCTCGGCCCTCTCGGCCCACCTCGCCATGACGGCCCCGTGGTCGGGCACCCGCCGGCGGTTGTTGTACTCGGCTTCGAGGTCCAGGCCCTTACTCCGTCCGTCCGCTTCGGCTACAGACCTCCGACCGACCGGAGGGACCGCCCATGATGACCGCCATCTTCGTCTTCATCAAATGCGAGCTGGGGCACGCCAACGACGTCGCCGCCGACATCGTCGACAATGTCGAGCGCGTCTCCGAGGTCTATTCGACCTCGGGACAGTACGACCTGCTGGCCAAGTTCCAGCTGCCGAAGGAGATGGACATCGGCACCTTCGTCACGAAGGAGGTCCAGACCCGGCCCAACATCCGCGACACCTTCACCGTCATCACCTTCTCGCCCTTTCTGCCGGGCGCCTGACGGTCCTTACTGCGCGGGGTAGGCGGGGGGGCGCGCGCCCTCACCCCCGCCGAGGTAGCGGTCCCGCAGCAGGAACGGCCGGCTCTCCAGCGGCTGCTCGACGCCGTTGATGTAGATGGCCACGGGCTGGCTCAGCGGCTCCAGCGGATCGCCGGTCCAGATGACCACATCGGCGGCCGCGCCTGCACGCAACTCCCCGAACTGGCCGTCCATGCCGAAGATGCGGGCCGGATTGACCGTGATCGCCGCGATCGCCGCCTCATAGGGCAGGCCGTGCGAGACGGCGTTGCCGGCGTTGTAGCGGGTCTCGCGCGCCCGGTGGATCGAACCTTCATTGCCCTTGATGGCAATCACCACCCCGGCGGCATTGAGGGCCGCGGCATTCTGCATCCGCGCGGCCCGGCGCTCGAAGTTTCCGGGCAGATTGGCGAGGGGGTTGAGCAGCACGGGCACACCGGCGGCGGCGATCTGGTCCGCGACCAGCCAGCCTTCCTCGGCCCCGTCGAGGATGACCTTCAGGCCCTCTTCCTCGGCGAGGCGCAGGACCTGCAGGATGTCGGCTGCGCGCGACACGGTGATAATCAGCGGCATTCGCCCCTCGGCCACAGGGATCAGGGCCTCCAGATCGGCACGCGACAGCGACAGCGGCCGCAGGTCATCGCGCTGATAGGCGGCCTTGTTACGGGCATAGAGCCGCACCTCGGCCAGGGTCTCGCGGAACAGGACCATGGCCCCGCCGCGCGATCCGCCGGCCACACCGGCCCCGGCCTCACCGAACGGGGCGACCATCGCCACGCGCGGGCGGACGAGGATGTCGGCGCCCTCGGCCAGATGGATCACCGCTGCCTGACCCGCGAACAGGCCGGGCGAGTGATAACCGCCCTCACCAGCGCCGGCGGTGTCCTGTTCATGATAGTGGCCGCCGGACGAGCCGGGGTGGTTCGGCACTACGATGGCGCGGGTTACCCCGCCCAGCCGCGCGACCGGCAGGGTGATGGACCAGGGGTCCAGCCCGTAGGACACGTCGAAGGCGGCGCTCAGCGTGTTGGAGGCATTCCGGAGATCATTGGTGCCACTGACGGAGGACACCTCCGAGCCGCCGAGGCCTGAGTCGACCGCGACGAAGCCGGGGGCGACGACCTGGCCCGTAGCATCGATCACGCGGGCTCCGGCCGGAGCCGCGCCTGTGCCGACCGAGATGATCCGTCCGCCGCGCATGACGACGGTGCCGTTCTCGATCACCGAGGTGCCGGTCAGCACCCGGCCGCCAGTGACGGCGACGGTATCCTGCGCCAGCGCCGGAGCAGCGGCCAGTCCCAGAGCGGCGGCGGCCCCAAGGACAATGGTCCGGAGAGAGGAAAGATTGCGGGTCATATCAGCGGGCTCCCTGGCGGACACCGGCGGTCGACTGGCCATAGCCGGGCTGGCCGAGTTCAAAGTCGGATACCGGCTGATAGGTCGGGTCGAACCGGTCGAAGGCCAGGCCTCCGTCGACGAACACCTGATCGGCCCGCGCATAGATGGAGAAGGGATTGGCGCTCCAGATGACCACATCGGCGCGCTTGCCGGGGGTCAGGGAGCCCGTCTGATCGTCGATGCCGATGGCGCGCGCGGCGTTCAGCGTGATCCAGCCGATGGCGTGTTCCTCGGTCAGGTCCAGACCCGCCCGGCGACCGGCGGCCAGGGCCGCTGCGGCTTCCTGGTTGAGGCGCTGGATCAGCTCGGCATCATCCGAGTGGACCACGGCGCACGAGCCTTCGGGCGCATCGACCAGCGCCACGTTCTCCTCGATGGCGTCGAGGCTCTCCATCTTGAAGCCCCACCAGCCGGTCCACATGGCCGCGCAGATGCCCTCGCGCGCCAGCATGGGCGCCACCTTGTAGGCCTCGGTCGCGTGGTGGAAGGTGGTGATGCGATAGCCGAACTCCTTCGACATATCGATCATCAGGGCCATCTCGTCGCCGCGATAGCAGTGGTTCTGGATCAGGATCGAGCCGTCCAGCACGCCCACCAGGGTCTCGTGCTGCAGGTTGCGGGTGGGCGGGGAGCCTTCGCCCGTCTCACGCCACTTGTCCCACTTCTGGCGATAGTCCTGGGCGGCGATGAAGGCGGCGCGATAGCCGGCCATATTGCCCATGCCGGTGGCCGGCGAACGACCCCGACCACCATAGACGCGGCTGGGGTTCTCGCCGCAGGCCATCTTGACCGTATAGGGGGCATCCGGGAACTTCATGCCCTGCATGGTGACCGAGGGCACATTGCGCAGCGTCACGCCGCGACCGCCGAACAAATTGGCCGAGCCGGGCAGGATGTGGACGGTGGTGACCCCGCCGGCGCGGGCCGTGTTGAAGCCGGGATCCTGCGGCCAGACCGAGTGCTCGGCCCAGACCTCGGCGGTGTTGGGGTTGGTCGCCTCATTGCCGTCGCTCATCCCCTGAACGCCGGGCGAGGGATAGACGCCGAGGTGGCTGTGCACATCGATGATGCCGGGCGTCACATAGCGCCCCTCGGCATTGATCACCCGGTGTCCGGCCGGGAGAGCCGTCGAGGCGTCGCCGACCGCGGCGACCTTGCCGTCCGTCAGGATGACCACGCCGTTCTCGATCTTGCGTCCGTCGCCGGTGAACACGGTCGCCCCGACAATGGCCAGGTTCTCGCGCGGCAGGCCGCGATAGGTCGAGGGATAGGGATCCGGATTGGTCGCGGCGTCCATGCCGGTCGGCAGGGCCTTGGCCTCGCGCGCAGGGGCGGCGTCGCCATTCCCGTCGGAGGAGGCACCTTCCCCCGTGGTGGCACAGGCCGACAGGCCGAGCGTGGCGGCAAGGATGAGGGCGAGCGGCCCGGATGCGGACCCCCGCAGACGTGTCGTGAACATGGTGGTCAGCTCCCCAGTCAACCGGATCGTCGCCTGCTCCGGCAGAGCATGCGAAGCGTCGATTACAAGAGGGTTCCGCGAGCCTCGTCAAAGCCGGATTTATTACAAAGCTGTAAGGAGGACCCGGATAGCCTGCGGAACGGAATCCGGCTCAAGCGAAAAGGGCGCGGAACCCTTAGCCCCACGCCCCTGACTTATCGCGTTCGATAGAAGCCTATCCCAGCGCCGTCATCAGTTCGGGCACGGCGGTCTTGTAGTCGGCGACCAGACCATAGTCGGCGACCTGGAAGATCGGGGCGTCCGGATCCTTGTTGATCGCGACGATGATCTTGGAGTCCTTCATGCCGGCCAGGTGCTGGATGGCGCCCGAGATGCCGATGGCGATGTAGAGCTCCGGCGCGACCACCTTGCCGGTCTGGCCGACCTGATAGTCGTTCGGCGCATAGCCGGCGTCGACCGCGGCGCGCGAGGCCCCGACGGCGGCGCCCAGCTTGTCGGCCAGCGGATCCATGACGGCGTGGAATTCCTCGGACGAGCCCATGGCCCGCCCGCCGGAGACGACAATCTTGGCCGCGCCCAGCTCGGGCCGGTCGGACTTGACCTTTTCCTCGGAGACGAAGGTGGTCTTGGGCGCATCACCGCCGGTGACCGTCTCGATCGAAGCCGAGCCGCCTTCCTCAGCGGCATCAAAGCCGGTGGGACGGACGGTGATGACCTTCTTCGCATCGGACGACTGGATGGTTTCCAGCGCATTGCCCGCATAGATCGGCCGCACAAAGGTGTCGGCCGACACCACCTCGATGATGTCCGAGATCGGGGCGACGTCCAGCTTGGCGGCGATACGCGGGGCGAAATTCTTGCCGTCCGTGGTGGCCGGAGCGAGAATGGCGTCATAGCCCTCGGCCAGCGGCAGGACCGTGGCCTCGACGGCCTCGGCCAGCACCTTGCCCAGACCGGCGCTCTCGGCCAGCAGGACCTTGCGCACGCCCTTGATTTTCGCAGCAGCCTCGGCGGCGGCCTTGGCGCCTTCACCCACGACCAGAATGTCGATGTCGCCCCCGATCTTCGAGGCAGCGGTCACGGTCTTGTGGGTGGTGTCACGGACGGTCGCGCCGTCGTGGTCCGCAATGACGAGAACGGCCATCAGATGACTCCCTTGGACTTGAGCTTGGCAACCAGTTCGGCAGCGTCGGCCACCTTTTCACCCGCTTCGCGCTTGGGCGGCTCGGTGACCTTGACCACCTTGAGGCGCGGCGCGGTATCGGCGCCGTAGTCGGCGACCGCCTTGGTGACGATCTCCTTCTTCTTGGCCTTCATGATGTTGGGCAGGGAGGCATAGCGCGGCGTGTTGAGGCGCAGGTCGACGGTGATGACCGCCGGCAGGGTGACCTCGATGGTCTGCAGGCCGCCGTCGATCTCGCGCGTGACCTGGGCCTTGCCGTCCTTGATCTCAACCTTGGAAGCAAAGGTCGCCTGCGGCCAGTCGAGCAGGGCGGCCAGCATCTGGCCGACCGCATTATTGTCGCCGTCGATGGCCTGTTTGCCCATCAGAACCAGATCGGGCTTTTCCTCATCGACCACGGCCTTGAGCACCTTGGCCACGGCCAGCGGCTCCAGATCCGTGTCGGACTGCACCAGTATGCCGCGATCGGCGCCGATGGCCAGGGCGTTGCGGATGGTCTCCTGCGCCTGGGTTACGCCGACCGAAACGGCGACGATTTCCTCAGCCGTATTGGCGGCGTGGTGGCCCTTGCATTCCTTGAGCCGAACGGCCTCTTCGACGGCGATTTCGTCGAAGGGGTTCATGCTCATCTTGACATTGGCGAGGTCGACCCCGCTCTGGTCGGCCTTGACCCTGGCCTTGACGTTATAGTCGATCACCCGTTTGACAGGGACGAGAACCTTCATGAGCCTATCCGTTGAAGCGCTGGAATATGTGGCGTTGGACATGGAACGGCCAAACCGGCCTGTCAATGTAACGCTGGGTCAAGCTAACTGCGGCAAAGCCACGCCGCGCCCCGGCAAAGGAGCCCCGGACCAACCATGCATCGCTTTCTGAGCTTCCGGCGACTGGGCATACTTTTCCTTGGCCTGTTCGGCATGATCGTCACCGGCCTGCTGGTCTATCAGCAGTTCTGGGTCAGCCCGGGCGAGCGCTGCGAGGCCGCCGGCAACTGGTACGATGTGAGCACCCGGACCTGTGCCCAGCCGATCTTTATCCCCGACATCACCGGACGTCCCATCGGGGTCAGCCGGCTTGAGGCCTCCAAGGCCAAGAACAGCGAACTGATCGTGCTGGAACGCCAGGTCGCCGCCCAGAAGAAGGCTCGCCAGGACGCCGTCGACGCCGAGCGGGCACGGCTGCGGGCGCAGCAGGGCCGGTGATCCGGAACGGCTAGCGGGTGGCGCCGGGACGCCACTTCACATCATCGGCACCATGGTGGTTGGCCCGTCGCCCCGCCACGAACAGATGGTCGGACAGCCGGTTCAGATAGCGCAGGGCCGCAGGCGTTACCGCCACGCCGGTCTCGGCCAGACGAACGGCGCACCGCTCGGCCCGCCGGCAGACCGTGCGGGCCAGATGCAGATGGGTCGACAGCGGCGATCCACCCGGGAGGATGAAGCTGTCGAGCGGCTTCTGGCTCTCGTTCATCCAGTCGATTTCCTGCTCCAGACGTTCGACCTGGCTGTCGATGATCCGCAGGGCCTCCCATTCCGGGGGCGGGTCCAGCGGCGTGGCCAGATCAGCGCCGAGATCGAACAGCTCATTCTGGATGCGCGCCAGCATGGCGTCGATCCGGTCGTTCTGGCCCGCGTTCAGCCGGGCGAGGCCGATCACGGCATTCAGCTCGTCGACCGCGCCATAGGCCTCGACCCGCAGATCGGTCTTGGACACCGGCGCGCCATTGGCCAGACGGGTCTGCCCCTCGTCGCCGGTGCGGGTGTAGATCTTGTTGAGCAGGACCATGGGCCTAGCCTCCCTGGGTGGATTTCCACCACATGGCGCCGACCAGAAGCACAACGGCCACGGCCTGCAGGCCGACGCGGACGCGCATCAGATGGTTGGACTGGCTGCGCGCCGCGTCACCGGGGGTGAACAGGGCCTTCAGCCCGAACCCGAGGGTGATGGCGACCGCGGCGATAGCGATCAGGATCAGAATGTCGACGATGTTGCCCATGCGGGCAAACTAGGCCGCGCGCCCCCGCCTGACCAGAGGGTCGGGCGGGGTGCGGCATCGACGCCGATCAGTAGCGATAGTGGTCCGGCTTGAACGGCCCGGCGGCGGGGACCGAGATATAGTCCGACTGTTCCTTGGTCAGGGTCGTCAGCTTGGCGCCCAACTTGTCGAGGTGCAGGGCTGCGACCTTTTCGTCCAGATGCTTGGGCAGGACGTAGACCTGATTCTCGTACTTCGACTTGTTGGTCCACAGTTCGATCTGGGCCAGCACCTGATTGGTGAAGGAGGCCGACATCACGAACGACGGGTGGCCCGTAGCATTGCCAAGGTTCACCAGACGACCCTTGGACAGCAGGATGATCTTCTTGCCGTCCGGGAATTCGACGTGGTCGACCTGGGGCTTGATCTCGTCCCACTTCATGTTCTTCAGGCCTGCGACCTGAATCTCGGAGTCGAAGTGGCCGATGTTGCAGACGATGGCGTTGTGACGCATCGCCCGCATGTGGTCGACGGTGATGACGTCCTTGTTGCCCGTGGCGGTGACGAAGATGTCGGCGGAGCCGGCGACGTCATCGAGGGTCTGGACCTCATAGCCTTCCATGGCGGCCTGCAGGGCGCAGATCGGGTCGATCTCGGTGACGATCACGCGGGCGCCGCCCTGACGCAGCGAGGCAGCCGAGCCCTTGCCGACATCGCCATAGCCACAGACCACAGCGACCTTGCCCGACAGCATGACGTCTGTGCCGCGGCGGATGGCATCGACCAGCGATTCCCGGCAGCCATACAGGTTGTCGAACTTCGACTTGGTGACGCTGTCATTGACGTTGATGGCGGGGAAGGGCAGGTCGCCGCGCTCGGCCATCTGGTACAGACGGTGCACGCCCGTAGTGGTCTCTTCCGACACGCCACCGATGGCGTCACGGATGGCCGAATAGAAGCCGGGCTTTTCCTTCAGATACCGCTTCATCACGGCATAGAGGGCCTCTTCTTCCTCGTTCTCGGGATTGTCGAGAACGCTGGCGTCCTTCTCAGCCTTCGGCCCGAGCACGCACAGCAGGGTGGCGTCGCCTCCGTCGTCGAGGATCAGGTTGGGATAGCCGCCATCCGCCCATTCAAAGATCTTGTGGGCATAGTCCCAGTATTCTTCCAGCGTCTCGCCCTTGGTGGCGAACACCGGCGTGCCGTTGGCCGCGATGGCGGCGGCGGCGTGGTCCTGGGTCGAATAGATGTTGCACGAGGCCCAGCGAACCTCGGCGCCCAGCGCTTCCAGAGTCTGGATCAGCACGGCGGTCTGGATGGTCATGTGCAGGCTGCCGGCGATACGGGCGCCCTTCAGCGGCTTGTTCGAACCGAACTCGTCCCGCAGCGCCATCAGGCCGGGCATTTCGGTTTCGGCGATGGCGATTTCCTTGTTGCCATACGGGGCAAGCGAGATGTCGCGGACGATGTAGTCGGTCATGGGGGAGCGCTCTTTCGCGGCAGGGGCCATCGAGGCCGGTCACGGGTGTGGCCGCCGCTATAGACCGCGCGACGCCCCGGGGCAACAAACACATAAGGACATCCTTATATGCCCGGCTCGTCACCGTGGCGCTTTCGTGCGAGCGTGCCGGTCCGCGTGCGCTTAGGGAGGAGCAATCCGGGCATGGCAACAGGCGCTTTCTCGCGACGGGGACTGGTTCTGGCGGGGGCGTCCAGCCTTGTTCTGCCCGGACTGGCCCGGGCCCAGGACCCGGTCGGGGCCGATCCCGACCATTCCGGCCGGGGCGTGGTCGAGGTCGAGATCGACGGACAGACCGGCCTGCGCTTTGCCCTCGACACCGCCGCCAGCGCCTCGGTTCTGGCCTCGGATCTGGTCTCCCGACTGGGCCTGACGGTCGGCGGCCAGGTCGATATGCACACCGTGGTGGGGGTTGAGCGCGTGCCCTGGGTCCGGGCCGGGCATATCCGCAGCGGCGCCCTGAACCGACGCGATCCCCGGCTGGCCATCGGAGACCGGCGCGGCATGCTGGGGCTGGACGGCCTGCTGGGGCTGGACCTGCTGGCCGGACATCGGCTGGAATTCCGATTTCGCGGTCGGCACAGAGCTTCGATCGGTCGCCCCCGCATCGAGGAGCAGGGCTTTCTGGCTGCCGAGCGCCCGCGGGTCCGCTTTGCCCCGCCGGTCGTGCGCGAACCGGACGGCGTGGCCGAACGGCTGATGATCGTGGATGCCCGGGTGCGCGGCGTCAGGGTCCCGGCCGTGATCGACACCGGGGCCGAGGTCAGCCTGATCAACCCCGTGCTGGCAGAGGCAGCCGGGGCGACCGACCTTGTGGTCCGCACCGCCGGTACGGCCCAGGCGGTTCAGTCTCCGACCGGTCGGGCTGCAGTCGCCCGGCCCATGATCATAGACGCCGTGCGGCTGGGCGACATGGTGCTGGATCGGCTGGGGGTCCTGATGGGCGACTTCCACATCTTCCGGCATCTGGGTCTGGCGGACCGGCCAGCCATGCTGCTCGGCGTCGATGTGCTGGGGGTCTTCAGCCGGGTGGTGATGGACCTTCAGGATGGCGAATTGCTGATGGAGATCTGAGCGCAGGGGTTGCCCCCGCGCGACGGTCATCGCATCAAGCGCCCATGACCCGTGATCTCGCCACCCCCCGCCATGACTGGACCCTCGCCGAGGTTGAGGCCCTGTTCGAACAGCCCTTCATGGAGCTGGTGTTCACCGCAGCCGAAGTGCACCGCCGGACCTTCGATCCCTCCGAGGTCCAGCTCAGCCGCCTGCTGTCGATCAAGACCGGCGGCTGCGCCGAGAACTGCGGCTATTGCTCGCAGTCGGCCAGTTTCGACACGGGGCTGAAGGCCGAAAAGCTGATGGACACCCAGGCCGTGCTGGCCGAGGCCATGGCGGCGAAGGCTGGCGGCGCCGACCGGTTCTGCATGGGCGCCGCCTGGCGCGAGCTGAAGGATCGCGACACGCCCAAATTGGCGGCCATGATTTCGGGCGTGAAGGCGCTGGGCCTCGAGACCTGTGCCACGCTGGGCATGCTGACCGCCGATCAGGCCCGTCAGCTCAAGGACGCCGGGCTCGACTATTACAACCACAACCTCGACACCGGACCCGACTATTACGCCGATGTCGTCACCACCCGGACGTATCAGGATCGGCTGGATACGCTCAAGCACGTGCGGGATGCGGGCATGAGCACCTGCTGTGGCGGCATTGTCGGCATGGGTGAGGCGCGGCGCGACCGCGCGGGCCTGCTGCACGCCCTGGCCACCCTGCCCGCCCATCCGGACAGCCTGCCGGTCAATGCCCTGGTGCCCGTGGCGGGCACGCCGCTGGGCGATCAGGTCAAGCGCGAGGGCGAAATCGATCCGATCGAATTTGTCCGCACCGTCGCCGTCGCCCGCATCGTATGCCCCCGGTCGATGGTGCGCCTGTCGGCCGGTCGCGAGGCCATGAGCCCGGAAATGCAAGCCCTGTGCTTCCTCGCCGGGGCCAATTCCATCTTCGTCGGCGACCGCCTGCTGACTACCGCCAACCCCGCTGCCGACGCCGACACCCGACTGTTCGCGAAACTGGACCTGAGACCCATGGTCACGGATCCTCCCCAGGCGGTCGAGAGCGCGGCGTAACTGGCCCTTAAGCCCGGCGCGTTAGGTCTCTGCCGACGGCAGTTTCGGGAGAGGCCCATGACCGGTGGCGGTGGCGGTGGCGGTGGCGGCGGTGCGGCGCGACAGACCTATATCCAGATCGGCACCTCGACGGCGAACTTCAGCCGGGCGGGCGGACGACGCGGCGTCCTGACCGTCGAGACCGGGCTGGACGTCGCCGATGCCGACCTTTTCGTCCGCGCCGGCCAGTCCGCGCCGCGGCTGAGGGCCGCCTATAATCAGGTGATTTCCCGCGTGGCCGCCAGCCTGCGCGGTGACGCCCCACCCGATGTCGAACGGCTGGCGCGCGAGCTTCAGGCCGCCACCGACCAGACCCTCGGTCGGTCCGGCGCCCGCTTCCTGCTGGGCACGGTGATGGCCTTCTGAGGACGGCTCAGTCCTTCGTCGGATCGCCCTGGGCGTCGTCGCCATAGGTCAGGGCGAGGAAGACGTCTTCCAGATCGGGGTCCTCGGTCGAGATGTCGGCGATAGTGACGCCCGCCGCACGGACCGCAGCCAGCACCTGTTCTACCGAAGAGCGCCCCTTGCGATAGGTGACCGAGAAGGCGCCCCCCGACCGGGGCGTGACCTCAAAGCCCTCCAGCACCGGCGGGGTCGCCATCGGTGTCTCGGGCGACACCACGACATTGCGGGTGTCCAGCCGCCGCAGCAGCTGCGGCGTGGGCTCGCAGGCCACCACCTGGCCCCGGTTGACGATGGCGATGGTGTCGCAGAGCTCCTGCGCCTCTTCCAGATAGTGGGTGGTCAGCAGGATGGTCACGCCCTCGGCGTTCAGGCGGCGCACATATTCCCACAGCTGGCGGCGCAGTTCGACGTCGACCCCGGCCGTCGGCTCGTCGAGGATCAGCACCGGCGGGGCGTGGACCAGAGCCTTGGCTACCATCAGTCGCCGCTTCATGCCGCCTGACAGGGCGCGGACATAGGCATTGGCCTTGTCCGACAGGCCCAGCGCGGCCAGCAAGGCGTCGGAGCGACGTTCATCGGCCGGCACGCCATAGAAGCCGGCCTGGACTTCCAGCGACTCGCGCGGCGTGAAGAAGACGTCGGCGACAATTTCCTGCGGCACGACACCCAGGGCGGCGCGGGCGTCGCGCGGCCGGGTGTCGATGTCCCGGCCCCAGATCGACACCTCGCCCGAGGTCTTCTTCACCACGCCCGCCAGAATATTGATCAGCGTCGACTTTCCGGCACCGTTCGGCCCCAGCAGGCCGAACATGGCGCCGCGGGGGATGTCCAGATCAATGCCCTTCAGCGCCTCCTTGGGCGGGGCCTTCTTCGAGCCCGCATAGGTCTTGGTCAGCCCACGGATGCGGATGGCGGAGTCGGGCAGCGAGGAGGCAGCGGTCATGGGGTTCCGAATACAGGATCAGGCGTTTGACGCCGGTGGGCGCGCCGCATAGGTATGCCTCGCTCGCCTCCGCGCCAAGCTCAGGGTTCAGAAATGCCGCCGCGTCATCCCGTTCCCGTCCCCGGTTCCGCCGAATTGGCCCCCGAGGAAATCGCCGTCATCCAGCATCGGGTCGCCTGTGACGGCGGTGGCGGGGCGCTGGGTCATCCACTGGTCTATATGGAGATCGGCGACGGGGGCGCGGTGGACTGCGGCTATTGCGACCGCCGCTTCGTGCTGGTGGCCGATCTGGCCACGGACAACGAATATCGCGACCCTGCCCCGCGACATGACGCTCACTAGGACGGCGGCGCACTGAGGCGCACCGGGACACCCGTTACGCGAATTGACCCCCGGGACGATCCAGAGGCCTCTAGAAGACCCCTATCCTGCTTCCTCCTCCGAACCGGCTGGACCGTATGCGCTATCTGCACACCATGGTCCGGGTCTCTGACCTGGACGCCTCGCTTCGCTTCTGGTGCGATCATCTGGGCCTGAGCGAAGTCCGCCGCATGGACCATGAGGCGGGGCGGTTCACCCTGATCTTTCTGGCGGCGCCAAAGGATCTGGACCGGTCCGCCGCTGACCGGTCGCCCGAGCTGGAACTGACCTACAACTGGGACCCGGAGACCTACACCGGCGGGCGCAATTTCGGCCACCTCGCCTATAAGGTCGATGACATCCACGCCACCTGCCAACGGCTGATGGACGCCGGTATCACCATCAATCGGCCGCCCCGCGACGGGCGGATGGCCTTTGTCCGCTCGCCGGACGGCATCTCCATCGAACTGCTGCAGGAGGGCGAGGCCCTGACCCCGGTCGAGCCCTGGATCTCCATGCCGAACGAGGGCAGCTGGTGAGGGCGCCGATCACCATCGGCCTGATGGCGCTGGCGCTTGCGGCCTGTGCCTCGACCACCGAGACCAATCCGGGACGGACGGCAACCGAACAGTTGCTGGTGGCGCGCGCGACCGACGCCGCCGTCGATGGCCTGCGCCTGCCGGTCCCGCCGGGAACCCGCGTGTTCGTCGATGACACCTATTTCCGGGCCGAGAGCGCCCCCTATGCCGTCAGCGCCATTCGCGGGGCCGTGCTTCAGGCCGGCTATCCCCTCGCCCGCACCCGGGACGACGCGGACGCCATCTTCGAGATCCGCGCCGGGGCCCTGTCGCTGGAGCAGATGCGCCGGGTGTTCGGCATCCCCGCCGTGCGTGTGCCGATCAACGACACCTTCAATGTCGTCTCGGTCCCCGAACTATCGGTCTACAGCCGCCGCGACCGGGTCGGCGTCGCCGAATTCTCGGGCTTTGTCTATGATGCGAAGACGGGTCAGGCGCTGGGAGCCATCGTGCCCATGACCGGCCAGTTCCGCATCCGCAGCCACCAGATGCTGATGATCTTCGCCTGGGGTCAGCAGCGGCTGGATCCCGGCGACCGCGAGCCGGGCGACAGCTGGTTCCAGTTCTGACGACGGGCGCCGTGCTTCGCGGCTGACGGACGCGCCGGACCCCTCTATGGTCGCGCCATGAGCGACTCCGCCCCCTCCGAATCTGGCACCCCCGACCCGAGCGGCGACGTCCGCCTGTGGCTGATCGATGCCTCGGCCTATATCTTTCGTGCCTATCACGCCCTGCCGCCGCTGACGCGCAAGTCGGACGGCCTGCCGGTCGGCGCCGTCCAGGGCTATTGCAACATGCTGTGGAAGCTGTTGCGCGAGATGAAGGGCGAGGGCGGACCGACCCACCTGGCCGCCATTTTCGACCATTCGGAAAAGACCTTCCGGAATGATCTGTATGCGGACTACAAGGCCCACCGTCCCCCGGCGCCCGAGGATCTGGTGCCCCAGTTCGCCCTGGTGCGGGAGGCGACGGCGGCCTTCGGCGTGCACTGTGTCGAACTGCCCGGTTATGAGGCCGACGACCTGATCGCCACCTATGCCTGCAAGGCCCGCGATGCCGGGGGTGAGACCGTCATCGTCTCGTCGGACAAGGACCTGATGCAGCTGATCGGGGGCGGCGTCGTCATGTGGGACCCGATGAAGGACCGCGTGCTGGCCGAAGACGCCGTCATGGAAAAGTTCGGCGTGACGCCGGACAAGATGATCGACCTTCAGGCCCTGGTCGGCGACAGCGTCGACAATGTGCCGGGCGCGCCGGGCATCGGACCCAAGACCGCTGCCCAGCTGCTGGACGAATACGGCGACCTCGACACGCTTCTGGCCCGGGCGGGCGAGATCAAACAGCCCAAGCGCCGCGAGACCCTGCAGATCCATGCCGATCAGATCCGTTTGAGCCGCCAGCTCGTGACCCTGATCTGCGATGCGCCTGCCCCCGAGCCGATTGCCGACTTTGCCGTTCGCGATCCGGACTCGGCGACCCTGGCGGCCTTTCTCGAAAAGATGGAGTTCCGGTCGCTGGCGCGGCGGGTCGGGGACGGCAAGGCCACACCGCTTGAACCCGCACCCAATGGTCGGCCCAGAGCCCTGAACGCCCCGGTCGCCGCCCCACGCCATGCGCCCAGGCCTGCAACCGAACTGACGGTCCCCGAGACGTTCGACACCACAGCGTACGCCTGTGTCCGGACGGTCGATGAACTCAAACGCTGGATCGCGCGCGCCACCGAGGCCGGCGTGGTCGCCTTCGACACCGAGACGGATGCCCTGTCCTCCAGCCACGCGGGCCTGTGCGGCCTGTCGCTGGCGGTGGCGCCCGGTGACGCCTGCTACGTGCCCCTGACGCATGAGGCCGAGCCCCGCGCCCAGTCGGGCGGGCTGGACTTCGACGGCGAGACCCCGCCCGAGGCCATCGACCAGATCCCGATGGATCAGGCTCTCGCCCTGCTGAAGCCCCTGCTGGAAAACCCTGCGGTCCTGAAGGTTGGCCAGAACATCAAATACGATCTGGCGGTCATGGCCCGGCACGACATCACCGTCGGTCCGATCGATGACACCATGCTGATCTCCTATGTGCTGGAGGGCGGTGTGCACGGGCACGGGATGGACGAACTATCCCGCCTGCATCTGGGCCACGAGCCCATTCCGTTCAAATCGGTCTGCGGCACCGGCAAGTCGCAGAAGAGCTTCCGCCATGTCGCGCTGGAGCCCGCCACCGCCTATGCGGCCGAGGATGCGGATGTGACGCTCCGGCTGTGGCGGCTGCTGAAGCCACAGCTGGCCGAGGAACGGCTGGTCACCGTCTATGAGACGCTGGAACGCGGCATGCCCGCCGTTCTGGCGCAGATGGAACTGACCGGCATTCGCGTCGATCCCGACCGTCTGAAGCGTCTGTCGTCCGAGTTCGGACTCAAGATGGCCGAGCTGGAAACCCGTGCCCATGAGGTCGCCGGCCGGCCCTTCAACATCGCCAGCCCCCGCCAGATTGGCGAGATCCTGTTCGGGGAGATGGACCTGCCCGGCGGCAAGAAGACCGCCTCGGGACAATGGGGCACGGACGCCGCCATGCTGGAGACCCTGGCCGAGAGCCATGAGCTGCCGCGCGTCATCCTCGACTGGCGCCAGCTGGCCAAGCTGAAGGGCACCTACACCGACGCCCTGACCGAGGCGGCGGACAAGACCAGCTTCCGTGTGCACACCTCCTATCAGCTGGCGGCTGCCTCGACCGGGCGACTGGCCAGCTCGGACCCGAACCTTCAGAACATCCCGATCCGGACCGAGACGGGGCGTCAGATCCGTCAGGCCTTCATCGCCTCACCCGGACAGGTGCTGATCAGTGCCGACTACAGCCAGATTGAGCTGCGCATCCTGGCCCACATCGGCGACATCCCCGAACTGAAAGCCGCCTTCAAGGCCGGCCTCGACATTCACGCGGCGACCGCCTCGGAAATGTTCGGCGTGCCGATCGAGGGCATGTCGTCGGAGACCCGCCGGCGCGCCAAGGCCATCAATTTCGGCATCATCTACGGCATCTCGGCCTTTGGTCTGGCCGCCCAGCTGGGCATCGATAACAGCGAGGCCGGGGCCTATATCAAGACCTATTTCGAGCGCTTCCCCGGCATCCGGACCTATATGGATCGCATCAAGGGCGAGGTGAAACAGGCGGGCTTCGTCACCACCCTGTTCGGCCGCAAGATCCACATTCCAGCGATTCATTCGAAGTCGGGGGCCGAGCGGCAGTTCGGCGAGCGGGCGGCCATCAATGCCCCGATCCAGGGCACAGCGGCCGATATCATCCGGCGCGCCATGATGCGGATGCCGGACGCCCTCGCGGCTGAGGGTCTGGAGACCCGCATGTTGCTGCAGGTGCACGACGAACTGGTGTTCGAAGCGCCCGAGGCCGAAGCGGATCGCGCCATCGCTATCATCCGCCGGATTATGGAAGCGGCGGCCGAGCCGGCGATCTCGCTGAGCGTGCCTTTGGTGGTCGATGCCCGCGCGGCTTCAAACTGGGATGACGCCCACTAGCCAAAGGGCAGCAGGTCGCGGGCCAACCAACCCAGATACACCGCGTATGCGAGCAGCAGGGCCAGGCCCTCCAGCCGGACGATTCGCATACCCGTCCGTACGAACAGCACGACCAGCGCGGTGGCGGCCACCATCACCCAGATGTCGAGGCGGATGATCTCGGGCGGCACCCGGATCGGCGCGACCAGGGCCGTGATCCCGAGAATGCCCAGCACATTGTAGATGTTCGAGCCGATGATATTGCCCAGCGCCACGTCGGAATGCCGCCGGAAGGCGGCAACGGCCGAGGTCACCAGCTCGGGCAGCGACGTTCCCACCGCCACCACCGTCAGGCCGATGATCGTGTCCGAGACCCCGATATCGCGGGCGACGACTATGGCATTGTCGACCAGCAGGCGCGCCCCCCCGACGGTCAGCAGGATGCCGATGACGGCCAGCCCCAGACCCGACCAGACGCCCCCGCGGGCATCCGGGGCATCCTCGGTCAGATGCTCGTATTTACGGGCCTCGCGGTCCCGATGGCGCCGCTCTCCCATCCAGGCCCAGAGCAGATAGACGGCCAGTCCCGCCAGCATGGCCAGACCCCAACGGTAGTCAATCGTGCCGGCGATCACGGCGATGACGCACAGGGCTGTCGAAGCGATCAACACCCAGCCGTCCCGCCGGAAGGCGTCCCGGTCGACAGCAATGGGCGAAATCAGCGCGGCGACGCCAAGGATCAGAAGAATATTGGCCGTATTCGATCCAATGACATTCCCCATGGCGATTCCGGGCGAGCCCGCCAGCACCGCGGTCAGGCTGGTCACCAGCTCCGGCGCCGAAGTGCCCATGCCGACCAGGGTCAGGCCGATCAACAGGGGCGAAACGCCCAGACTGCGGGCGGCCGTCGTCGCGCCCCGCACCAGCGTGTCGCCCCCGGCGACCAGGAGCACAAGCCCCAGCGCCAACAGGCCATAGGTCATGGTCATCGGTGATCCCCCCCGCTAGAACCGCCCTCTCACAAACGGGCGCGCCGGACAACGCCGGTCGCCGGAAAAGGATGTGGCATTTTGCCTTCGACCGACATCGATGTGCTGATCGTCGGCGCGGGGGCCGCCGGCATGATGGCGGCCATCGAGGCCGGGCGGCGCGGCCGAAGGGTTCGCATCATCGATCATGCGCGGGCCCCGGGCGACAAAATCCGCATCTCGGGCGGCGGACGCTGCAACTTCACCAATCTGGGGTGCGGGCCGCATGCCTTCCTTGGCGAGAACCCGCGCTTTGCCACCTCGGCGCTGAAGCGCTTCACCCAGCACGACTTCATCAAGCGGGTCGATCAGGCCGGCATCGCCTGGCATGAGAAGACGCTCGGCCAGCTATTCTGTGACGACAGCGCCAAGCTGATCATCCGTATGCTGACGGACCAGATGCGTGAGGCCGGAGCGGTCCTGTCGCTCGGCACTTCGGTAGACAGGCTTTCGCGTGAGGGCGAGGGGTTTCAGGTCGCCCTGTCGGACGGCAGCAACCTGCGCTGCGCCTCCCTCATCCTGGCCACTGGCGGCAAGTCGATCCCGAAGATGGGCGCGACCGGCTGGGCCTATGACACGGCGCGGGCGCTGGGCCTGAGAGTCACCGAAACGCGCCCGGCCCTCGTCCCGCTGACCTTCGAGGCGGGGCTGCTGGAGCGGCTGAAGCCGCTGGCAGGGGTGTCGGTCGAGGCGGTCGTCAGCCACGGCAAGACGAAATTCGCCGAAGGCCTGCTCTTCACCCACCGGGGGCTGAGCGGACCGTCCGTGCTGCAGATAAGCTCCTACTGGCGCGAGGGCGAGACAATCTCCGTGGCGATGGCGCCGGGCGTGGAGGTGTTCGCGCAGCTGAAGGCGATGAAGGCGGGCAACGGTCGGCAGGCGGCGCACACGGCGCTGGGGCAGATCGTGCCGAAGCGGCTGGCCGAGGTTCTGGTCGAGCAGGAGGAGGCCGTCGGCAATCTTGCCGATCTGTCGGACAGGGCCTTGCGGCGACTGGACCAGGCGGTCAACGGCTGGAGCGTCAAGCCGGTCGGCAGCGAAGGCTATCGAACGGCCGAGGTCACCCTCGGCGGCGTCGCCACAGACCAGCTGGATCAGCAGACGATGGCGGCAAAGCGCGTCCCCGGCCTTTATGTGATCGGCGAGGCGGTCGACATCACCGGCTGGCTGGGCGGCTATAATTTCCAGTGGGCCTGGAGTTCGGGCTGGGCCGCCGGACAGGTCGCCTAGCTGCGATAACGGCGCTCTGACATAACTGTGACCACCTGTCGCCTTGTCTCTCCAGCCTTCGTCCGCAACAGTAGCGGTGCGGGACGGGCCCCTCTGGCGCGTTCCGGGGCCCCCCTCGTCCTCCGGTCCCGGATCGTGTGATGTCGGACCGCATCGGGTGCGCCCGGTGTCGGTCCGGGCCCAATTCGGACAAAAGCCGGCGCCGGGCGCATTTCATTCCTTCTTTGACCTGCGGGGCTCGACCAGGGCCCTGCGGTTTTGTGCGTGGAGAGACGATGCCCCTTCTGATGTGCCCCAATGACAATGCCGCCATGCAGACGCTGGAGCGGTCCGGCGTGCAGTTCGACATGTGTCCGACCTGTCGCGGCGTCTGGCTGGATCGCGGGGAGCTGGAAAAGCTGATGGCCGCCGCTGTGGACGAAGGCCGCGCTGCGGCGCCCCCGGTCGCGCCGGGCCGTTCGAAACCGCAGCCCCAGGCCTGGTCCGCGCCGCCGCGCCACGAGCCTCAGCGCGATGAGCGCTACCGCGACGACCGCAACTATGACGACCGGGGCCGCCCGCGCAAAAAGAAGCGCGACAGCATCTTCGACATCTTCGAGTTCGACTGAACCGACCTCAGGCCGCCAGCCCGACGGTGCGCATCAGCTCTCGGATCGGCTCCAGCGCGGCGGGGGTCGATCCCAGCTCGGCCCGCACCTTGGGGTGACGCAACAGCTTCAGGGCCTCGGCGCGGGCCCGCTCCGTTACCGGACCGCGCGGACCAGTCTCGCCTGCCGCCAGCCGTAGCAACACCTGCAACTTGTGCGGCACCGGCACGGGGGCGCGGACCATCTGGTCGATCAGCCGGGCCGAAGCTTCCACAGACGCCCCCACCTTGCCGAGGGCCTCACAGATCTGTCCTTCGTCGGAGTCCGACAGCTCGACTTTGCCCGCAGCGCGCTGCAGGCCCGCCAGCGTGGCCAGAACCTGACCGGGCGGGAGCTCCGACCGGCGCATTTCCGTCTCGAACCTGAGCGAGCTGAGACAGGCGTGAAGCCAGCGCGCCGCAGATCGCTTGTTGGCAGTACCCGTGACGTTCTCGCACAGCCGCATCAGATGTTCGGCCTCGCACATTACCGTGCTGCACGGCTTGACAAAGGCGGCGACGAAATCGGCCGTAATCAGGCTCTTGGAGCGTTCGATGAAGGCGTCCTGCACCTCCTCCAGGGTCAACAGCCGACCGGCGGTTGCTGTAAGTGTCATGGCCAGCGCCCGGAGGATGTCGATTTCGCCTTCGGGGTCCGCGGGTCGCAGTCGGCGCGGCGAGCGCAGTTCGCGCAGAACCATCCGGGCCAGAACCGCAGACAACAGGGGATACTCGCCCGCCTGAAGTCGTTCGCCGAGACGACGGGCCGGCCCCTCAATGGTCGGAACCAACAGGCGCAGTCGGTGATCCCGGGCAATCAGGGCCTCGATCTCGGCGGGGGCGACCATGCGCACCACAGCGGCCAGGCTGGCGCCCTGATCCAGTGAAGGTCCGAGGATGTCGGCCAAACTGGTCCTCTGGGCCATCATTTCGCAAAGTATCTGCTCAATGGCGACCATGACTATGGCGCGGGGCGGACCATCCATCGGCGCCGCCGCGGCCAGATCCATCATCCGGTCCAGCCGGGTCCGGGGCGTCTTCAGGCCTGCCAAGGCTCCTGAAACGACCCCCCCCATGATGAAGGCCCGGTCGGAGGTCCCCGCCAGCCGGTGGGCCAGATCCGCCAGGGACCGGCCCTCCAGCGTCGGAAACCTCTGCGCCCGTCCCGCCGCGACCAGACGTTCGATCACGGAATCGGCCAGTTTCTGATAGTGGCGGATCAGTTCATGAACCGGCTGGCCTACTGCCTGGCTTTCCGGAACGGCGACCTTTTGCACAGCGTGCTGCAGTTCGACGCCCGACGCCTCCAGCACCTCGGCCAGATCCGGACGGTGCAACAGTTCAAAAGCGGTGACCCCGCGCCGGATCAGCCAGTCCTCCAGCACCCGACCGATCAGCTCCCGGGCATGGGGGGCGTAAAAGTCCTGGATTCCGGTGCAGCGCGGCCCGACCTCATCGTCAGGGATGACCCGCTTCTGCCGGACCTCGGGTGCGCCCTTGGTCAGGACAGTCAGGCTGGAGAACTCCATGGTCTCGGCGTCCAGCGTCTCCTTGGTGACCCGAACCGCCGCCGCCCGGTTGTCGTTCAAGATATCTTCGGCCGCCTCGATCGCGTGGTTGCGGCTCTCCGTCGCCATCAGCAAAGCCCATGGCGCGGGTGCGGTCTTTCGGATGAAGACTTCGTAGTGGACGAGGCCGGCCATGATATACCTGAAAACGCTACAAGCCTCGATCATGCCGGATGAGGGCTTAAGGCCGGGTTTCGCTCACCGGCCCTGTCGGAAGCGATCAGGCTCTAGCCGCCCGCCCCGGCGCGCCCTAATGTCACCCCGATTGAATCCGAACGGTTACGCTTCGGGCGCGTTACACCGGTCGACGGCGCGATGCGTCGAAGCCTCTGAGGAGTGAACCTTGGCCAACATCACCCTGGTCGACGACGACGAGAACATTGTCGCCTCCGTGTCGCTGGCGCTGGAAAGCCATGGGCACAAGATCACGGCCTATCATGACGGCGCCTCGGGCCTTGAGGCCCTGTTGGCCACGCCGCCCGATCTGGTCATTCTGGATGTGAAGATGCCGCGCATGGACGGCATGGAGGTGCTGCGCAAGCTGCGTCAGACCTCGCAGATTCCGGTGATCATGCTGACCTCCAAGGACGAGGAGATCGACGAGATCCTCGGCTTCAACCTCGGGGCCGACGACTATATCCACAAGCCGTTCAGCCAGCGCCTGCTGCTGGAGCGGGTCAAGGCCCTGTTGCGGCGCGTCGGCATCGGCACGGGTGAGGGCGAGGCCCAGGGCGACGCCGCCGCCCGCGCCATCCGCCGGGGCAAGCTGACCATGGATCCCGCCCGCCACGAGAGCACCTGGGACGGCAAGCCGGTCAAGCTGACCGTCACCGAATTCCTGCTGCTTCAGGCCCTGGCCCAGCGCCCGGGCTTTGTGAAGAGCCGCGACAACCTCATGGACGCCGCCTACGACGATCAGGTCTATGTCGACGACCGCACCATCGACAGCCACGTGAAACGCATGCGCAAGAAGTTCCGGGTCGTCGATCCGGAGTTCGATGCCATCGAGACCCTGTACGGCGTTGGCTACAGATACCGCGAAAGCTGAAACCGAAGACGGCCGTGAGGCCCGCACGCGACCGCGATTCCGGCCGGTTGGATCGCGTCTCGGCGCCCTTATTCTTGCGCTGAATCTGCTCAGCCTGCTGATCCTGTTCGTCGGAGCCCTGGCCCTGAACGAATGGCGACGCGGCCTGATCGAGGCGCGTCAGGAATCGCTGATGGCCCAGGCCGAGCTGATGTCCAATGTTCTGGGCGAGCTGGGCATCACAACGGGCGTGCCGACTCCGGCCCTCGACGAATATGAAACCGCCCGATGGCTGCGCGACAATTTCGTGCCTGTCGGCCAGCGGGCCCGCGTGTTCGACCGTGACGGCCTGCCGGTGGCCGACAGCTATATGGTCACCGAGGCCATTCCCGGCGCGCCGCTGGATCCCGCCCTGCCCGCCGCAACCCCGGTGCCCGAACCCGACCTCGAGGCCGAGGTCGAGGAGGACCGCCGTCTGGAACAGGCCCGTCTGGAACTGGCGACCGAGATCGAGACCGCCCTGACCGAGGGGCCCCAGGCGGGCGTCCGCCGCGATGAGAGCGGCAACCGCGTCATTTCCGTCTCCCTGCCGATCCGGCATGTCCGCCAGGAATTGGGGGTGCTGACGCTTGAGGCTGCCGACGTCGATGAAATCCTGGCCGCCCAGCGCGCCGCCCTGATGCCCTTTGCCATTGTGGCCCTGGTCGTGTCGCTGTTCTCGTCGCTGCTGCTGCATCTGTTCGTGGCGCGACCGGTGATGCGTCTGTCCGCTGCCGCTGACAGCGTGCGCCTGCAACAGACCCGCGCCATCTCCATGCCCGACCTCGAAGAGCGTCGTGACGAGATCGGCGATCTGGCCCGTTCGCTCGAGACCATGACCCGCGCCCTGTCCGACCGGATGGAGGCGATCGAACGGTTCGCCGCCGATGTTTCGCACGAAATCAAGAACCCGCTGACCTCGATCCGCTCGGCGCTGGAGACCCTGCCGCTCGTCAAGGCCGAAGCCCAGCGCGAAAAGCTGACCGCCCTGTTGCAACAGGATGTGCGCCGACTGGACCGTCTGATCACGGACATTTCCAATGCCTCTCGGCTGGATGCGGAATTGGCCCGCGATCGCCCCCGCACCGTGGATCTGACCGCCCTGCTGAGCGACATCGTCGATGTATACCAGACCTCGCCCAAGCCGGGCGATGTGCCGCTGCATCTGTCCATCAACACGCCCGGGCCGACCCGGATCGTCGGTCGCGACGGACCTCTGGGACAGGTGATCCGCAATCTGATCGACAATGCCCGCTCCTTCAGCCCGCCGGACGGCTCCGTGCGCTTGACCCTCGACCGGGCGCCCGATGGGTCGCAGGACATCCGCATCCGGGTGGAGGATGACGGGCCCGGCATACCGGTCGAGAATCTGGAAACCGTGTTCCAGCGCTTCTACACCTCGCGGCCCAAGGGCACCCAGTTCGGTTCCAATTCGGGGCTCGGCCTGTCGATCGTGCGCCAGATTATCGAGGCCCACGGCGGCCGGGTCTGGGCCGAGAACATCACCGATCCCGACGATCCCGATCACATCACCGGGGCCCGCTTCGTCATCACCCTGACGCCCCTTCACACCCGGCCATGACCGGCCCGACACAGGTTCAGGCCACCGTCGTCGCCCTGCGTCAGGGCGAGGACTGGGTCGGCGTTGCCCTGACCGGGCCGTCCGGCGTCGGGAAAACCGGTCTGGCGCTCAGGCTGATGGCTCAGGGCTGGCAGCTGGTCGGCGATGATGCGGCCCTGATCTGGGCAAGTGGTGGCCAGCTGTGGGCCCGGGCGCCCCGGGCAACCGCCGGCCTGATCGAGGCGCGAGGTCTGGGGCTGGTCTTCACGCCCCATCGGGACCTCTGTCGGCTCGGGTTGGCCGTGACCTTGAGCCTGGATGAGCCCGAGCGCCTGCCCGATCCGGCGTTCGAACCCTGGCTGGGCCTGCCGCTTCGCACCATCGCGATTCAGGCCCGCGCGGCGGCGGCCCCGTCCATCGTGACCATGGCCCTTGCCGAGGCCGTGCGGCGTCCGGTCTCACCTTGACGCTTTAAACCGACGTCAGATTGCCCTATCAAGCGCGGCTCACGGTCCGGGTCACGACCCTTGGCCAGAGAATGACGCCGGGGATGGGTCCTGTCTTGGTGAAGCCTTCATGATCGGACTGGTGATCGTAACCCACGGCGGCCTGGCCTCGGAATTCCTCGCGGCCATGGAACACGTCGTCGGCCCCCAGCGCGGGGTCGCGGCCATCTGTATCGGCCCGGACGACGACATGGAGCGCCGCCGTCGCGACATCGTCGATGCTGCGGGTGCCGTGAACGACGGAGACGGCGTCATCCTGCTGACCGACATGTTCGGCGGCACGCCCTCCAATCTCGCCATTTCGGTCATGGAAGAAACCCGCGCCGAAGTGATCGCCGGTCTGAACCTGCCCATGCTGATCAAGCTGGCCAGCGTCCGCGCCCGTGAGCCGATGGAGGCCTGCGTCGCCCATGCACAGGATGCCGGCCGGAAATATATCTCGGTCGCCTCCTGGGTTCTGTCGGGGGAAAAATGAGCGGCGGCGATACCCTTCCGACCGCAGCGACGGTCGTCGACATCTGCAACTCCCGCGGCCTGCACGCCCGGGCCTCGGCCAAGTTCGTCAAACTGGCGTCCGAGTTCGAGGCCGACATCCGCGTGACCCGCGACGGCGTCACCGTGAATGCCCTTTCGATCATGGGCCTGCTGACGCTGGGCGCAGGCAATGGCTGCGGCCTGTCCATCGCGGCCGAGGGCCCCGATGCCGAGGCCGCCGTCGCCGCCCTCCGCGACCTCGTAGCCCGTCGCTTTGACGAGGATCAATAGGCCAGCGACACCGCTGACCCGCCAGCTGGGCCTGCCCGGTGCCATCGGCCTTGGCCTCGGCTCCATCCTCGGTACCGGCGTCTTCGTCAGCCTGGCGCTTGTCGCCGAGATCAGTGGGGCCCTGTTGCTGCCCGCCATTCTGCTGGCGGCGGTGCTGGCCCTGTTCAATGCCCTCGCCAGTGCCGAGCTGGCGGCCGCCCACCCTGTCAGCGGCGGCGCCTATGAATACGGCCACGTCTGGCTGACGCCTTCGCTGGGCTTTGTCGCCGGCTGGGTCTTCCTGCTGGCCAAGTCCGCCTCGGCGGCCACCGCGGCCCTGGGGGTCTCGGCCTACCTCCGCCACCTGACCGGAGGGGATGCCGACAGTCTGGCCGTGCCGCTGGCCGTCCTGACCGGCATCGGCGTCACGGCCCTCGTGGTGTCGGGCCTCCGGCGATCCAATGCGGTCAACATGGTCATCGTCTCCCTGACCGCGACGGCGCTGATTGCGCTGATCGGAGCCAGCCTTTTGCGCCCGGGCCAGCCCGCGATCGATATCCCGAGCCCCGGCGTCGGCATCGACTGGAGCCTCCTCGCCTCGGCCACGGCCCTGATGTTCGTCGCCTATACCGGCTATGGGCGGATCGCGACCCTGGCCGAAGAGGTCCGCGACCCCGCTCGGATCATTCCGTTGGCCATCCTGCTGACGCTGGCGATCTCGGCGGCGCTCTACATCGGCGTCGGCTGGGCGGTCGTTCAGGCCTCAGAGGCGGGCGTGGCGCTCGATGCCGCCGGGGGCGCCCCGCTCGAGGCCGTGGCCAAGGCGCTTGAGCGTCCCGGCCTGACAGCGCTGGTCGCGGTCGGTGCGCTGACCGCCATGCTGGGGGTGCTGCTCAATCTCGTCCTCGGCCTGTCGAGAATTGTGCTGGCCATGGGGCGGCGGGGCGACCTCCCCTCCCCCTTGGCCCATGTCGATGCGCGGGGCGTGCCCACCCCGGCCGTGCTGCTGGTCGGTGCGGGCATCACCGCCCTTGTCCTGATCGGCGATATCCGCCTCGCGTGGACCTTCAGCGCCTTCACCGTGCTGATCTATTACGCGATCAACAATCTGGCGGCCCTGCGCCTGTCGCGGGCGCAGAGGCTCTACCCACCGATCGTGCCGGCGCTGGGGCTGGGCGGGTGTGTTTTTCTGGCGTTTCAGGTGCCCTGGCCAGTCTGGGCCACGGGGCTGGCGCTGATCGCGGCCGCTCTGGCCCTCCGCGCCGTGCTCAGCCGCCCACGATTTCGCCGTATTCCTTGACGAAGCGCGACGGTGGCTCATCCAGCAAATCCAGCACCCGTTCCGAAGGACGGCACAGGGCGGCGCCCTTCGGCGTCACCACGATCGGGCGGTTGACCAGCGCCGGATCCTCAACCATGGCCGCCAGCAGGGCCTGATCACTGACGTTATCGGCGGTCAGGCCGCGCGCCTCGGCCGTGGTGCCCCGCACCCGCAGCAGGCCCTTCAGCCCCTCTCCGGTGCGAACGGCCAGATCGGTCAGTTGGTCAGGCGTCCAGCCGGTCTTCAGATACTCGACCACCTCCGGCTCGACACCCGAGGCCCCGACCATCTCCAGCACATTGCGCGAGGTGCCGCATTTGGGGTTGTGATAGACGGTGACGGTCATGGACGGGGCTCCTTCTGGACACGTTGGACGGCGCGGCCTGCCTCATACCAGCCGCGCGAGCGGTTCACGATAGCGACGACCGACAGCATCACCGGCACCTCGATCAGCACCCCGACCACGGTCGCCAGCGCCGCCCCCGAGCCGATCCCGAACAGGCCGATCGCGGCCGCCACCGCCAGCTCAAAGAAGTTGCTGGCCCCGATCAGGGCCGAGGGGCCCGCCACCGAATGTGCCTCGCCGGTCAGCCGGTTGAGGCCGTAGGCGAGGCCCGCATTCAGATAGACCTGGATCAGGATCGGCACGGCCAGCAGAGCGATGACCAGCGGCTGGGCCAGAAGCTGCTCGCCCTGAAATCCGAACAGCAGTACCAGGGTGATCAGCAGGGCCGCCAGCGACACGGGCTGGATGCGGGCCAGCGTGCGCTCATACAGGTCCTGCCCCCGGGCCAGCAGCAGCCGGCGGATGATCTGGGCCACCACCACCGGCGCCAGAATATAGAGCAGCACCGACAGCGTCAGGGTCGACCACGGCACTATGATCGCTGACAGCCCCAGCAGCAGGCCGACAATCGGGGCAAAGGCCACGATCATGATGGCGTCGTTCAGCGCCACCTGGGTCAGGGTGAAATGCGGCTCGCCCTTCGTCAGATGGCTCCAGACGAACACCATGGCCGTGCACGGCGCCGCCGCCAGCAGGATCAGCCCGGCGATGTAGCTGTCGACCTGATCCGCCGGCAGCCATTCGCGAAACAGGCCGCCGATGAACAGCCACGCCAGCAGGGCCATGGAGAACGGCTTGATCGCCCAGTTGATGAAAAGGGTCACGCCGATGCCGCGCCAGTGGCGGCTGACCTGGCCTAGGGCGGCGAAATCGATCCGCACCAGCATCGGCACGATCATCAGCCAGATCAGCACCGCGACCGGCAGGTTGATCGAGGCGACCTCCATCCCGCCCAGACCGGCGAACACGCCCGGCATCAGGGCGCCCAGCCCCACACCCACGACGATGCATAGGGCGACCCACAGGGTCAGATAGCGTTCGAAAATCGACATGCTCAGGACATCCCGGATCGGAGTTCGGGCGGACAGCAGGCCATCCGGGCCAGCACATCGCCCAGCGGCGCGCAGATCTCTGGCGCGCCGTCACAGCAGTCTTCCATCAGGAAAGCCAGCAGATCGCTCATCCGGCCATAGTCGGCGGCATAGATGATGGAGCGCCCGTCCCGCACCGAGGTCGCCAGCCCGGCACGGGTCAGGACGGCCAGGTTATTCGACAAGGTGCTGGGCGCCATGCCGACCGCCTCGCCCAGCCGCCCGGCGGCCAGCCCCCCGGGCCCCGCCTTGATCAGGACACGAAACAGCGCCAGCCGGCCCTCATGGGCAAGCGCGGACAGCGTCTCGACGGCGGCATTCGTTTCCATATTTCATGGATAATCGAATTGTTAGCTGCCGCCAAGTGAGCCGCATGCGGCCGATGTCACTGTCCGGAAGGGTGAAAAGCCTGGTGGAGCCGAGCGGAATCGAACCGCTGACCTCGTCATTGCGAACGACGCGCTCTACCAACTGAGCTACGGCCCCGATCATGGTCGGGCACAGGCGAGCGCGGGACATAGTCGGGCGGGGCTTGTGGTGTCAATGCCGTCTTGCGGGGATCACGCCCTGTCCGTTCCGGAGCACGACACCGTCGGCCTTGGCCGCAAGGCCCGGCTCAGGCTAGAAGCGGACCTCTGACGCAATTGCCGCTGCCAACAAGGATCGACATGGGCCCCGCCATCGCCGGCTTCATCTGTTTTCTGGTCGACTCGGTCTTCCTGCTGTTGTGGCTGGCGATCATCGTCTCGGCCGTCATGAGCTGGCTGTTCGCCTTCGACGTGATCAACTATCGCAACCGCTTCGTGGCCCAGCTGGCCCATTTTCTGGACAGCATCACCGCCCCGATCCTGGCACCCCTGCGCAGCATCATTCCGTCGCTGGGCGGCATCGACATCACCCCGATCATCGCCCTGCTGATCATCTCGGGCATCCGCTCCTACATCCTGCCAGCCAGCTGCGCGGCCCTGTATCAGCTGCTGGGCGGATTCTGATGCAGTCGGGTCACGCCCGGGTGCTTTCGCCGTCCGACCGGAACGCCTAAGGTGCCCGTCCCCCGGCGCTCCGGCGCCCTTGAATTTCGAAGGTCATGACCACGATCAGGACGGTCGCCATCATCGGCGCGGGACAGATGGGATCGGGTATCGCCCAGGCGGTGGCCACCGGCGGCTATGCGGTGCGCCTGTATGACGCCGACCTTTCGCGGCTGCCACTGGCGCATGGCACCATCGCCAACAGTCTGGCGCGCCGCGTCGAGCGTGAGAGCCTTGGCGCGGACGAGGCCCAGGCCATTCTGGGCCGGATCACCGACGCTGCCGATCTGGCCGCCGTCGGCACGGCGGATCTGGTGATTGAGGCGGCCGTCGAGGACGAAGCCGTCAAGACCGATATCTTGCAGGCGCTGACCCCGCATCTGGGGCCCGACACCCTGGTCGCGTCCAACACCTCGTCCATCTCGATCACGCGGCTGGCCTCGGCCACCGACCGGCCCGACCGCTTCATCGGCCTGCATTTCATGAAGCCGGCGCCCGCCATGCGGCTGGTCGAGATCATCCGCGGCATCGCCACCTCGCCCGCCACCTATGAGACCGCCGTCGCCTTTGCCCAGAGCCTCGGCAAGACCACGACCAATGCCGAAGATTTCCCGGCCTTCATCGTCAACCGCATTCTGGTGCCGATGGTCAATGAGGCGATCTTCACCCTCTATGAGGGGGTCGGCGACGTCGCCTCGATCGACAAGGCGCTGAAGCTGGGCGCCAACCATCCGATGGGGCCGCTGGAACTGGCGGACTTCATGGGTCTGGACGTCGTGCTGGCCATCATGAATGTGCTCTATGACGGGCTGGCCGACAGCAAATACCGGCCCTGTCCCCTGCTGGTGAAATATGTCGAGGCCGGCTGGCTGGGTCGCAAAACCGGGCGCGGCTTCTATGACTATTCCGGCGACGTTCCGGTGCCGACACGATGAAGGCCCGTTTCGAAACGCTTGAGGACCTGCCCGGCCAGCGTCAGGTGACCTGGCGCCGGTCCGGCGGCTGGATTGCGCTCGCCGCCTTGCTAGGCATTGCCTGGCCGCCCCTGATCATCACCTTCTTCGTCTGGCCGCCCCAGACCTGGCTGGATGGCCTCAGCACCGACTGGCGGATCCTGGTTCTGGCGGTCGGCATCTTCGCCGTGCCTCTGTGTCTGTGGCTGCTGAATCAGGAGCGGATCCGCACGGGTCGACCGGCCACCCGGCTCGGCATCGTCTGGCGCTTCATGTTCTACGGGGGTCTGCTGGCCGCCGCCCTGCAGGGGTTCAACGCCCTCGTGCTCTCCGGCATAGGCGCCGCCCGCTCGGCCGATATCGGCCAGGCCATGGGCTATGCCGAAACGGCCCTGCTGATCTTTGGCGTCGGCGGGGTGCCGCTGGCGATCCTGGTGGGCATCAGCTACGCCCTGTGGGCGGGCCTGTGCGCAGCCTTTCTGGCCTTCATGCCGCGCCCGGCGCCGGTTCGAGACCGGCTGGGCCTCAGCGGACGCGACACCTTTTAGGCCCCGCTGAACGACGTTACAGGAAATTTACTTTCCTTCGTCCGCACACGCTGCGACCTTCCCCGCCTGATATCGAGTGACCGTCGGGGGGGACATCACACCATGACATCCACAGACCTGCATACCGAACCGGCATCCGCGCGGCTCGCGCCCGTCGCGCCCAAGGACCGGATTTTCAATCTGGACATGCTGCGCGGCTGGGCGATCCTCGGCATTCTGGCGGTCAATGCCCTGGCATTTGCCTGGCCGCACATATTGATTGCACCTGTAGAAACGCCGCCGCCGGTCGACAGCACCATGGCGGATACGATCGGCGTGTGGGTGATCGACGTCTTTTTCGCCGACAAGATGCGCACCTTGTTCACCATGCTTTTCGGCGTGTCGATCTTCCTCGTCGGCGGTGAACGCAGTGATCTGGATCGTGGCGCTCTCCTCCGCCGACGTCTGGGATGGCTGGCCCTGATCGGTGCCCTGCACGGAGCGCTGCTCTGGTTTGGCGACATCCTTCTGCTTTACGCCGTCAGCGGTTTTCTCTTCCTGTTGTTCCGGTCATGGTCGGCCCGGCGCCTTTTGTGGGTCGGGGGCCTGATCACCCTTTTCTGGGCCCTGCTGGCTGTCGGCTTCTACTGGGCCATGGGCAACATCCCGCCCGAAATGGCCGCAGAGCTCGATGGGGCAATGTCCGCTCCGACACCCGAGATGATCCAGGCCATCGTCGATACCTATCGTTCGGGCGGCTTTGCCGGGTTCATGGCGAACCTGACGACCTGGGCGACCTTTGCCGCCTTCATGCTCATCATGATCCCAGTCACGGTTCCCTTGATGATGGTGGGCCTTGGGCTGTTCAAATCCGGCTTTCTGACCGGCCAGTCACCGATGTGGGTCTATCTGATGGTGCTCGTGACCGGGGGAGCCAATCTGGCAGTCTCGGCATACTGGGGCTGGCAGAAGGCGATGGCCCCCGATGGGATCGACCCCACCGGTGGCTGGGCCGCCGCGTCGACCGGCGCGGCGCCGCTCGTCACCCTCTTCTATGTCACCGTCCTGATCCTGCTGACGAAGTTCGGGTTCAGGGTCATCACCCAGGTGCTGGTGCCGGTCGGTCGCATGGCCTTCACCAACTACCTCAGCCAGACCCTGATCATGGTGACCCTCTATTACGCGGCCTGGGGGCCGTTGTGGTTCGGCACCCACAGCACCTCCCAGATGTGGATGGTGGTCGGTGCGGTCTGGCTGGCGCAACTGATCTGGTCGCCCCTGTGGTTGTCGGTGTTCCGTATGGGGCCGCTGGAATGGGCCTGGCGCTGTCTGACCTATGGCCGGATGGTCCGCATCTCGAAGGGCGGCGACTGAACCGAGGGTCGCATTGCGGGACGGGGGGGGATGGCGTAATCGCCCCCCATGAACACTGAAGCCCCCTCCGACGCCCCGACCGCTGAAGCCCCCCGCCCCGAAGCGAGGGGTCCGCGAGGCTTTCAGGACCGGCGCGGACCGGACCTGATCGCCGAACGCCGCATCGTCGAGCGGGTCTCGGCCGTCTATGAGCGCTGGGGCTTTGAACCGCTGGAAACCTCGGCCTTCGAATATGCCGATGCGCTCGGCAAATTCCTGCCCGATGCCGACCGTCCGAACGAGGGCGTCTTTGCCCTGCAGGACGACGACGACCAGTGGATGGCGCTGCGCTACGACCTGACGGCACCGCTGGCCCGCTATGCCGCCCAGAACTGGGAGACCCTGCCCAAGCCGTTCCGGCGCTATGCCTTCGGTCCCGTCTGGCGCAACGAAAAGCCGGGACCGGGGCGCTTTCGCGAATTCATCCAGTGCGACGCCGACACCGTCGGCTCTGACCGGCCCGAGGCGGATGCCGAAATCCTGGCGCTGGCCGTCGAGGGGCTGACGGCGGCCGGTCTTGATCGCGATCAGGCCCAGATCAAGGTCTCGAACCGCAAGCTGTTCGACGGCCTGTTCGGGGCGGGCGGCATCGACGATCCGGCCCAGCGCCTGACCGCCCTTCGCGCCATCGACAAATTCGACCGGCTGGGCTGGGAGGGCGTCTCGGCCCTGCTGGGCGAGGGCCGTCTGGATGAGTCCGGCGACTACACCAAGGGCGCCCAACTGCCGACCGCCGTCATCTCGACCGTCGAGCGCTTCCTCGCCTCGGCGGGTCGGGCAAACCTCAGCCGCGCCGATACGCTGTCCGCCGTGGCCGGGGCGGGCGATCTGGGCGCCGCCGGCGAGGAGGCTCTGAAGGAGCTGCAGGCCATCGACGCGGCGCTCGGCATTATGGGCGTCGACCAGACCGCCGTCCGGTTCGATCCCACGGTCGTGCGCGGGCTGGAGTATTACACTGGCGTGGTGTTCGAGGCCGAACTGTTGCTCCCGACCACGGATGAAAAGGGCCGGCCCGTGCGGTTCGGCTCGATCGGCGGCGGTGGCCGCTATGACGATCTCGTCGCGCGGTTTACCGGCCAGAGTGTGCCCGCGACCGGCTTTTCCTTCGGCGTCTCGCGGCTGGCGGCGGCCCTGCGCGCCAGTGGGCGTGATCCGGCGGGCGAGGCGCGCGGCCCGGTCGTGGTCATCGCCTTTTCCGACGCCGACATGGCCCACTATCTGGGCGCCGTCGCCGAGCTGCGGGCCGCCGGCATCGCCGCCGAACTCTACCTCGGCCGCGCGGGCATGAAGGCTCAGATGAAGTATGCCGACCGACGGGGCGCCCCGGTCGCCGTCATGCTGGGCGGCGACGAAATCGCCGCCGGTACGGTCACGCTCAAGGACCTCGACGCCGGTCGTCGCCTGTCGCAGGCCGTCTCCGATAATGCCGAATGGAAACAGGCGCGTCCGGGACAACAGACCCTGCCGCGCGACCAGATGGTGGCCGCGATCCGTGCGATTCTCGAAGGATCGTCAATAAGCGACTGATCCGGTCGCTGACTTATCGACGATCAGTCAAGAAAACGCCGGATTTCGCCTTCGGTTTGATTGACTTGTCGGGTCCGGATCGTATGAATGGGGCTCTCGAAGCGCGCGACGCGATGCGACGCGCAAACTTCGTAGGCGTTTCGGGGAGGAAACGTCCGCTCCTAGACGAGCGAAAGAAGCCCGCCGCGATGTATCCCCCGCGGCGGGCTTTTTCGTGCCCGACGCGCATCCTCGCCCGCTTGTCCTGCCCATGAAAAAGGGGCCGCCCTTTCGAACGGCCCCTCGTTCATTTCATCCTGACGCGGCCTACCAGAGGCGGACGCGTTCTTCCGGGGTCAGATAGTATTTCTGGCCGGGCTGGACGTCGAAGGCTTCATACCAGGCGTCCAGATTGCGGATCGGTCCCACCACCCGGAACTCGGCGGGCGAGTGCGGGCCCGTGGCGATCTGGTTCCGCAGGGCCTCGTCGCGGTATTTGGTGTTCCAGACCTGGGCCCAGCCGAGGAAGACGCGCTGGGTGCCCGTCGTGCCGTCCAGAACGGGCGATTCCGCGCCGTCCAGCGAGGCCAGATAGCCTTCCAGCCCGAGCGTGACACCGGCCAGATCGCCGATGTTCTCGCCCATGCTCAACGCCGGACGGATCGGATAGCCCGGCAGGGGCTCATAGGTCGCATACTGGCTGCCCAGCATGTCGGCCCGAACCTCGAAGCGGGCCGCATCCTCGGACGTCCACCAGTCGCGCAGCACGCCGTCGCCGTCGGACTTGCGGCCCTGGTCGTCGAAGCCGTGACCGATCTCGTGCCCGATCACGCCGCCGATGGCGCCATAGTTGACCGCCGGATCCGCCGTCGGATCGAAGAAGGGCGGCTGCAGGATGGCGGCCGGGAAGACGATCTCGTTCTTGGTCGAGTTGTAGTAGGCATTGACCGTCTGAGGGGTCATGCCCCACTCGTCGCGATCGACCGGACCGTCCATGCGGCCCAGCTGGTACTGCCAGCGGAACACGCCGGCCCGTTCGACATTGCCGACCAGATCATCGGCCCGTACCTCAAGCGCGGAATAGTCGCGCCACTTGTCCGGATAGCCGATCTTCACCGTGAAGTTGTCGAGCTTGTAGAGGGCCTGCTCCTTGGTCTCGGCGCCCATCCAGTCCAGCTGGCGGATGCGGGCGGCCAGCGCCACGCGCAGATTGGCCACCAGCTCTTCCATCATCGCCTTGGATTCGGCGGGGAAGTATTCGGCGACGTACAGGCGACCGAAGGCCTCTCCCATCACCCCTTCGGCGAAGCTGACGGCGCGCTTGTCGCGGGCCCGCTGTTCCGGCTGGCCCGACAGGTCGCGGCCGCGGAACTCCCACTGGGCGTCCGAGAAGCGCTGCGACATATAGGGGGCCATGTCGTCGGCGGTGTGGAAGGCCTGCCAGGCCTGCAGCAGCGGCAGCGGCGTCTCGGCATAGATGGCGGCGATCTTGGGCAGGGCGGTGTCCTGACGCACGACGATCGTCTCGATGCCGCCCAGGCTCATGGCGTCCAGATAGGCCGACCAGTTGAAGCCCGGCGCCTGTTCCGCCAGCTCGGCCGGGGTGAAGGGGTTGTAGGTCTCGTCGCGGTTGCGGTTCTCTTCCGGGGTCCAGTGGGCCTCGGCGATCCGGGTTTCCAGCGCCACGATCTCGGCCGCGGTTTCTGCCGGATTGTCCCAGCCGATCATGGTCAGCATGCGCTCGACATAGGCCAGATACAGGGCCTTCTTGTCGGCCAGACGCTCTTCCAGATAATAGCCGCGGTTCGGCAGGCCGAGGCCGCCCTGGCTGGCATAGGTGATGTAACGGTCGGGGTTGCGGGCATCGTCACCGATCCCGACACCAAAGAAGGACGAGCCGAAGCGGCCCTGGGTGCCGCCCATATAGACCGCCATGGCGTCGTGGCTGTCGATGGCGCGGATGTCGGCCAGATAGGGCTGCAGAGGCTGGTCATCCAGCGCCTCGATGCGGTCGGTGTCCATATAGGCGCGGTACAGATCGGCGATCTTCAGCTCATCAGAGCCCGCAGCCAGATCGGTGCTGGCCGTCAGTTCATCGATCATCACCTTCAGGCGGTTGTCCGACAGCTCGCGCAGGATGGCGAACGACCCGTACGAGGTCCGGTCCGACGGAATGACCAGCCGGTCGAAGGCGAGGCCATTGGCATAGCGGAAGAAGTCATCGCCCGGCGCCACCGACAGGTCGCGACCGGCCAGATCAAAGCCCCAGGTCCCGAACTTCGGCGCCTCGGTGCCTTGCCAGCCCGAACCGGCCGGATCCTGGTCGGCGGTCGGGAACAGCGAGAAGACGGTGCAGGACTCGTTCAGGCACTCGTGCGCATGACCGTCGTCAAAGGTGTGCATCTGCTGGGCGAAGGTCGCCGTGGCGGGCAGCATCAGGGCGCCGACAGCGGCACCGATCAGAAGGCGTTTCATTCTTGAACCTCTCGTGGATTGACGCAGCAGGGCCACGCCCGGAAATTTCCAGTTCCGGACCCTAGTCCGCTGTGGCCCGGATTCTCCTTAAAAAAAATTCATGATCGGTAGCAGAGATCGGAAACTACGGTTGTTCCGCCGTACCGCACTGCAGTATGCACAGGCATGGCTTCACCCCACGGCGACGGCTCGGAATACAAGGACCTGCTGGTCTTTCTGGCGGCGGCCGGTGTGGTCGTGCCCCTGTTCAACCGGATCAAGATCAGCCCGGTGCTGGGCTTTCTGGCCGCCGGCGTACTGCTGGGACCCGACGGGCTGGGCCGGTTCGCCAATGACGCGCCCTGGTTGGCCTGGCTGGGCTGGCTGACGCTCGAGGATCGCGACCAGATCGCCCAGCTGTCCGAACTGGGCGTCGCCTTCCTGCTGTTCATGATCGGGCTGGAGCTGTCGTGGGAACGGCTCAAGTCCATGCGGCGGCTGGTGTTCGGCCTGGGGCTCAGCCAGATCGCGCTGGCCACTGCCGTGATCGCCGCCGGCTTCATGCTGACCGGCCAGACCTTCGTCTCGGCCATGGTGCTGGGCATGGGTCTCGCCCTGTCCTCGACCGCCGTGGTCATGCCGGTGCTGGCCGAGCGCAAGCGGCTGCACGGCGCCGCCGGGCGCGCCACCTTCTCCATCCTGCTGGCCCAGGACATGGCGGTGGCGCCGATCCTGATCACCGTCACCGTCCTCGCCACCCTCGCCCAGAGCGGCGGCGACCTGAACCCGGCCGTGCTGGGCGCCGCCCTGCTGACCCTCGCCCCTGCGGCCATCGGACTGGCGGCCCTGATCCTGCTGGGGCGGCTGGTGCTGCGCCCCATGTTCCGCTCGGTCGCCAAGGCCCGCGCCCGCGGTCAGGGGCAGGAGATGTTCGTCGCCGCCAGCCTGCTGGTCGTGGTGGCTGCCGGCCTCGGCGCCCAGGCGGTCGGCCTGTCCATGAGTCTCGGCGCCCTCGTCGCGGGCGTCCTGCTGGCCGAGACCGAGTTCCGGCGCGAGGTCGAAATCTCGATCGATCCGTTCAAGGGCCTGCTGCTGGGCGTCTTCTTCATCGGCGTCGGCAGCGGCCTTGATCTGGATGCGGTGGCCGCCGACCCGTGGGGGGTCGTGGCGCTGGCCATCGCCATCACCGTCGCCAAGATCGGCGTCATCTTCACTCTCGCGCGTCGCTGGGGCCTCGGCCCTCTGGCCGCGCTCGAGACCGCTCTGGTGCTGGGGCCCGCCGGCGAGTTCGCCTTCGTCATCCTGACCGCCGGCATGGTCGAGGGTGTCGCCCCGCCGGGCATCACCCAGTCGGTCCTGCTGTCGGCGACGATCAGCCTGTTCAGCATCCCCTTCCTCGCCCTGCTGGGTCAGAAGCTGGCCACCCGCCGCATAGAGACCCAGGTCGATCTGCCGGCCGCCGCCCTTCAGCCCCCCGACTCCAGCGGTCAGGTCCTTCTGGTTGGCTATGGACGGGTCGGACGCCTGATCGGAGAGATGCTGACCGAGCACAACCAGACCTTCGTCGCCCTCGATACCGAGCCGGGGATCGTCGCCGGCGCCCGGCGCGAGGGGCTGAATGTCCACTACGGAGACGCCGGTCGCCGCGAGATGCTGGAGCTGTGCAACATCGCCACCGCCCGGGCGCTGGTCGTGACCATGGACGCCCCCGGCAAGGTGGATGAGGTGGTCCAGGCGGCCCGGGCCCTGCGCAAGGACCTGATCATCATCGCCCGCGCCCGCGACGACCGCCACGCGGTGCGCCTCTACAGCTATGGCGTCACCGACGCGGTCCCCGAAACCACCGAGGCCAGTCTGCAGCTGGCCGAGAACACCCTGGTTGACCTCGGCGTGCCCATGGGGCTGGTGCTGGCCTCGATCCATGAGCGGCGCGACCGCTACCGCGATCTGTTCCAGGCCGCCCAGCCCGGAACCTCCGCGCGACCCAACCGGGCCCTGCGCCGTCATGTGTCGGCTGCGACCACCGGCCGCACCGATCCAGAGCCTGAGGGCGAGGGTTAAGCCCGGCCGTTCGCATTTTGGTCATGGTTCGGTGTTGAAAGCGCCGTTTCCGCCCTCCCCGGCGACAGCAACCCTCTGCCCCCAACGGTCGTTCCGGTCAGGAGCCTGATCCGGCCTGACCGCCAAAGCCCCTGTGAGTGCCCCCCTTTCATGCGTGATATTGTTCTGAACCCGCCCGTCGATGCCCCCGAAGCCCAAGGCTCGGACACGGGCGCCCGCCCGCTGAACCGCCGCCAGGTGGCCAAGCAGCGCACGCGCGGCAAGGTCATCGAGGCCGCCCGCAATCTGTTCGCCCAGCGCGGCTATGACGCCGCCACCATCCGCGACATCGCCCGCGAGGCCGGCATGTCGACCGGCGCCGTCTTCGCCAACTTCCATGACAAGTCGGAACTGTTCGACACCGTGCTGGCCGAGGATCTGGCCCGTCTGGCCGAGGCCCTGACGCGCGGCATCAAGACCGGCACCGACCTCAAGTCGCGCCTGCTCGGCGGCTTTGTCGCCGGCTATGAGGCGACGCTGGACCAGCTTCCCCTCGTCCAGGCCGTCGTCGCCCGCGCCTGGCACCAGCCGCTGCAGGACGCCCGGAAGGGCCGCGAACTGATCGCCCCAGTCATCGAAGGCCTCGAAAGCCTCGTCGCCGACGCCATCAAGGCGGGTGAACTCAAGCCCACCACGGACGCCGCCCTGGTCACCGAACTGGTCTGGGTCGCCTACCTCTCGAACTATCGCCGCGCCGCCTACGACAGCTGGACGATCGACACCCTCAAGTCGCACCTCGAGCAGCAGATCGACATCATCCTGTCCGGCCAGCGCGCCCGCTAACCGGACCGTCCCCCCGGCGATCCCCCGGAAAGGCCGCGACCCTCGTCGCGGCCTTTTCGCTGCGCGGGTTCGGCGCGCAGAGATGGCGGCTGGTGAGGGTCGGCCAACGCCGGTCTATGAACGTCAAGCCCGCGTACGGGACGACGGAAAGATCGTGGACCCCTCTGGAGTCATTAGGCGTGTCCGACTGACCCTGCATTCGGGAACCGCCTGATGAATTTTCGGCAGGGCAGAGGCGGCATTCTCAGGTATCACGGGTCGACATCAGACTGGAGGCACCAATGAGCCGTCCCAAAAAATCACTGTCGCCGGGTTTCAAACTGTTCATCGCGTTCTGCATCATAGGCACGCTCGCGGTCTCCGGCTTCGTTGTGTTCGGCGATCAACCTGGCCTTCGCCCCGCTGCCCCTATGGATGGCGACGACGTCCCGTCCACGGCAAGGGACGCCCCGACTCCGCGCGTCGGCGACAACCTTGGCAAAAAGCGCAGTGGCGGCTGACGCCACTCGGCGGGCGCGGAGGCCGTGCCCGACGGGACCTTCGGGCTGGAAGGCCAACCCTTCAACTCTTCCACCTCAGGGTTTCGGGCTTGACCGGATTAACAAACGCCCGCCCCTCGGCGCGGCTGCTGGCCCATTCGCGTTTTAGCTGCTGGTACCATTTGGCCTGACGGTCGGCGTCGTCGATCCACAGCATGGCGGGGTCGAAGGCGAGGCCCATGTTCTGCAGGTTCACCATGCCGCCGTCCTGTTTCAGGAAGGCGCGCACCCCTTGCCGCATGATCGGCCGGGCCAGGGCAAAGATCCAGTGGTCCGACCAGAACAGCTGGGTGATGCGGGTGCGGTCGGCCGTCTCGGGCGTCAGGCACGTCAGGCCCAGCACCTGTTTGTCGCCCACCTGGATGTGCTCCCAGCGATAGCCGGGCAGGCGGAAGGTGATCTCGGTCTCGGGCGTACCGCCCAGCAGCTTGTAAGCGCGGCTGTTGGATGAGGGGCGGTGGCGGACCATGGCAAAGCCCTGCTCGCGCGGTTCGAACGCCTTTTGCTTGTCGTGCATGGAGTGGCGCGAGCGCCACCACCATTGCTGATGGACATAGGGGCCGTGGGCCGGGTCCATCAGGCCGACCACCGCATGGTCGATATGGCTGTCGAAGACCATGGCCTCGACCAGACGCGGGGCGGGGCCGTCGGCGCCCGGAAAGGTCGGCGGCGGATGGTCAGGCTCGGCCGGGCGGCGCGGGTCGGAGGCGATCCAGACGAACACCATCCCCTGGCCTTCCGCGACCGGATAGGCGCGCACGCGGATGCGGTCGACCTCGAACTCGGCGTCGTCGGTCAGGGACGGGATGGCCGCGCACTGGCCGTTCAGCCGGAACCGCCAGCCGTGATAGGGGCATTCGATCGTCTCGCCCTCGCCCGCATGCTCGACCTGTCGGCCGGCCGACAGGGGGGCGGCCCGGTGGGGGCAGATGTCGCGCAGGGCATAGAGCTGACCCAAGCGGGTGCGGCCCAGCAGGACCGGCTCGTCCTGCAGCATATAGCGGGCCTGGCGGCCGGGCTTGAGCGCCGCGGCGGTCTCGACGAAATACCAGGTGTCCTTCAGAAAACCGCGTCCGAACGGCAAGGGGGCTGCCCTGGTGCGGGTCTCTGTCGGGGAGGGGGTCTCAACGGCCGTCATGTCGGCTAGTGTTAGGACCAGAGCCGCCGCAACGCCAGTTGGATATCCCGCATGAAAAGCCTTCTCCTCGCCGCCGCCCTTGTCATGATGCCGCTCGCGGCCTGTGCCCAGACGCCGGCGGCCGCGCCGGCCGACCATGGCCATGTCCATGCCGATTTCGAGTCGGGCCGCTTTCACGTGCGGGTCGAGGGCGAGGGGCGCGACATCATCCTGATCCCCGGCCTGACCTCGCATCCCGACATCTGGGAGCCGCTGGTCGCGCGGCTTGAGGGCGACTGGCGCGTCCATATGATCCATATTCAGGGCTTCGCCGGGGCTCCGGCCATGGACAACATCGACGGCCCCGTCTCGGCCCCCGTCGCCGAGGACATCGCCCGCTACATCCGCGAACAAGGCCTCGAAGACGCTGTAGTTGTTGGCCATTCCATGGGCGGCACCATTGCCATGATGCTGGCCTCCCGCCACCCCGACCTCGTCGACCGCCTCGTCGTCATCGACATGATCCCCTTCATGGGCAACATCTTCGGCGGCGCCGCCGCCACCCCCGCCTCCGTCACCCCGATCGCCGACCAGATCGGCGCGGGCATGGCGGCCTCGACCCCCGAGCAATGGCGGGCCTCGGCCACGGCCAGCATCACCGGCATGGTCCAGACCGAGAGCCTGCGCGCCGGGCCGATCGAGCACAGCGTCACCAGCGATCCCGACGTTGCCGGGCGGGCCATGCGCGAGCTGATCGTCACCGACCTGCGCCCCGAACTGGCGGCGATCACGGCCCCGACCGAGGTGATCTATGTCACCTTCAACAACCCCGGAATGACAGCCGAGATCACAGACGGGATCTATGCGGCCTCGTTCGCCAATCTGGAGGGCGTGGTCCTGACCCGCATCGACGACAGCGCCCACTTCATCATGCAGGATCAACCAGATGCGCTGGCCGCGGCGATTAACGACTTTCTCGACTGATCGTCGCCATTGTCATGCTTTCGACGGAAATCCCCCGGAAGGTGACCTGACAAGGTTTCCGGGGTGATTTCCGTTATCGCTTTTCGGCGCTAGAAGCGTTGAGGGGCATTGAACGGCCGAGAGGGTGACGATGGCGGGCAACGCCTTTCTGGATCGACTGAAGCGCGGCCCCGGTGGAACGGGCCAGCGTAACCTGTTGCAGCGTATCCTGTACTGGAGCGTCGTGGCCGGCGTCTGGGGTCTGATCTTCCTGGTCGTCTTCTTCGCCGTGTTCGCCCGCGGCCTGCCGGACACCTCCGCCCTCTACGACATCGACCGCCAGCCCTCGGTGACCTATCTGGACCGGAACGGCGCCCTGATCGCCGTGCGCGGCAGCCAGCAGGCCCCGCCTGCCGACCTTGAGGCCCTGCCCGACTATGTGCCAGCGGCCTTCATCGCCATCGAGGACCAGCGCTTCCGCTGGCACCCCGGCTTTGATCCCGTCGGCATGGTTCGCGCCATGGTCGCCAATATGCGCGCCGGCCGGGTGGTCCAGGGCGGCTCGACCATCACCCAGCAACTGGCCAAGAACCTGTTCCTGACGCCGGATCAGACCCTGCGCCGCAAGGGCCAGGAGCTGATGCTGGCCGTCTGGCTGGAGATGAAATTCTCGAAGGACGAGATCCTCGCCCTGTACCTCAACCGGGTCTATTTCGGAGCCGGGGCCTATGGCATCGAGGCGGCGTCACAGCGCTATTTCGACAAGTCGGCCAAGGACCTGACGGTCGGTGAGGCCGCGCTGCTGGCCGGCCTGCTGAAGGCCCCGTCGCGCTATTCCCCGGTGTCGGAGAGCGAACGCGCCGCCGCGCGTGCCACCGTCGTGCTCGACGAGATGGAAGAGAGCGGGGTCATCACGCCCGAGCAGCGGGCCGCCGCCGTGCTTGAGCCTGTGCGGGTGTCGCGGACGCTGGCGACCCAGCACGCCCAGTATTTCGTCGACTGGCTGGACAAGGAGATCCGGGGCCTGGTCGGGGAGCCGACCGAGGACCTGATTGTCGAGACGACCCTGGACCTGACGCTGCAGACCGCCGCCGAGCGGGCCGTCACCGGCGTGCTGCGAGAGAATGCCTCGCGCGGGGTAGAACAGGCCGCCCTCGTGGCACTGGACGGCGACGGGCGGGTGCGCGCCATGATCGGCGGCGCCTCCTATGCCGACAGCCAGTTCAACCGGGCCGTCGACGCGAGGCGTCAGGCGGGATCGGCCTTCAAGCCCTTCGTCTATCTGACGGCCGTCGAGGCCGGCTACACGCCCCAGACTCCGGTGATCGACGAGCCGATCCGCATCGGATCGTGGGAGCCCCGCAACTACTCCGGCCAGTTCATCGGTCGCACGACCCTGTCGAACGCGGTTGCCCAGTCGACCAATACGGTGGCGGTCTCGCTGGCCGACAGTCTGGGCCGCGACAATGTCTCCCGCACGGCGCGGCGGCTGGGGATCACCAGCCGCATCGGGCTTGAGCCCGCCATGGCGCTGGGGGCCGTCGAGGTCTCGCCCGTCGAGATGGCCCAGGCCTATGATGCCTTTGCCAATGGCGGCAAGCGGGTCACGGCCTATGGCATCAGCCGCATCCGCACCCGCGAGGGGCGGGTGATCTATCAGCGCTCGGCCCGCGAGAGCCGGCCGATCCAGGCCATCGCCAACCCGCCCCTGCTGTACATGAACGACATGCTGCGCGGAGTGATCACCTCGGGCACGGCGCGGTCGGTGGCCATCTCCGGGCGGGATCTGGCGGGCAAGACGGGCACGACCTCGGACTACAAGGACGCCTGGTTCGTCGGCTACACGGGTGGCTTCGTCACGGCGGTCTGGGTCGGCAAGGACGACAACACGGCCATGCGCGGCGTGACCGGCGGACAGGCCCCGGCGGCCATCTGGCGCGCCTTCATGACCGCCGCCCTGCCCCGGCTGGACGCGCCGCGTATCCCGGACGGCCCGCCCCTGCCCGAGGGCTGGCAGCCGCCCGATGCGGTCGGTGAGCTGATCGGTGCGATGGAAGACCCCTATGCCGATGAGATCGAGCGCGGCATCGAGCCGACGCCGGAGCCGCGTCAGCCCGAGCGGCCCTCGCCCGACCAGCCGGTCATCCGCCCGACCACGCCCCAGCCCGAGCGGCGGGATCCGGAAGTCCAGCGGCCTGAACCGGGCCTGCCGCCCGAGAAAAAGGCCGACCCGCTCTTCTTCTAGACCGCCAGGGCGTGCAGACCCGCGCCGTGCTGTCTCAGCCAGGCGCGGTGCGGCGCCGGGTCGCCGATCAGCTGGGCCACGACCGCCCAGAAGCGGGGGCTGTGGTCGCCGTGGACCAGATGGGCGACCTCGTGCGCGGCCAGATAGTCCAGCACGGCAGGAGGCGCGAGAATCACCCGCCACGAGTAGCGGATCGTGCCCCGGCCCGGGGTGCAGGAGCCCCAGCGCGAGCGGGGGTCATTGATGGAGACCTTCGGCAGCGGCAGGCCCAGCGTCCGGCAGTGGACCTCGGTCCGGGCCATCAGCACCTCTCGGGCCCGGCGCTTGAGGAAGGTCAGGATGCGCCGGCTCCAGGCCGCGCCCTCACCCCCCGCCGCCAGAACCGGGCCGTCCGGAGTGTCGGTCAGGCGAGCGGCGCCGGCGCCGGGCAGGGTCGCGAGCGTGACGTCCTCGCCCTCCACCGACAGGCGTTGGCCCGGCGCGAGGCCGACGGGCGCGGGGCGGTCCGCCAGCCGCTCGCGGATCCAGTCGGTGCGGGTGCGGGCAAAGGCAACGGCATCCGCAAGCCTGCGCTCGCTGGGCGCGACCAGCACGGCCTCACCCGCGCGGGCGTCGATGCGGATCGACACGCGGCGGGCCCGCCGGTTGACCGACAGGCGCAGCGGCGCGCCGTCCGCCTCGAGGCTAAGCCGCTGCCCGTCGCGATACGTCACCGGCGGCCTCGTTGCGGGCGATGAAATCGCGCACCCGGGGGTAGATGTCATCGCGGAAGCGGCGACCGTTGAACACGCCGTAGTGGCCCACCTCAGGGTGGACATAGAGGGTGCGCCGGTCCTCGGGCACATTGGGGCACAGGCCATGCGCCGCCTGGGTCTGGCCGACGCCGGAGATGTCGTCCTTTTCGCCCTCGACCGTCATCAGGCCGATGTCCGTGATCTTCGTCAGATCGACCTTGCGGCCCCGGTGTTCCAGTTCGTTGCGGGCCAGCAGGTGGTTCTGGAAGACGATGTCGATGGTCTGGAGATAGAATTCCTCGGTCAGGTCCAGAACCGACAGATATTCGTCGTAGAATTCCTCGTGCTTCTGGACCTCGTCGCCGTCGCCCGCGACCAGGTTCTGGAAATAGTCGTGCTGGGCGTCGCGGTGGCGATCCTCGTTCATCGACATGAAGCTGTAGAGCTGGACAAAGCCCGGATAGACCCGCCGTCCGGCGCCCGGATAGGGCAGGGGCACGGTGTGGATCATGTTCGAGCGGAACCAGGCGAAGGGCCGGGCCTCGGCCAGACGGTTCGTGACGGTCGGCGACAGCCGCGCATCGATGGGCGAGCCCATATAGGTCATGCTGAGCGGGCGGTGCGGGTCCATGTCCTCGGCCATCAGGGCACAGGCGGCCAGCACCGGCGGCCCCGGCTGGCAGACGCCCACGACGTGGACGCGCGGGCCGATGGCGGTCAGCATCTCGCGGATGTGGTCGATGTAGTCGAAGAAGTCGAACCGGCCTTCCAGCATCGGCACCTGACGGGCGTTGACCCAGTCGGTGACATAGACGTCGTGGTCCTGGAGGAAGCCCTCGACCGTGCCGCGCAACAGGGTGGCATAGTGGCCCGACAGGGGCGCCACGATCAGCACGGCCGGGCCGTCGGCCGGCTTGCCGGCCCGCTTGAGGTCGCCGAGATCCCGGGCAAAGCGGATCAACCGGCACCAGGGCGAGGTCCAGATGGTCTGCTGGGTCGTGCGCACCGGCAGGTTGTCGATGGTGACCACGTCCAGATTCCAGGCTGGCTTGCCATAGCGACGCGTCAGCCCCTCGAACACCTCGGCGGCGGCATAGGCGGTGCGCCCGATGGCGGTCTCGGCGGCCGGATTGAAGGGCGAGGACCAGAACGACCGGGCCAGCTGGGCCCCCAGTCGATACGGCGCGGCGGAGTAGTAGGAGAATTCGTGAAGGGAGTAGAGCATGCGTCTCTTCAAATGGCGGCGGATGGCCTGCCTTACAATGCAGCGCAGCATAGTTCGTGAGGCACTGCAAAAGGATTATCGGGCATGGCGTAATCGTGAGGGGGTGGTCTGGGCCGGGGGTCGTGGAAAATACCGTCTGAACCGTCTGAATGGTCTGATTTCGCACCCCCGTCCGGCAGGCCGCGTGGCAACCGCATAGTATGGGGGAGATGCCGGCCCGGTCGGACAGAAGGGCTCGGGAAGCGGCAGGGTTGTTGAATACGCATGGCAATTCTGTCTGCGCCCGGATAGCTGGGCCGTTCGGGCCGACGCACCCTCGCCTGCCCCGCCGGGATCCTTTAAGGCCCATGGTGTGACCTCTTCGCTCGCCTTTCACCCTGACACCGGTCCCCGATCGCCCGTCGTCGTCATCGGCGCGGGGCCCGCCGGGCTGATGGTGGCCGAGCGGCTGTCGTCGGCGGGCCTGACGGTCGAAGTGCATGAGAGCATGCCCTCGCCGGCGCGCAAGCTCCTGATGGCCGGGCGTGGCGGGCTGAACCTGACCCACAGCGAGCCGCTGGACCGCTTCCCCGCCCGCTATGGCGAGGCGGCACCGGGGGTCATGGACTGGCTGTCCCGCTTCGGGCCGCAGGATCTGCGCGACTGGGCCGACGGATTGGGCGCCGAGACCTTTGTTGGGTCCAGCGGGCGGGTCTTCCCCAAGGCGATGAAGGCCTCACCCCTGCTGCGGGCATGGCTGCAGCGTCTGCAGGATCAGGGCGTGACCCTGCACAGCGGCTCTCGCTGGATCGGGTTCGAAAATGGCGCGCCCGTGTTCGAGCAGGCCGGCGAGAGTCGCCGTATCCCGGCCCGGGCGGTGGTGGTGGCGACCGGCGGCGCCAGCTGGCCCCGGCTGGGGTCGGACGGACAGGGCCGGGGTGTGCTGGCCGACCTCGGCGTCCCCTGCACCGGCTTCCGGCCCGCCAATGTCGGGGTGCGGCTGGACTGGTCGGAGGAGTTCATCGCGGCCCATGCCGGTCAGCCACTCAAGGCCGTGGCCCTGACGCTCGAGCGACGCCGGGTCCGCGGCGAGGCCATGGTGACCCGATACGGGCTGGAGGGCGGCGCCATCTATGACCTCGGCCCGGAGCTGCGTCAGGCGCTGGCCAAGGCGCAGGACGGCGGCGAGCCGGCCCGGCTCTATATTGACCTGCGACCGTCCGAGACGGCCGAGGCGCTCGCGGCCCGGCTGGCCAAGGCGCCGGCCAGCCTGTCGCGCGCCAATCGCCTGCGTCGTGCCGCACGCCTGAGGCCGGTCGAGGCTGCCCTGCTGCGTCAGGCGTCGCCCCTGCCTGCCGGGGCCAACGACCGGGCGCTGGCCGAGCGTCTCAAAGGTGTGCCGCTGGCGATCACCGGCCTTCAGGGACTGGAGCGCGCCATTTCCAGCGCGGGCGGGATTGACCTGGCGGCGCTGACGCCGGGTCTGATGGTCGTGGATCAGCCGGGGTTATTTGTGGCGGGCGAACTGCTGGACTGGGAGGCCCCGACCGGTGGCTATCTGCTGCAGGCGGTGATGGCGTCCGGCGTGGTCGCCGCCGACGCCGCGCTGGACTGGATCGCGGGCGCCGGCCCCGTTAGGGAAGCGGAATGACCGACGCCCCCGAGATCCACGGCACCTGTCCCGACCGCTTCGCCCCGGTCAGGGACGCCTTCGCCCGCAACTTCACCGACGGCCCCGAGGGGCTGGACGAGGTCGGCGCGCGCTTCACCGTCTGTCGCGCGGGCGAGGTGGTACTGGACCTGTGGGGCGGGCAGGCCGACAGCGTCCGCGACCAGCCGTTCGGGCCGGACACCCTCGCCCCCGTGTTCTCGACCGGCAAGGCGGTCATGGCGCTGATGATTGGCTGGGCGGTCGAGCGCGGCCTTCTGAACTATGAGGCACCGGTCGCGGCGATCTGGCCCGAGTTCGGTCAGGCGGGCAAGGCGGACATCACCCTGGCCCAGCTGATGAGCCATCAGGCCGGCCTTGCAGGACCGTCTCCGGCCATCGACCCCACCCTGTGGTTCGAGCCGGAAAAGGTGCTGGAGGTCCTGTGCCGTCAGGCCCCGCTGTGGGAACCAGGCACGGCCTCGGGCTATCACCCGATCACGGTCGGTTATCTCGCGGGCGAAGTGTTCCGCCGCGCCGACGGCCGAACGATGGGGCAGGCGCTGAAGGCCGACTTTGCCGATCCTGCGGGGCTGGACCTGTGGCTGGGCCTGCCCGAGGCCGAGCACGCCCGCGTCGCCCGCATGAAGAAGCCGACCGCCGCGCCCGATCTGGGACCGATCGACGCCATCAAGACAGCGGCCTTCCTCGACAAGGGCTCGGCCCCCGCCGGACGCGGATCGGCAGAGTGGCGCAAGATGGAGATCCCCTCGGCCAATATGCATGCCACCGCCGAGGCCCTGGCCCGCATGCTGGCGTTGGCCCTGCCGGAAGGGGTGGCGGGCAAGACCCTGTCGCCGGCGACGCGCACGGCCCTGATGCAACAACGGATTTCCGGGCCGGACCGGGTGCTGCCCTTTGACCTGTCGTGGGGCGCCGGAGTCATGCGCAATCAGGGCGGGGGGGCAGTGTTCGGTCCCAATCCCGAGACCGTCGGCCATTGTGGCTGGGGCGGATCGTGTGCCTTCGCCGACCCTGTGACCAGGCTGGCCGCCGCCTATGTCATGACCCGCCAGTCGCCGCATCTGATCGGGGATCCGAGGCCGGCGGCCCTGATCCGCGCGCTCTACGCCGCCCTCTAGGAGGCCTGCTGTCCGGGGGTTTCCGGCATGGCCAGCGGGTCGGCCTTGGGTTGAGGCGTCGGCGACAGGTCCTGCACCGGCGAGACATAGTCCGCCATGGCGTCGAACTCCTCGAGAAAGACGGCCCGCATGGGGTCGGTCTCCATCAGCACCTCGTGCTTCGCGCCCGGCACCTCGACATAGCGCCCACGCCCGAGCCGCTTGGAGGCCCAGCGGTTGGTCTGCTTCCAGACGCGGTCGTCCTCGCCCGGCTGGACGATGGCGACCGGGATCTTCACGGCCTTGAGCGCCTTGGGCTTTAGCGCCCGTTCGCCGAGGTCGATGGCAAAGCCCAGCCAGCCCCAGGTCGGGCCGCCGACTGCCAGGTGGGGACAGGCGTACAGCTGCTGCCGCCACAGCTCATAGCGGGTCTCGTCCGAGGTCAGGGCATCGTTCTCGAAGCTGTGCTCGAAGGGATCGTCCGGATCGTCCAGCACATAGTCGCCGGCCTTGCCGTGGCGCAGGTTCCAGCGCACCGCCAGCTTGACCGACCACATCGAGCGCTTGCCGGTCTTGATCTTGAGCATGGGCGCGCTCAGCAACGCGCCGGAGATGCGGCTCTCGCCCATCTGCAGGCTCATCAGGTTCAGCGCGCCGCCCATGGAATGGCCGACCATGATCCAGGGCTTTGGCGCCCGTTCCTCGAACGCGTCCAGCAGGCGGGCATAGTCGTCGAGGAATTCCTCGACCGCCCGGGCGTGCCCCTTAAGCCGGTCGGGCAGCAGCCGCGCCGACAGCCCCTGCCCGCGCCAGTCGTGCGCCAGAACGCAAAAGCCGCGCGCCAACAGATTGCCGATCAGTTCGAAGTATTTCTCGATCGGCTCGGTGCGACCGGGGCTGAGGATGACCGTGCCGCGCGGTTTGGCCGCCACCAGGGTGGAGGGCGTCCAGAAGGCCGCGCGCAGGCGCAGGCCGCCCGCGCCCCGGAACCATTCGCCCTCGCCATGCGGCGGCGGCGACGCTCCGGGAACGCCCATCAGGGGGGCATTGGCAGCATAGGCAGCGACTCGGTTCACTCGGGCTTCCTGAATTTGAGCGTCATCCGATCGCTCTCGCCGATTTCATCATATTCCGTGCGATCGAAGTCCGGGTCCGGCGGCTGGCCCTGGGGTGCGGTCAGCCGCATCGGGGGCAGGGTGTCGACGCCGAAGGGATGATCGCGGTCATCCCTTTCATTCGCGTTGATTTCGGAAGCGGACACAAAGATAAAGCCGGCCTCGGCCGCCAGCTGGCGGACATAGGCCTCCTGGACATAGCCGCTGGCGGCGATCGGGTCCTGGTCTTTCTCGGCGGACAGGCGGTGCTGCTCAATGCCCAGTGTCGCGCCCGGACGCAGCACGGAATAGGCGTCGGCAAAGGCTTTCTCGGCGATGCCGGCCGCCATCCAGTAGTGCAGCCGGCTCATGAACAGCACCAGATCGGCGGTGTTGGCCTCGGCCACCGGGCCGCTGGTGGGGCCAAAGTCGCTGTACTCGATCTCGCCATACAGGCGGGGGTTGGCACCGAACCGCTGTTCATAGGCGGTGACCAGAGCCGCCTGGGCCGGATCATTGCCGAGGCCGGCCTGGAAGTTCACGGCCACATATTTCCCGCCATTATATGCCAGATAGGGGGCGAGAATCTCTGTGTACCAGCCGCTGCCCGGCCAGAAGTCGACCACGGTCATCTTGGGCTGCAGGTCGAAGAAGCGCAGGGTCTCGAACGGGTGGCGCCATTCATCGCGCGCTCTCTCTTCCCCGCGCCAGGCGCCGGCGATGGCCCAGGCGAGACTGCCCTCAGGCGGACCCTCGGGAACGGCGGGAGTATCCGGTGCCGGCTCGGCGGCCTTCTTGCGGTTATCGCAGGCCGCGACCAGACCGGCCATGCCGGCGCCGAGGATCAGGCCGCGGCGTGACGGTCGCATCAGGCCAGAGGCAGGCAACCGGGCGGCTCGGAAGGTCGGATCGGACATGTCGCGTTCCTGGGACACTTTCTCGGCTCGGTCACGGGTGGGCGACGCCGGGCAGGCCGACGGCCCGACCGGCTTAGCCAGCTTCGCAGGCAGGGTCAAAGCCGCCGTGTGCAATCATTCCGGCTTGCGAAAGCGCAGGGTCATCCGGTCGCTTTCGCCGATGGCGTCATAGGCGGCCCGCTCGGCCTCGGTCAGGACGCGACCGTCCTGCTCGCTGCGGCGTACCGGCGGCAGGGTCCAGACGCCGAACGGATGGCTGTGGTCATCGGCCGGATTGGCATTGAGATCGCTGGACGCGTCCAGTTCAAACCCGGCCGCCAAGGCGGCGGCGATGACGTAGGACTCGGGCACATAGCCGGTCGGGGCGCTTTGATCGACGTCGCTGCCTTCGGGTGCGCGGTGCTGTTCCACCGCCAGAATGCCGCCGGGCTTCAGGCCGGCGAAGAACATGGCCATGAACTCGTCCGTGCGCCCGGCGCGGTGCCAGTTGTGAAAGGCGCGCGCCACCAGGATGAAATCGGCCGAGCCGTCGGACACGCCCAGGCCGTCCTGGATACGGTTGACCGGCACATAGGTCCCGCCGGTGGCCTCGGCATACGGCTGCAGGATCTGGGTCCACCAGCCGTTGGCGCCGGGCTGGATCTCGACCACGGTCTGGCCGGGCTGCAGGCCCCAGAAGGTCAGGCTCTCGTATGGGCGGCGATAGACGTCGCGGGCCCGGTCGGCTTCGGAGCGGCTGCCCGAGGCGATGGCCGCCTTCAGCACCTCGTCTTCCTGGGTCATCGGCTGGATCAGTGCCGGGTCCTGGGCAGCGCGGGACGTCTGGGCGACAGCCGACGATGCGAGCGCCAGACCGGCGACGGTGGCCATCAGGACAAGCGGGCGAAGGGCGTGGGTCATGGGACGGATCCGGTCATGCTGAAAGGTGACCCTCAGCCTTAAGCGGCTGCGCCCGGAGGGCAAGCCGGATAGCTTTTCCGGGGGAGACAAATCGTCGCGCCAAAAATGCAGTCGGCGGCGTGGGCCCTCTTGACGTCGCCCTGTGTCACCCCAAATCCCTGACCGGGAGCGCCGATGTCGGGCTCCCGGGACGAGCGACGCCGCAGAGCGGGTCGTGTCGCCCATAACCCCGCCGTCCGGGCAAATCGCCGGGCGGTTCAACCTTGCTGATCCCAGGAGGATGATATGCGTACCTATGACCTGACCCCCCTCTACCGTTCCGCCGTCGGCTTTGACCGTCTGGCCGGCATGCTGGAAAGCGCCGCGCGCACCAGCGAAGCGGGGTGGCCCCCCTATAATATCGAGACGACAGGCGAGAACGCCTACCGGATCGAACTGGCCGTGGCGGGCTTTGCCCCGGAAGAGCTGACGATGGAGGTCAAGGAAAACCTGCTGACCGTCACGGGCAAGAAGGCGACCACCGGCGAGGACCGGACCTATCTGCATCGCGGCCTGGCCGAGCGCGACTTTGAGCGTCGCTTTCAGCTGGCCGACTATGTGGTGGTGACCGAGGCCCGGCTGGTGAACGGCCTGCTGACCGTCGATCTGAAGCGCGAGCTGCCCGAGGCGCTCAAGCCCCGCCGGATCGAGATCGTCACCGGCTCCCCGACGATTGAGGGCAAGGCCGAACCGAAGGCCCAGCCGAAGATCGAGAAGAAGGCCGCATAACCCCGGCGGTCTTCCTGTAAAATCCCCAATCGACCTGCGGCCCGGAGGCTTTCGCTTCCGGGCCGCTTTTCTTGCGTCAGCTGCGTTTGAGCGTGATGTACCAGGCCCCCTCGCCGCCGTGACGCCGGTGCGCCGGGGCGTAGGCGGCCACGACGCCGCGCAGGGCATGGCTGCGCAACCATTCGGGCAGGGAGGCGCGAATGACGCCCTCTCCGCCGCCGGCCCGGCGGCCGTGTCCGGTGATGACCAGCACTACGCGCAGGCCGCGCTGGTGCGCGCGCAACAAAAAGCCGGTCAGTACGTCCTCGGCCTGGAAGCGGCCATGGCCGTGCAGATCCAGACGCGCCTCGATCGGCTCTCGCTCGCGCGACACGCGGCGGTGGCGGCGAGGGTCCAGATCGGACGGTGCCGACTGGGGCCGGGGCGCGGGCGATGGCAAGGGGGCTGGAGCCCCTCCGGAGGCTGGCCGGGGCCGATTCGTGGGGGCGGTCTGGACGGCTATGGGCGGGGGGACCGGCATGCGGCGCGGGGCCAGCGGCGTGACGGTTGAGGCCACGCGCTGCCACAGTCGTTCGCCATCTTCAGTTGGGCGATCAGATTTGCGGGTCATCGACCGGTTCGTCCCCCACCCCGGCCGGGCCCGGATCGCGGGACAGCAGATCGCCGGGCTGGCAGCCCAGTTCGCGGCACAGGGCGTCCAGCGTCGAGAACCGGACGGCGCGCGCCTTTCCGGTCTTGAGGATGGACAGATTGGCCACGGTCACACCGACGCGGTCGCTGAGCTCCGTCAGGGACATGCGCCGCTCCTGCAGCAGTCGATCAAGTTGGACGCGGATGGCCATGGGGAAACTCTAGTCGATGCGGATCAGATCGTCAGTTCGGATTCGCGCCTCAGCCGGGCGCCTTCACGGAAGACCTCGGCGAGGACGAACACGACGAGCACGGAAAAGGCCGGGGTCACCAGATTGAACAGGCTGGGCGGGTCCATCACGCCCCGCACGAGGCGCGACACCAGCAGCTGGCCCAGCCAGACGCCGCCGGTGACGATGGCGAGGATATAGCCGACCTGCTTCAGGCGGCTGACATTGTCGGGATGGAAGGGGTCGCCCAGCGTCAGGGTACGAAAGATGCGCCGCAGATGGCGCAGGATCAGGGCGAAACCGCCAAAATAGCCGACGAAGGCGCCGATCCCGAACAGGGCATGGGCGCGCGGCAGGGGAATACGGGTGCCGCCGGTGTCAGAGGTGACAGTCAGGCCGACCTGGTCCATCGGAATGATGGCGACCACGGCAAAGACCAGGCAGGTCAGCAAGGTCAGGAAGATCAGCAGCCCATAGGTGATGTCGAGGGCGGTCTTGAGCAGGCTGGACACGGAGCCGGGGCCAAGGGCCCGAAAACCGGGCAGGCCCTGTCCCAGCCGGGTGCCGAGGCGGGAGGCGAAGCGAAGCGAAGGTGGGCGCATCGGGGATCTCGCCGGCCGGATCGACAAGGGACGATCAGGGGCGATCGCCGCGCGGGTATCCGGCCGTTCAGGCCCGCGCGGATTTTACAATCGCGGTGTTTGTCTGCAGCGTCAAAGTCGAGGACTTCAAGGCGGGCCGGATCAGAAGGACTGGACCAGAATGGCGACCAGGGCGGTCGGCATGGCGGCCAGCAGGGCGACGTTCAGCACGACGTGACCGATACGGTCCATCAGCATGGTGACAGGCATGGTGTTCATTGTAGTTCTCCATCTTGCCCCTGAGAGGGCTGGTTTTGCGTGTTTTTGTTCAGATCAGCAATGTGGTTGCGCTATGAGCCTTTGACAAGAACGCTGCAACCCCGCGTCCTTGAAATAATAGATAGGCCTGCCGCGGCAAAAAATCACGTTACATATCGTTTAACGATGTTAAACTTTGGCAATCCTGCCCGTTTGAAAGTGTCGCCTCATGAATCTCAAATTAATCAAGGGGATGCGGTTGCTGGTCGCGACCCACAATCCGGGCAAGGCGGTCGAGATCGCGGCCCTGCTGGATGGAAATTACGACGTCGTCACAATGAGTGATCAAAATCTGCCCGAACCGGACGAAACCGAGACGACCTTTTGCGGCAATGCGCTGCTGAAAGCCCGCCATGCGGCCGAGGCCTCGGGCCTTGTGGCGCTGGCGGATGACTCGGGTCTCTCAGTGCGGGCGCTGGACGGGGCACCGGGCATTTTTTCGGCGCGCTGGGCCGGTCCGGAGAAGGATTTCTCCCACGCCATGGCCAAGGTCGAGCAAAGGCTTGAGGAGATCGGCTCGGACGACCGGGCGGCCTGGTTCACCTCCGCCCTCGCGGTGGCCTGGCCGCAGGGGCCAGCCGTGGTGGTCGAGGGCCGGGTCGACGGGACCCTGACCTTCCCGCCGCGCGGCGACCGGGGCTTTGGCTATGATCCGATCTTCGTGCCCCAAGGCCACGACCAGACCTTCGGCGAGATGGAGCCCGCCTTCAAGGACGGGATCAGCCACCGTGCCCGGGCCTTTGACCTGCTGAAAGACGCCCTGATTGACTGACACGCCCGACAGTCCGGCCCTCTATGTCCACTGGCCGTATTGCGCGCGCATCTGTCCCTATTGCGATTTCAACGTGGTGCGGGCCCGGGGGCGCGAGGGCGAGATGGCGGGGCTGGTCGCCGCCCTGCTCGACGATCTGGAAGCACAGGCCGCCCTTGTCGGACCGCGTCGGCTGGTGTCGATCTTTTTCGGCGGCGGCACACCCTCGCTGATGGCCCCCGAGGCTGTGGCAGCGGTGGTGGACCGGGCCCGGGCCCTGTTTCCGGCGAGCAACGACCTCGAAGTGACGCTGGAGGCCAATCCCACCGATGCAGAGGCACAGCGGTTTGCGGGGCTGGCCGCAGCGGGCGTCACCCGGCTATCGCTGGGGGTGCAGTCACTGGACGATGCGGCGCTGAAATTCCTCGGCCGCAATCACTCGGGGGCCGAGGCCCGCCGGGCCGTGGCACTGGCCGCCCGCCATTTCGAGCGGCTGTCCATCGACCTGATCTATGCCCGGCCCGGCCAGACCGTCAGCGACTGGACCGGCGAACTGGTCTGGGCGCTGGAGAGCGGCTTTGAGCATATCTCGCCCTATCAGCTGACCATAGAGCCGGGCACGGCCTTTGGCCGGGCGGTGGCGCGCGGCGTCTGGACCCCGCCCGACGAGGATCTGGCGGCCGACCTCTATGAGGCGACACAGTCGGTTCTCGGGCAGGCGGGCTTTGAGGCCTATGAGGTGTCGAACCATGCGCGCGGCGTGGCGGCGCGGTCGGTCCACAATCTACATGTCTGGCGGGGCGGCGACTATCTCGGCATCGGGCCGGGGGCGCACGGGCGACTGACGCTGGACGGCGTGCGCACGGCAACCGTCGCCCACCGGGGCGTTGCGGACTATGTCGCCGGGGTCGGGGCGGGCACGCCCTGGGCCGAACAGACTGCCCTTTCACCGGTCGAGGCCGCCGAAGAAAAGGTGCTGCTGGGCCTGCGCACCGTCGAGGGCGTGCCGCTGGCCGTCCTGGCTGAGCTGCAGATGAGCCCCGCCGGGGGTCGACTGGCCGACCTGATCGCGGACGATTTTCTGACCCTCTCGGACGGGCGGGTGGCGGCAACGGCGCGCGGTCGTCCGGTGCTGGACGGGGTGTTGAAGGCCCTGCTGACCTGATCTGTGCTTGAGGGGCGCGCCGGGTGCTGGCACGGTCTGTCGATGACTGACACCGATCCCGCCCGCCAGTGGTCCGGAACCGCCCCGCCGCCGCGCCGGGTCGACCCCGGCCTGTATGTGGTGGCGACGCCGATCGGCAATCTGCGCGACATGACGCTCAGGGCGCTGGATGTGCTGGCGGCCGCCGATCTGGTGCTGGCCGAGGATACGCGGGTCAGCGCGCGCCTGCTGACCGCCTATGGCCTCAGGGTCAAACTGGAGCGCTGCGACGATCATGCCGCCGTGCGCGCCATTCCGGGCGTGCTGGCGCGGCTGGCGGCCGGCGAGGTGGTGGCGCTGGTGTCGGATGCGGGTACGCCGCTGGTCAGCGATCCCGGTTATGCGGTGGTCAAGGCGGTGATCGAGGCCGGGCTGCCGGTCTTTCCCCTTCCGGGTGCGTCCAGCCTGCTGGCGGCGCTGACCGGGGCGGGCCTGCCCAGTGACCGGGTGCTGTTTGCGGGCTTTCTTCCGGCCAAGTCGGGGGGCCGGCGGACGGCGCTGGAGGGGCTGAAGGCGCCCGGCCAGACCGTGGTGGTGTTCGAAAGCGGTCCGCGTCTGGCGGTGTCGCTGGCCGATATGGCCGAGGTGCTGGGTCCGCGCGAGGCCGTGGTCGCCCGCGAACTGACCAAGCTGCACGAGACCTGGGTGCGCGGCCCGCTGGACCAGGTGGCGGTCGACCCGCGCTGCCAGTCGCCCAAGGGCGAGATGGTGGTGGTGATCGGCCCCGCCGATGAGGTCGCGCCGGATGAGGCGACGCTGGATCAGGCCCTGACCGCCGAACTGGCCGACCGATCGGTGTCCGAGGCCGCCGCCCGGGTGGCGGCCAGCCTTGGCCTGCCGAGGAAGCAGGTCTACCGCCGGGCGCTGGAGCTGTCGGGCCAGTGAAGAAGCCAGTGACCCCGACCGCGCCCGACCGTCGCGAAGGGCGCACGCGCAAGGGGCGGCTGGCTCACACGGAGGGTCATGCAGCGGAATGGACGGCGGCGATCTGGCTGATGCTGAAGGGCTATCAGATCCTCGGCTTCCGGCTGAAGACGCATCACGGCGAACTGGACATCCTCGCCCGCAAGGGGGCGGTGCTGGCCGCCGTAGAGGTCAAGCGACGCGCGACGCGGGCGGCGGCCATCGAGGCGCTGGGCCCAGTCCAGCACGGACGGCTGGTGCGGGCGGCGGGCGCGGTTCGCAAGGCGCGGCCCGGCCTCAAAGGCCTGACACTCCGGCTGGACCTGATCGCACTGGCGCCCGGCCGCCTGCCGCGCCATATCCGGGGTCTGGCCGCCGAGACCGACCTCGACAGCCGCTATCGTCTCTGATCCGAAAGGTCCGCCATGCTCAAGGTCGCCATCCAGATGGACCCGATGGAAGCGGTCGACATCGCCTCCGATACCACCTTTCTGATGGCCCTGACCGGACAGGCACGCGGGCACCGGTTGTGGGTCTATGATTTCCGCACCCTGGCGCTGGAGGATGGACGGCTGTTCTGCCGGGCCCGGCCGGTCAAGGTGCGCGACAAGGCCGGCGACCACGCCGACTTCGGGGAATGGGTGAAGCTGGATCTGGGGTCAGACGTCGACGTCGTCCTGATGCGGCAGGACCCGCCCTTCGACATGGCCTATGTCACGTCCACCTATCTGCTGGAGATGATTCATCCGCACACCCTGGTGGTCAATGACCCGGCCGAGGTGCGCTCGGCGCCAGAAAAGCTGCTGGTCGCGCAGTTCCAGGGCTTGACGCCGCCGACCATGATCTCGGCCGACGCCGACATGCTGGCGGACTTTCACGCCCGCCACGGCGATGTGGTGCTGAAGCCGCTGCACGGCGCCGCCGGGTCGGGCGTGGTCAAGCTGAAGGCGGGTGACCCCAATCTGGCAGCGCTGGTCGAGATCCACGCCATGGGCTCGCGCGATCCGCTGGTCATCCAGAAATTCCTGCCCGCCGTCTCGGCCGGGGACAAGCGGATCCTGATCGTCGATGGCGAGCCGGTAGGCGCCATCAACCGGGTGCCGCTGAAGGATCAGGTGCGTTCCAACCTGCGCGTCGGCGGCACGGCCCAGCCGGTCGAGCTGACGGCCCGCGACAAGGAGATCTGTGCCGCCATCGGCCCGACGCTGAAAGAACGCGGCCTGATCTTTGTCGGCATCGATGTGATCGGCGACTGGATGACCGAGATCAATGTCACCTCGCCGACCGGGGCCCAGCAGCTGAAACGCTTTACCGGCATCGATGCCACGGCGCGCATGTGGCAGGTGATCGAGGCGAAGCGCGCGGCGGGTTGAAGCCCGCTCATTTGACAACCAGCGTTTGACAACCAGCGTTCGTTCGTGATTTGTTCCATTCTGCGGGAGTGGAGGGACGGCCATGGTGGCGCGGGTGGTGACGGTTGCGTTCGACGGGGTGGATGCCCGGCGCGTCGATGCCGAGGTCCAGATTCTGGGCGGCGAAGGCACCCAGGCCAGCTTCACCCTGGTCGGCCTGCCCGACAAGGCGGTGGCCGAAAGCCGCGAGCGGGTGCGCGGTGCCTTTTCCGGGATCGGCCTGGCCCTGCCGTCGCGGCGCATCATCGCCAATCTGGCGCCCGCCGACCTGCCCAAGGAAGGCAGCCATTTCGACCTGCCGATCGCGCTTGCCCTGCTGGCCGCCATGGGGGTGATCGCGCCCGATGCGCTGGACGGCTGGGCCGCGCTGGGTGAACTGAGTCTGGACGGGCGGATTGTGCCGGTCAGCGGGGCCCTGCCTGCAGCAGTTGCCGCCAACGGCATGGGGTTGGGGCTGATCTGCGCCGAGGCCAATGGTCCCGAGGCCGCCTGGGCGGGGCCCGAGGTGGCGGTGCTGGCCCCGCGCTCGCTGATCGGCCTGATCAACCATTTCAAGGGCAGTCAGGTGTTGAGCGCGCCCCGGCCCGGCCCGCTGAAATCGAACGGGCCCGTGCCCGACCTGAACGAGGTGCGCGGTCAGGAAGGCGCCAAGCGCGCGCTCGAGATCGCGGCGGCAGGCGGACACAATCTGCTCAAGTCATTTCTTAAACAGCCCACTCAAAAGCGGGCCGCCTGATCGCATCCCTACTGCGCATATCCTTGGGCGCTGTGGTGCTACCTGCTCTCAAGCGTCCCATCAGCGGCTATCCCCAGTTCTTCACCACTGACGTCGGCGAGCTCGCAGACCTCCGTCTCCATCGCCTTCGCCAATGCCCATAGCGTGGTCACTTTCGGGTCGACAGTACCTGCTTCGATGCGGCGGATCGTACTGACGGACAGCCCCGACCGTTCAGCGATCGCTTCTCGGCTCACCTCCAGGGCCTCACGCCAATCCCGGATGCGGTCGGCCAAGGCGGCTAGAAAGAACTTTGCGGCCTGAGATTGATCGGACATGCGCAGCCTCCGACAGGCCGTTTTTCAGCCTTCGGCGCCCTCTTCCCCATCTGGCGTGATCAGGACAACAGGGGTCGTCTCGAGGGCTTGTGCGAGTTCGTAAAGGCTGACGATCGTCGGGTTGCGAAGGCCCCGCTCTATGTCGCTGATGTACTGCTGGCTGAATCCGGAACGCTCTGCCAACTGCTCCTGCGTCAGCCCGGCTTCAACCCGACATTTTCTCACATTTCGGCCGAGCAGCCTCCGCATGTCCATGCGGCCACAGTTGACCGTCTCGGTCGGTCAAGTTTATCAACTATAGTATGTATTCGGGTTGAGCGCTGGCGTTGCCGGTTGGTGGGTTTCGGCGGAGGGCGGCCACTCAACCTGATCGGGGGAATTTCATGATCAAATCGCCATGGGCCGCTGCTGCGGCGTGTCTTGTCGTCTTTGGAGCCGTTTTTGGTCTTCCCGATGAGGCGGCGGCGCAGGCCAATTTCGACTGCCGCCAGCCAAGGTCAGAGACCATTGCCATTGTCTGCGAGGACCCGACCTTTTCGGCCCAAGATCGGCAGATCGACAGCGCCTATCGCACGGCTTTGGAGGAGGCCACAGAACCCGACCGGGTACGAGATAATCATACCGCATGGACGAGAAGCCTCTCCGTCTGCGGAAGCGACCGTGACTGCATTGGCCGGTCGATGGACGAACAGCTCGACGCTCTGGAGTATGCGGCAGCGTCGGGCCGCAGGGAGAGGGCTGCAGCAGCCGAGTTTCCCGGATCGGAACCCGCCTACGGACCCGCACCGCCAGTTGATCGCCAGCCCACGGAGCCATCCTTGGAGGAGGCGCTGGAGGTCGCTTCGGATTTGATGGGTCAGGGTGCAGAGGGCACCGAGGTCTCGGACCCTGTCGCCGATGAAGTGCGACCCTCTGAAAATAGATCCTTTGAACCTGACCAGGCGGAGGAGGCTGTCTCGCCGTCGGACGCTGGCGCCCCCCCACCTTCCAGCATGGAGCAGATGGCCGGCGGCGGGCTCATCCTCGGCTTCATCGTTGCGGTTCTGGCTGCGCTGCTAGCGACCAAGGCCCTAGCTGATCATTCGATGCGGAAGTTCGGTTGGCCGATGATCCTGAACTGGTGGAACATCCTTCACTTGGTCGCCGGATTTGCCTTGTGGGCCGGGGCAGCAATGGGCTCCCCCTTCGGCGGATTAGTGGTCGCCGGCGGTATCTGGCTCATCGTCCTGGCCGTGAACGTCCGCAAGACCGACCTTCTGACCGGCGTGACGATGTCTGTCGTGCAGCCGTTTGTCGTCGCCATTCTGTTCGTGGTGTTCCAGCTCGCTCGCTCGAAGCCCAAGCCCTAGGAACCCATCAGCCGATCATGAGACGTTCCCGTCTTCCTCCCGGCGTCAGCTTCTCCCTCAGCCGAGCGACAGGGCTGGTGAAGGCAAAGCGTCACACATCTGATCAGCTTGGCGTCCCGCTTCGGCGTCAGGCCAGACAGCGCAAGCTGGGGGCTTCACTCGGATGCTGCGTGATGCTGGCGTTGCCCACTGCATTGTTCGCTACCGCCATATGGCATGTCATCGGAGGCTAGGGATGTCTGATAGACCTGAAGGCGACCAGAAACCGAAGGACATCCCGGCCCTGTTCGCCACCATTCATTTCCGCAGCGACGAACGTCCCGACGGCTACACGGATGAGGATATTCAGGCGCTCAACACGCTCGCCAATCAGCCCAGGCCGAAGCCCTCTGAATGACGCCGCTGTTCAAAATCTGACTGCACCAGACGCTACGTTCACTGGGTTCTTATCGACCGATCCAACACGGCGTAAAATCGATTCTCCCGGGGGGTCAGGCGAGGGGGTTTAACTTTCGGGCGATGAGCACCTGCCATCGAGATTGGCAGGTGTACGACATTTTTCTTGTGGCTTGATCGCCAAGTGTTTCGCCGCTGCATCACGACGAAATACATCGTCCATGAGGCACTTCTTCGAACGCTGAATTAGTATGGCGCTGCCGACGAAAGTGCACCTTAGTCCTGCTCCGACCCGCTTCAGGAGCTCAAAAAAATGACGCCTCAGCACTAAATACGAAGCCTATCCGAAGCCGTCACCGCCTGCGGTACGGACGTAGCGGGATTTCGGGCTTTCACCACTCCACGCAGATCAATTCACAACTGGCCTTCGGGCCGGGGAGCACCATCATGTCCAACGCTAATTCACCTCCCGCCCCAGACCCGGAAAATGACCTCAGTAAAAGTGGGGTATGGGTAAAGAGACATCACTTTTACGGAGCCGCTGATCCGGAGCACCATGTGCTGCTGGTGGGGTTCGATACGGAGTACAAGCCGCCTGACACGCCGGTCTCCCGTGCCGATGTTAAGGCCGGTGACGCCAAGTTTGAGGTGCTGTCGTATCAAGTTTGGTGTCGGATCTATGATCCCGCTGGCCAAGCACCGGATGTCGAGTGGGGCGGTGTGCTTTACCCTAAAAAGGGTGAGCGCATCGATTCAGGCACTCTGCTGCGTTTTGCGGTCGAGTGCGGGATCAAGGATGGCTCTGTGTCCAAGTTTCCAACCTCGGTCATTTTGGTGGGCCACTTTACCCGAGCGGATATTCCGGCGCTCAGCGACTTCAAAAAGCTGACCGTGTTTATGGACAGTGTGAGAAACACCTTCCTTACTCTAAAGGAGAAAATCTGGATTTCGCCGTTGGTGGACGATCCTAGTCTGACGCTGGAGGTGCAGCTCAGAGACACAATGCTCTTAGCGCCTGAAGGGTCAAAGTCTCTGGCCGCCATCGGTGATCTGGTTGGCGCCCCCAAGATCGTTCTCGACCCCGATCCGGCAAAGGAACAGTTCTTCAAGGAGAATATGGACCAGCTGCTGGCCGACCAACCGAAGCTGTTCGAGACCTATGCTCTCCGAGACGCCCAGATCTGCGTAAGATACGCACTGATGTTGCTGGATCTGCATAAGGAGATGCTCGGTGAAGCGGTCCTGCCTGTCACGATGACGGGCATTGGCGTGAATCTCCTTCTGAAGGCCTGGGACACCGAGCAAAGGGACCGGTTCGCTCTGCTCGGAAAAACCTTGATCAAGGAGAAGGTCTACGATCCCCGTAAGGGGCGGTACCGCACCAAAAAGACCGTTGTGAACCAAGAAAATGTGGAGCTGCATCTGCGGCTGGCGACAGAGTGTTACCACGGCGGCCGAAACGAACAGTTCTGGTTCGGTCCCGGATTTGAGGACACGTGGACAGACTACGATTTGTCCGGGGCGTATCCGACTGCAATGTCGCTCATCCGCACGCCGGACTGGGAAAACATGAAGCTGAGCACGGTGGTGGCTGACTTCACTGCCGACGTACTCGGGGTGGCTCTGGTCGACTTCGAGTTTCCGAACTCGGTCCGGTTCCCGTCATTGCCAGTCAGGAGCCAAGGGGGCCTATTCTTTCCTCGCAAAGGGAGAAGTTATTGCGCCTCCCCAGAGATCGCTGTCGCTGCGGCGCTAGGCGCGAAACTGACGATCCAGCACGGGTTGATAGTGCCGTACAAAGACGATTTTCGAATCTACGGGGCCTTCATCAAGGACGCCATCGCGCGACGGAACGAGCACCCGAAGAAGTCCTTCATGAACCTGTTCTGGAAGGAGAACGCGAACGCTACCTACGGAAAGACGGCTCAAGGCCTGATGGAAAAGCGGGTCTACAGTATGCGTGCACACGGGACCGTCCCTCTCCCCGAGAGCGCGATCACTAACGCATACAATGCGGCCTATATCACTTCGTTTCCCCGCGCCCTGTTGGCGGAAATCCTGAACGCGTTGCCTGAGGACGTGACGGTCTTTAGCGCCACGACTGACGGGTTCCTGACCAATGCGACGGAGGCTCAGATCGATGCCGCGCAGCAGGGGCCGTTGGCGACGCTGTTCCGGGAAAGCCGAGGCTTTCTGACAGGAAAGACCGATGTGCTTGAAACTAAGCACGCCATCCGCAGACCCCTCGGGTGGCGCACCCGAGGCCAGGCGACGCTTGTTCCGGGCCGGTCGAACTATGGAGAGGACTACGACTACGTCCTCGCCAAGGGCGGGATCAAGTCGCCTGATGGGGTCGAAACGACCCGGCAGCGCAACGCGCACATCGTCGATCTCTTCATCAACCGTCGGCCGGACTCGATGATCAACATGTCGATCCTAACCGGCCTGCGAGACATCGTAGAATATGATGCCGATCTGGTTCGCAAGGAGGCCGATCGTCGGCTCAGCATGGAGTTCGATTGGAAACGACGGCCATCAGCGGCGGTCGATGCAATCACCCCGCGTCACCTCGCATTTTGCACAGAGCCCTGGGACACCATCGAGCAGATCGACCAAGTTCGCGAACTCTGGGAGCGCTACAACTCCGACGAGCGGCATTGCCTTAAGTCGGTGGACGACTTTCACGCCTTCGCCAGGTTCGTGCTCACCCACACCACGCTCAACGACGAGCGTGGCCGATACCTGAAGAAGGATGCACCGGATCTATCGCGCCTGCGCCAATCCCTCTGTTCGGCATGGTACAGCTCCGCCGCCGGCCTGACGCTAAACCGTGACGGCCTCTCTAACTCTGGCTTCGCTCAATTGTTGACTGACGTTGGCCTTGCGGCTTCGCGTTACGATGTCGAGAACGGACGAAGCAAGCCGTTCATACCGCACTTATGCGCGGGGACCGAAGAGGTTCTGGCTGCCCTCAAGAAGCTGAAATTGCTATGGCCTGAGCTGCAGACCGAGCTGTTTCTAGCATCAAGTGAACACGCGCTTGATATCACTCGATCGAGCCCGTTGGCCTTGCAGACGGTGAAACGCACCCAGCGACTGCAGCTTCACAAGCTCAGCAATATCTGATCCCTGACACGAGTGACGTAGGGCGGACGCTCTCGTAGCCAGTCGACTAGTTGAATGGGGTCATAAGAGCGATAAAGTCGACTCTCGCCGCAGCTAGCTCCTCCAAGCGTCGTCATCACGCGTGTTGATGGATCACGTCAGCTTGTTCGTCCACAGGGTCACGGAAGCCCTAGCCTCTACCGGTTGCATCACGCGGCGACGGTCATAGAGTGATCGTGATCAGGTCAGGTCAGGTCGGGTCGGGTCGGGTTTAGCCGAGCTATGGCACTGCGGGGGCAATAGGTTGAGCAAGATTAAGCGCATAAACCCAGTCATCCTAAAGGCCGGGATGTCGATCGGCACTGGCAATGCCGAGTCTGACGATGACCTGTTGTTCGAATGCTTCGTTACCTATCCCCCCGTCGATGAGGCGCTGAAGATTGCTTCTGCGGGAATGATTCTCGCGGGCAGGACTGGTTCCGGCAAGACGGCGATCCTGCGCTACGTTGAAGAGCAGGAAACCCACACATCCGAAGTTGATCCGGCCGAGATGTCGATGAACTACGTGGCGAACTCCGACGCTCTTAGATTCCTTCATGCCATCGGGGCCGATCTTGACCTGCTTTTCCAAGTTCTCTGGAAGCACGTCCTTTGCCTAGAGTTTATACGGTTGCGTTGGGGCGTGGATAACGCTGCGAAATCGGCGACGATCTTCGACAAGATCGTCTCGAAATTTACCAAAGATGACCGCAAGAAGCGTGCGGTTGCCTACCTGCAAGAGTGGGGCAACAAATTCTGGATCACGATGGACCAGAACATCAAGGAGATCACCGAAGCTTACGAAGATAAGCTTAACGCTGTGTTTGGAGCAGAGATTTCGAAGTTCAAAGCAGGTGGGCAGTACGAGAAGAGATTGAGTACAGAGAAAAAGAGCGAACTAGTTGCGCGTGCCCGCGACATAATCAGTGCCGAGCAGTTGCGGGATTTGCATGGCGTCGTCGAAATGCTCGCATCGACATCCAACGATGATATGCAGAGATGTTTTATACTGATCGACAAGTTGGACGAACGGTGGGTCGACGAGTCAATTCGGTTTCGGCTTATCCGAGCACTTATCGCATCGCTGAAGTCGTTTAAGGCGGTCCGCAACCTAAAAATCTTGGTCGCTTTAAGAACGGATATACTTGAGCGCGTCGTGCAAGAAACTAGCGATATCACCTTCCAACGGGAAAAGTTCGAAGATCATTTTATCCATATTAAATGGTCTAAGAACGATCTCAGGCAATTAGTTGATAAGCGCATATCAACAGTCCTTAGGCGTCAATACACTGGTACAAATGTTCTATTTAAGGACGTTTTCACCAAGAATATCAAAAATAAGGACCCGTTCGACTATATGATCGAGCGGTCTCATATGCGCCCTCGTGATCTTATTGCGTTTGTGAATGAATGCTTGACCGTAGCTGACGGTCAGTACGAGATTGCGCCAACCCACATACAGCGTGCTGAGGCGGAATATTCACGAAAGCGCCGTGATGCTCTGGTGCAAGAGTGGAAAAGTACCTTCCCCAGCCTTTCGGAAATGCTCTCATTTATTACGAGTGAAAAGTCAGTTTCGATCACTTACGCAGCGCTTCTCTCCAGCGCAAAGCTTGAAGAGCTGGCGCTCAGCGTGGGCAGCGCCAGGAAAATCTCGTACGATCCCATTCACGATCACTGCCAAGCGGTTTGTGACACCAAGCGGAACTCAAAGGAGGCGCTGCTCGCCGCCGTCCTGTCCATACTGTACCGCGTCGGGGCAGTTTCACTGAAGACGCGCGAGGAGGACCGATTCATCGTTTCTCATATCGACGCTCCCTTGGTGTCACCCGACTTAATCGGCTCTTCCACTCACGCCCGAGTGCATCCGATGCTCCATGGGGCCTATCGGCTCAATGAGTACGGCCAGTGGAAGCGCGCAAGCTCGACCACGTGATATGGCGGGTGATTGGCCAAATTGGCTGAGTGTCGAGAATAGCGTCTGAAATCAAGGGGCGATGGCGGACAGAGAGTGTGCCGACCCTTCTGGGCGACATCCGCTATTCGGCGTGGTTTAGCTGCCTGCCTGCCTGTGGTGCTGGTCAAACTCAAAGCGTTGTCCTTCTCCGATAAATCCCGGACCCCAGACCATTCCGGCAAACGTTCATTTGCCGCGAGCTTTGGTCGGGAAACGCCAATGAAGGCAATCGCTTATTACCGTGTGAGCACCGCTTCCCAAGGGCGAAGCGGTCTGGGACTAGTTGCCCAGAGGCACGCTGTTCAGCAACTTGCAGTGCAGCGCGGTCTGTCTCTTCTGGCCGAGTTTACCGAGGTCGAGACAGGCCGTCGCGACGACCGACCCGTGCTCAAGAAGGCGCTGGCGAGAGCGAAACTGACCGAGGCGACCCTAGTGATCGCCAAGCTCGATCGGTTGTCCCGCAACGCTGCGTTCTTGTTGACCCTGCGAGACAGCGGTGCGCGATTTTTGGCGGCGGACGTTCCGGACGCGAACGACCTTACAATCGGCGTCCTGGCTGTTATCGCTCAGGCTGAGCGAGAGATGATTTCCCGCCGAACCACCGAAGCTCTAGCAGCAATCAAGAGCAAGATTGCCCGTGGGGAGACTCACCTATCCAGCCGAAGCGGTCGGCCGGTTAAAGGGCTGGGTAATCCCCGGGCGGAAGAGGCACTCGGGAGGTATGCTGGAGATCTGACGCTAGCTCGCCGGGCGCGTGCGCGCCAAACAGCTAAACGGTATCGGGAGCTCTCCCCCATCGTTGCTGCGATTATGTCTGCTGGAAACACAAAGCCGTCGGCAGTGGCGGCCGAGCTCAACCGACAAGGTATCGCGACCGTACGCGGCGCTAAATGGCACGCTTCAACTGCTGCTCGACTAATGGCTGCTAGGGGAGCCGCAAAGCGTCAGCCTCGGGGCTGATGGCGAAGGTCCGCTTCCCCCGCCACCCTTAGCGGACATCCGAGCCTGCAGTCCCCGAGTCGAAAGGTGACTCATAACAGCCACTCGGAGCAGCTGCTTATGGGCGGTTGGCTGATGTGTGTTGATCGCGCTCAGTCGTCAGTGAAAGTCCCTCGAACCCGGCAGGACCCGCAGGTTCCTGGGGTGCTGAGGCTTGATGAACTCATAGGCACCTGACAGCTGGACCACTGCGTCGTGGTCGGCGGACAGGTGCTGTAGCTCTCCCGTCCGGTCCCAGAGCCGCCGGGCCATCAGGTGCACTACCCCCTCGGCGCTCTTTTCCACGATGCCCTCGACGCCCAGCAGGCGCGCACTCATGACGATGCGGCGGTGCGCCTCAAACACCGGAACCCACAGGACCAAATTTGTAACCCCGGTCTCGTCCTCCAGGGTGATAAAGATGGTCCTGCCGTTGCCGGGCCGCTGACGGACCAGCACCACCCCGGCGGTGCGCACGACCGATCCGGACCGGCGGGCCTCGACCTCACGACAGGTCAGCAGGCCCTCGGCGGCAAAGGCCGGCCGCAGGATGGCCATGGGGTGGGCCTTTAGCGACAGCCGTGTGGTCTGATAGTCGGCGGCGACGTGCTCCCCCAGACCCATGCGCGGCAGGTTGGCGTCCGGCTCCTCACCCAGTTCCCGAGCGGAGGCGACGGCAAACAGCGGCAGGGCGTCATCGTCCGGCAGGCGGCGCGCTTCCCACAGAGCTTCACGGCGGTCCATGCCGAGCGAACGGAAGGCATCGGCATCGGCGAGTTTGCGGATCGCGGCAACCGGCAGGCGCGCCCGGCGCATCAGCCCCTCGATCGTGTCGAACGGTCGGGTCCGGGCCAGGACGAGATCATCCGCCCAGTCTTCGCGAAAGCCGTCGATCTGGCGGAAGCCCAGCCGCAGGGCCAGCGCATCCGCCGGACCTTCCAGCGTATTGTCCCAATGGCTATGGTTGACGTCGACGGCACGGACCTCGACCTCATGCTCTTGGGCATCGCGCACGATCTGGGCCGGAGCATAGAAGCCCATCGGCTGGCTGTTCAGCAAGGCACAGGCAAACGCCGCCGGGTGCCGGCATTTGATGTAGCTGGAGACATAGACCAGCCGCGCAAAGCTGGCCGCGTGGCTTTCGGGAAACCCGTAGGAGCCAAAGCCCTTGATCTGCTCGAAGCAGCGCCGGGCGAAGTCCGGATCATAGCCGCGTTCGATCATCCGCCCGACCATGCGGTCCTCATAGGTGTGCAGGGTGCCGTCACCGCGAAAGGTGCCCATGGCCTTGCGCAGGCCGTTGGCCTCCTTGTCGGTGAACTCGGCCGCGACCATGGCGACCTTCATCGCCTGCTCCTGAAACAGGGGGACCCCCAGCGTCCGGTGCAGGACCTTTTTCAGTTCATCGGGCTCATGAGGCGGGGCAGGACTGGCATAGACCACCGCTTCGGTCCCTGAGCGGCGGCGCAGATAGGGATGGACCATGTCGCCCTGGATCGGTCCCGGACGCACGATCGCCACCTGGATCACCAGATCGTAGAAGACCTGCGGCTTCAGCCGCGGCAGCATGTTGATCTGCGCCCGGCTCTCGACCTGGAAGACGCCGATCGAGTCCCCCTTGCACAGCATGTCATAGACGTCGGCCTGTTCGGCGGGAACGGTCGCCAGGTCATGGTCGATGCCCTCATGCAGGTGCATCAGGTCGAAGGCCTTTCGGATGCAGGTCAGCATGCCCAGCGCCAGCACATCGACCTTCATCAGGCCCAATTCGTCGATATCGTCCTTGTCCCATTCGATGAAAGTGCGGTCGGCCATGGCGGCATTGCCGATCGGGACCAGTTCATCCAGCCGTCCGCGCGTCAGGATAAATCCCCCGACGTGTTGCGACAGATGCCGCGGGAACCCCATGATCCGCCCCGCCATATCCACCGCCCGGCGGATCATGGGATTGGCCGGGTCCATACCCGCCTGCTCGATCCGTTCGTCGGCGATGGCGGTGCCCCAGCTGCCCCACTGGGTCCCGGCCAGCCGGGCGGTGACATCCTCGGTCAGTCCCAGCGTCTTGCCGACCTCGCGGATGGCGCTGCGCGGGCGATAGCGGATGACGGTCGCGGCAATCCCGGCTCGCTCGCGGCCATATCGCCCGTAGATGTACTGGATGATTTCTTCCCGGCGCTCGTGCTCGAAATCGACGTCGATATCGGGCGGTTCGTTGCGGTCTGCTGACATGAACCGCTCGAACAGCAGGTCGTGATGGGCCGGATCGACACTGGTGATGCCCAGCACGAAACAGACCGCCGAATTGGCCGCCGAGCCCCGCCCCTGGCACAGGATACGGCGGTTATCCGCCTCGCGGACGATGTCGTGGATCGTCAGGAAATAGGGCGCCAGGTCCCGCGCATCGATATAAGCCAGCTCCTTTGCCAGGGTGGCCCGAACCTTGTCCGGAACGCCCTCTGGATAGCGCAGAGGCAGACGTTCTTCGACCAGCTGTTCCAGCCAGGCTTGCGGCGTCCGGCCCGGCGGGATCGGCTCTTCCGGATACTGATAGCGAATGTCCGACAGGTCGAAGATCGGCCGCTTCAGCAATTCCATGGCCTCGGCAAGGGCGTGGGGCGTATCGGCAAACAGACGGGCCATCTCTGCCGGAGTCTTGAGATGGCGCTCCCCATTGGCCAGCAGACGACGCCCGGCCTGATCAATGCTGGTCCCCTCGCGGATACAGGTCAGCACATCCTGCAGGTCGCGCTCGGACGGCGCGTGATAAAGCACATTATTGGTCGCCAGAAGCGGCGTGCTCGCCCGGGCCGCGATCTCTCCCAACCGGGCCAGCTGACGGCGGTCGTCCCCGCGTCGCGGCATGGTCGCCCCCAGCCAGACGGCCCCCGGTCGGACTTCATTCAAACGGTCCAGCAGGGCTGGCAGGCCGTCCCTGTTCCGCCCGGGCATGACGATCAGCAGCAGTCCCTCGGGATTGGCCAGCAGATCGGCCAGATTGAGATGACAGTCGCCCTTGATCGCGCGGCGGTTTCCCAGGGTCAGTAGCCGCGTCAGGCGCCCCCAGCCCTCACGATCCTCGGGATAGGCGACGATGTCGGGCGAGCCGTCGGCAAAGCCCAGCCGGGTGCCGGTCAACAGGCGAAAGGCCCCTGCCCGTTCCCGGACCTGATCGACCAGAGCCGGATCGTTCAGCGGGTCCTCCTGCCAGCGGATTTCGCCGGGCGACCCGCCATCGCGCAGCTTCTCAGGCGGGGACCAGCCATCCTCGCGCAACTGCTTCAGGGCGCTCCAGGCCCGCACCACGCCGGCTACCGTATTGCGGTCCGCCAGACCCAGGCCAGCCTGTCCCAGCAGCAGCGAGGTCAGCACCAGGGTCTTGGGATGCGACGCGCCCCTCAGAAACGAGAAATTACTGGCGGCAACCAGCTCGGCCCAGGCAGGCGGGGTCATGCGAACAGGCCGTGGACATACCAGCGCGGCGGCGGCAGCTCGCCAAAATGGCCCGCCCGGAACAGCCAGAAGCGACGGCCTTCCTCATCCTCCACCCGGTAATAGTCGCGCACCCGCCCGCCCTTGCGTCGCCACCACTCGCCCTCGATCCGCTCCGGTCCCTCGGCACTGACAACCCGATGCGTGACCCGCCGCCATTTGAAGCGAACGGGGGGCCCGTCGGGCACAGGCGACATGACCTCGACCGGCTGGGGCGGGTCGAACAGATGCAGGGGGCGCAGCGGTGGGGATTGGGGATCCCGCTCGGGCCAGGAGGTGGTCTTCCTTTCTCCGGGATGTCCGGCGGGGATCAACTGACTGGCCCGCTCCGGCAGATAGGAGTTCGCCGGTCGCACCCGGCTGACCGCCGCAGACCCGAGGCGCGCCGCCAGCCGGTCGATCAGGGCGTCCAGCGCCTCGCTCCCCTCGGTCGCGGTGTCGATGTCGACCTGAACGGGGTCCAGCCGCTGCAGATCCAGCGCCTCCATCCGAAGATGATCAATGCCAAAGCCGGGGTCCAGAGGGGTCGTGAGCGCCGCCAGTCGTTCCCGGAACAGTCGCTGCAGGCTTCGGACATCGCGCGTGGGACGGGCCACACCCAGGCCGATGCGGCGGACGTGGCCGTCGACCCGGAAAACAGACAGGCGAAAGCGGCGGGCTCCGGAAAGCCGGGTCTGCAGGATCGCCGCGACGTCGGTCAGCAGGTCGCCAATCACCGTCTCCAGCGGTTCGGTGGTGGCCAGCGGCTCCATCAACAGCCGGTCGGTCACAACCGGCGCGGGGGACCGGACGGGCGTGATGCGCACATCCTCCAGTCCCAGAATACGGTCCAGCCGGGTCGAGAACTCCTGCCCGAAGCGAGCCGCCAGCGAAGCCCGCGGACGGTCGTCGACATCGCCGATGGTCTTAAGTCCCGCCCGTCTCAGGGCCTGTATGTCCGACGGGGCCAGCTCCAGTGCCGCGACCGGCAACTGGCGAGCTGCGGCGCGGTCCCCGCCCTCGGCCACGATCTCTCCCGGCCGCCCGAAGCGGGCCAAGGCGCGAGCGGCCTGAGGGGTGCGGGCCAGGGCGCAACGCGCCTCCAGCCCCAGTCGCCCGGACAGGGCATGGACGGCCTGCATCAACCCCGCCTCGCCGCCAAACAAGTGGGCGCAGCCGGTAACGTCCAGCATCAGACCATGGGGATCATCGCCCGCGACCATCGGCGAGAACCGACCAAAGCTCTCCAGTAAGCGGTCCAGACAGGCCCTGTCCGCGTCCGGATCATGCGGCCAGGATTCCAGTTCGGGCACCTGGGCGCGGGCATCCGCCAGCGTCATGTCGGGCGCAAGGCCCAGCGCCAGCCCCTCCGCATCCACGGCCACCAGCCGCAGGGCGTTGGCCCGTCGGTCGATCAGGCAGAAAGGCCCCTCAGGCCGCGCGGATCCCAGCCGGTCGATAGGCAGGAGAGGAAACCAGACCGCCAGATGTCTTCGGTTCGACAAATGATCGCGCTTCACGATCCCACTCCATAATCCACTCCCCCGGGGCCACCCCTGCCCGGCTCCGCAACAAACTCACCCGAAAAGCCGGTCGGCCCGGCGCGCCCGCTTCCAGTGCCTTCGAGGGGGCGGCCCTGACCGACCACCGCGTGTCAGAGGCACTGGCTTGAGGTTGTGCCCCCGTTCGAACGAAAATCGCCGTCGTCCGCCCGGCCGCAGCGGCCAGCGCCAGACGACGACTGGACGTCAGGCTCCAGGCCCGGGATTCCCCCCAGCCGCTCATCAGGACGGCGGCCGGGGCCCCACTGCGCAAGGCTTCTTCGCCTGCTGCCAGCAGGGCCGCCGTATCGGGCACCCCGACCAGTAACAGGTCCCCGGTCTCCACCCCCCATTCCCGCAGTCCGCTGCCGTACAGGGCGCCCTGCTCATGCCGACCCCGATCCTCATGGATCCACACCAGGGTCCCCGCCGCCTGAAGCGCCAGTCCCAGACCAAAGCCCTCTGCCGCCGATCCGTGCCGGGTTGAGGCGGCATAGACCTCATGCACCGCATCGGCAGGAAAGACGGCGCCGCGGCCTGTCGCCGGGATGTCGAACAGCCGCGCCGTCGGGGCCCGCAAGACTGGGCCTCGTGAAGACAGATGCGCGCGCAGATGGCTGAGAGTGGCAGGTGGGGACATGATGTTCACTAAATGTTCTTCTATATGCCTCCCTTCATGCCGGGCGAGTCAAGTCCGAAATAATTACGAAGAGCAGGCTCCCCGGCGACATCAGAGCAGATCGACCTCTGGGGTCTACAAGGTGGGTTGGCCTTGGAGCCGACACCCCCATGGGCAGTTGTCGAAACGGATGCTGGCTGGCGGCGAGCCGCAATGTCTGCTCACCACCCATAGCAGTCGCCGCGAGAGTCCGCTTTCCGGAAGTATGGTCTAGAGTTCAACCGGCTCAGACAGGGCTAGAGCGTCGTCTCCCCCGATCCCGAGGTAGCGCACGGTGCTCTCCAGCTTTCCATGGCCGAGCAGCAGTTGGCATGCGCGCAGGTTCCCGGTCTTCTTGTAGATGAGCGCCACTTTCGTCCGTCGCAGGCTATGGGTGCCGTAGCTGCCGGAATCCAAATCAATCATCTGCTCCAACTGATCAACGAGGCGAGCGTACTGTCGAGTTCCGAGGTGATCCCCGGGCCGTATACGGCTGGGGAATATCCAGTCCTCTTCGCGCTGGCCCCGAATTTCGATCCAGCGAGCGAGAGAGTCCCGGGCGGGCGGAGTGATCTCAAACGGGACGGGCCGGCCAGTCTTCTGCTGGATGATGATCGATCGCTCGCGTACCGCCCAGCCCTGACCCAAATCGCTCAAGCGCAGCCTCACCAGATCACAGCCCCTTAGCTTGGCGTCAGTGCCAGGTTGAACAGAGCTAAATCACGAACGCGACCCGCCGACTTCAACTGCTGACGGATTGCCCAGATGTGCTTCGGCTTCAGCGGGGCTTTGGCCCCGACTATGCGGCCAGCGTTCCAAGGCTTCTTCGGAAATTTGAATAAGTCGCCCTGCGCCATGACGTCCACCTCCAGATGTCCCCTTCAAGCAAGGTAGACCATCCGTCCGGAAAGCGGACGTAGGCCGCCGAACCGATCGAGGTCCGATTTGCGCCAGAAGCAGACACCCAGCCGGCCCCCAATAGCGGCCGTTGGTCCGAGTGGTGTTAAACCCGGCCGCCGGCCGTTTGACCGCACACCGCCCGCACGCAGCCTCTCAGCCAGCGATGCCCTGGATCGGAATCCATCCGGGGGTGCCAAAGCATCGACACCGTGAACGCCTCGGTGGGCGCCGGCAGGGGGAAACTGAACAGATCATCCCGCAGGCTTGAGGTGTGCCGGTCCGGCACCGTAGCGACGAGATCCGAGGCCCGCACCAGCGACAGGGCGGTTGAAAAACCACTGACGATTGTCCCGACACGACGCTCGGTCCCCGGCGGCAGGAACGGTCGGTCGACCGCGCCCTCTTCAAGGCCGCTTCTGCTAACGAGGACGTGAGAGGCCTGCGACCAGGCCGCCGCAGTCAGCGGCTTGCGGTCGAGCGGGTGCCCCTTGCGCGCCACGCCCACGAGCCGGTCCCGGAACAGGGCCTGACTTCGCACTTCGGGGCCGGTCGCGGGTTCGATGATCCCCGTTTCCAGATCAACTCGCCCATCGCGCAGCGGCGTGCTGTCCTTGTCGGTCTTCTGAAGAAAGAATAGCCGCACGCCCGGCGCTTCGTCTGCGACCCGCGAGAGTAGAGAGGCCCCGAAGGTCTCCACAAAGCCGTCGCTGGTCCTCAGTGTGTAGGTGCGGGATAGCGTCCTGAGCTCAATCCCGTCGTCCGGCCGCAAGACCGCGCCCGCTTCCTCGACGACCTGCCGCACGCGTTCCCGAAGTTCAGCCGCCCGCGGCGTCGGAACGAGACCGCGGCCGGCCCTCACCAGCAGCGGGTCGCCTGTGGCCTGACGCACCCGCCCGAGCGCGCGGCTCATCGCGGAAGGACTCAACCGAAGTCGCCGGGCGGCGCCCGCCACGCTTCCCTCGGCCAGAAGCGCGTCGAGAACCACCAGCAGATTGAGGTCCGGGAGGGCCATCCGTCACCGTTACGCCGATATGGCGTCCGCTGCAGCTATACCATGCAAATGATGCGTCTTCCGCAATTTCCCAAGGCCCGTAGCCTTCACGCGATCAAGCGGAGGCAAGGCTCATGGACAGAACAGCGCTGCAGTCGTTCACCGACGACGTTCGGTCTCGTTGGGGACCCCTGACGAGCGAGTTGGCGGAGGCGTGTCAGGCGGCGATGGAGAGCCTTCTCCGCGCCTCCCCCGAAGAGGCCTGGCTGGCGAGGCTCCATCAGGAGGCGCCGGCCTCGGCGGAGCTCCACCGCGACCTGGACCATGGGTTCATGCTGTTGGGCCACACCGAACAGGCCGGGCTTTATCGCCCGCCGCACGACCATGGCCGCAGCTGGGTGCTCTACGGAATCCAGCGCGGTGAAATAGAGATGAGAACCTATGCCCGTAGCGAGTCCGACGACGGCGCGGTCCGGCTGGTCAGGCGGAACACAACGTTGGTTCGCGCGGGACAGGCCCAGCTCTACCTGCCGGGCGACATCCACGACACCCGCTGCGTCAGCGATACGGCCCTGCTGTTCCGCTTTACCGAGCGTGATCTGCGGGTGGAGGACCGGGAACACCACCGCCTGACCCGGTACGTTTGCCGCGACGGCGTCTGGACCACGGACGCGCTGGCATGATGCCTCTTGAGCCCGACTCCGCGGCGGCGGGCCCGGCGCGGCCGCCAACGCCGGATACCAGGCCTGCCGCGACCACCGAAGGCCCGCTGGCAAACCCCGGGCGCGGGCTGGCTGTTGCCGCTGTCCTGATGGCGATGACGCTGGTGGTGCTGGACGCCGGGATGACGAACCTGGCCCTGCCGACGATCGCCAGCGCGCTTGGCGTGTCTCCGGCCGCGACGGTGCTGGTTGTCACCGCCTACCAGACGGCCCTGCTCGTCGCCCTGCTGCCCGCCGCCGCCCTGGGCGAACGGCTGGGCTATCGCCGGGTCTTCGCCTCGGGGGCCTGGCTGTTCATCGGGGCTTCGGTGCTGAGCGCCTGTGCGCCGACGCTCCCATGGCTGGTCGCGGCCCGGGCCCTGCAGGGATTGGGGGGCGCTGCGATCCTCGCACTTGGCGTCCCCCTGTTGCGATTTTCCGTGCCGCCCCACCGGCTCGGCGCGGCCATCGGCTGGAACGCGCTGACGGTGGCCCTCGCCTCATCCGCCGGACCCGGCGTCGGGGCGCTGATCCTCTCCACCGCAGAATGGCCGTCGCTCTTCCTCGCCAATGTTCCCATAGGCATCGTAGTTCTCTTGGCCTGCCGGCAGTTGCCCCGCTCGCCGTCCGGTTCCCAGCGGCTGGACTTCGCCAGCATGGCCTTGAGCGGCGGGATGTTCGCCGGTGTGTTCGTCGGAGCCCAGCTTCTTCCGGCGCAGCCGGTCCTCGCGGGCGGCCTGGCCGCCGCGAGCCTTGTATGCATCGGCCTGCTGGTTCGCAGGGAGGGGCCCAAGGCGGCGCCCCTGGTTCCCCTCGACCTCCTGCGGCAAACGTCTCTTCGCCTCTCGGTGATCGCCTCGGTCCTCTGCTTCACTGGCCAGACCGCGGCGATGGTGGCGTTGCCCTTCTATCTTCAACAGGTGCTCGGCCAGTCGCCCTCCGCGACGGGCGTCTATATGACGGTCTGGCCGCTCAGTGTGGCCCTCACGGCCCTTGCGGCGGGCCGGCTCGCTGACCGGTTCTCCACCGCTTGGTTGTGCACGGCCGGCGGCCTCATTCTCGCGCTTGGGCTCGTCAGCGCCGCGCTGTGGCCCCTGGCGGAAGATGTCCGGCCGATGCTCGTGTTCGCCGCGGCCTGCGGCATGGGGTTCGGCCTGTTCCAGACTCCGAACAACCGCAACATGTTCCTTGCAGCCCCACTGGCGCGCAGCGCGGCATCGGGCGGCCTGCAGGGGACTGCACGGCTGACCGGCCAGACCGCCGGAGCCGTCCTCATGACCCTGCTCTTCACACTGGCGCCTTTCGGGACCGCGCCGCGGCTCGGACTGGGGATCGGCGGCGTGCTCGCTCTCCTCGCCGGACTGGTCAGCCTCTTGAGGAGCGGGGATCGCCCTCCTGCAACCGGCGAAGCCCTGCCGATGGCGGACTAAGGGCAAATCCTTCAACCTCAAACCTGCACCGTCGATGGAGTCGTCTCATGCCCTCATGGTTCACCGTGGCTTTCGTCAATCGCGACAGGCGGCTTCGAAACGGATGGTGGGTCGCGGCCTTTCTCGTCCTGCTCGGGGCGCTGCTGGCGCCCGCCATTCTCGTCTCGGCCTACCTCGGCCGCGAGATCACCATCTTCGATCAGGTCATCATCATTGCCCTTGCGACCCTGGCTGTTCAGGCGCTCCGCCGACGGTCCGTACTCGAGGTGACGGGGCGACCGGACCTGCGCTGGATCGCGCATCTCTGCCTCGGCGCTGCCTTGGGCGGCTTGTTGATGGCGGCCCCGGCCCTGGCCCTGATGCTCGGGGGTTGGGTGCGCTGGGAGGTTGCTGCGGCGAACCCAACGCAGCTGTGGTCCGCCGTCCTGCTGATGGCGGGCGTCGCCGTGGCTGAGGAACTGTTGTTCCGCGGCGTGCTGTTTCAGCGCCTTATCGCCGGGATCGGGCTCTGGCCGGCGCAAATTGTGATCGGCCTGCTCTTCGTGCTGACCCACCTCGGCAATCCCGGCTTGGAGGGTGCGACGCGGATCTGGGCGGGCATCAACATCTTCGCCGCATCGATCCTGTTCGGACTAGCCTATGTCCGAACGCGTAGCCTCGCCCTGCCGATAGGCCTGCACTTCATGGCCAATGTCACCCAGGGGATCGCGCTGGGCTTCGGGGTGAGCGGGGCCGCCGAGCCGAGCCTTCTTAGTCCGGTCCGGGATAGGGGCATGGACTGGCTGACCGGCGGCGCTTTCGGTCTGGAGGCCAGTCTCCCCGGCCTGATCGCCGTTCTCGTCCTTGTACTGGCCTTCGCATTGCCGCCCGGGCGAGGTTTAATGACAAGGAGCGGACCTTCCAAAGGTGTCCCATGAGCCAAACCCGGCCCATCGCGGAGAACGGTCGCAAGGTCCGCAATGGGTCGAGAGCGGTCCGCCGCCTCAGGGCGTAAAGCCGACAGCCATCTGCTGGCATGGGCGTGTGCCGTATAAGCGAAGTGCGATCACAGCCGACCATCCGGTCGGTTCAGGTAGATTACGAAATAGTAGATCCCTATCCCCACGCAAACAGCAGTGCCGACCGCCACAGGGATCGACTGGCCGCTCAGGAAGTATTGTCCCAATCCCGCACCCACCCCACCGGATAATCCGATGGCGAAGGGGTCCATGGGAGGTCGTGTGTTCTGCATAGCCTTACCGTATGGCCGGCCCGCAATGTCCGCTAGGGGTCGGAAGCGGACTGTCGGCCGAGGGTGGAGAGCAGACCTTCTGTAGGGTTCAGTCAACCGAAGATGGCGGGAAAGCTCCGCCTGAAGCGGTCAGATAGAACGCCGTCGCAGGACCAGAGTGTGTAAGCGGCCCCCCCATGCTCAAAGTGGGCCACGCCCTTAGGCTCACTCTGACATGGGTGGGCCGCCCCAGCCGGCCACGACCCGGGGATCTGATCGGCCCATTCCCCAGAGCCTACGAGCAAGTTTTCGCCAGCAGGGTGTTAGATCGACGCGCGACGCTTAATCGGGGAACTGCGATCGATCTAGATTGTATCCAGGAGCATACGGTCCTGCGGGCAACCCGCGGCCGACTGTGTGGGTCGCGATCAAGTTGGCCTGTTGGGCGAGCGGAATATAGTTCGGCTGAGCCTTTTCCACTGCTGATACGATCGCTTGGACGAGCAGATCAGCTAAAGGGTTGCCTGAGTTTGATGCCTGAGGGCTGTATGACATTGATTGTCTATCTACCCACAAGGTGTCTCCGGTTTCACAGCTTTTCAGCGTGTACTGAAACTCCACGTTCGTTGACGTGGAGATGACGATATACTGGGACTCCCAGCGCATGATCTCCACGAACATTACGGCATCGCAGCCAAAAATCCGTCCGAAGTTTGAAGCATCCGCCTGATGGACTAGGCCTGCATCAGAAAGGCCCTCGTCTTCCAGGAGTCGCTTGACCATGTGAGCAGGGAAAACATAGTAGCCACGCTCCGCGATCGGCCGAGAAATTGTCGATACGAAATAATCCGCCGCGTCTACGGATACGGTCGTATTCAGGGCGGGCACCACGAGAATTCCACGCGGATTTTCTGCCCTCATCGCGGCATAGCTCTTCGGCGGGGGTGCCGTTACGCATGCGCCAAGTGCCAAGCCGCCGCACGCAAGAGCGGTCACGGCTAAGGTGCGAAAGATGCGCATCAGTTTGTCCCTCTAGCGGCGCCTGTGCCGCTCAAGCCGTCGATCATCCGATCCATCAGTTTCGCAGACTCAGGGAAACGCGAACGCTCCTCTTGAAAGTATCGAAGCGCCTCCGCCGTGTTTCCGGCTTCCAAATGCAGGTAGCCCAGTTCAGCCATTAGGCCCGGCGCCAACGCGCCACGCTCCAGTCCTCGCTCAATCGCAACCTCTAAAGACTCTTGATAGAGTTGCCGATTTTCAGGATTCTGGGAGTACGCGTACAGGGCTGACTCGTAGTTGCCCCATTCGAAGAGCGTCGCCGGCGCGCAGGCGGCCGTCCCAAGCGTCCCGGCCACGGTGGCGATCATTAGAATGCGACGGATCATGGAACTCTGACCTCTACTCGTGCGCCGGCCGCGATAAAGATGGCCTGGCTGTGGATTGGCCGTCCGTTCACTTCGACAACGACCTCATGCCGTCCGGGTGAAAGCGCAGCAGCGCCTGAACCGGTCGTATCGTAGGGGCGGCCGTCTACTTTGATCGTCGCGCCTTCAGGAGCATTCAAAACGACGAGCGAACCAAGCGCAGCGCCTTGAGTGACCTCTCGTTCTGCGTAGTTCTGAACACAACCGCTGACGGCCATACAGGCGAACGCGGCCAAAATCGCTCTATTCGGCATTCATCGAATCTCCATGACCCGCAGGCCGGTGGTATCGGGAGGCAAGTTCCCGCTCACCAAACGAGCGATCGCGCCTTCCGCCTCCGGTGTTTCACCAAAGAAGCTGACCAGCTCAATTTCCGCGATTTGCGATCCAGGGAGCGTGATCGGCAGTCCTGACTGAGCACTGACGATAACTTCGCCCGGCGTTTCGACGACAAAACGATCGCCCGCTCTTAAGCCCTGACTGGGCCCGCCACTTACAAACACGCGGTCGCCAGAGACACTGAGAATGTCCGTGAACCACGGCCTCTGCTGCAGCTCATTGATCACTTGGGTAATGGCATCTGCAATCGCAGCATTGATGGCTTGATCAATGAGGGTCGAATCGTACCCCGCGCTCGTTCCGAAGCCTGCTACTTCGCCCGTCTCTGTTGTTGCCTCACCGGAGCCTGACGCCGTGAAAAACACGCGTCCGGTGCGCACATCGACGAGCCGGATTTCAACAGTGGCGTTGACGACTTGTCGGCGCTGGGAGTTCAGGAATCCCTGTTTGCCCTCATTGCGTCGACCCAGTTGGGTAACGGAGCCGAACAACAGGGTATCGACGCCCACTAGCTGGTCAGAGTCCGCGTCCGAAAGGATGCGCTCAACCCCTAAGGCTTCAAGATCCCCACGTTCGAATACGAAGAAATGTCCGGACGACACGAGCGCGTTGGTCAGTATGTCACTGGCCTGCGTTGCGATGGGGTCAGCCTCGCCCGGTGAGAGCAGCAGTCGGCCGTATGGCGTGCTGTTGCTGAAACGACCTACCGCGATGCGCCTTTTAAGGCCGACCCGTGGTGATGAAGCGGCCTCATCCACGACCTGCGCGGTAGAGATTTCCGGCCAAGCGACGACCGGAAGGGCGAGCAGGATCGCTCCAAACAGCGCGCACGCCCTAGTGTGGATAGGTATCACCAGCTCCCCCCCCGGATATAGCTAACGAGAGTGGCACGGCATCGCAGAAGTTGGCAAGCCAAAGATAACCTAAACGAGAGTGGCGCAGTCGTTTCCTGAGCAGCTCATTGTCTCAGGCCCAGACGGACCGCCACGGCGCAGTGATCACTCAACGCAGCGCCGCTAAAGACCTTCTCCTCAAAGCCCTTGAGGTCGGTGGTCGCGCGGAGATCAAGGACGATGAAATCGATGAAATCGCGGTAGCGGGGATTGCACCGGGCAGACTCGTCACCGGAGGCGAGAGCAAGGTCAGAATTCGGCGGTGAAGCATCGTCCCACTCAGCCCATACGGCATCTCCTGACATCGTCAGGCGGCGATTGAAATCGCCCATAACTGCGAAACGCATACCCTCTGAAGCACGTTCGTCGATCCACCGCTCCATTACGGGGACTTGCTGAAAGAAGACCGTGCAAGCGTCGTTGCTGTCGCCTGAGCTGCAGCCCGATTTCAGGTGGACCGACAGCACCCGGAGCGGCTCTCCACCTAGCGGCCGAACAACTAGATCAACCCCCGAACGGAGATCGGGATTTCCGACCTGAATATCGGTGAAGTCTGGCTGTCGTTCGAAGGGGATGCCCTTACGGATCGCAAATCCGGTTCGCTGGGCGTTGATGGTCAAAGCCTCGCGGCCTCGGCATGCACCCCGTCGGTTAGTGCCGACCCGGTCCTCGATCACCACCGTATACACGGCCGGGTCAAACACTCGCTCGGCTGCTGCCTTGGACTCGACCTCCTGGAAGGCAATCACGTCGGCGTCCAGCTCCGCCACATAACCACGCATCGCGGCGTAGTCGGCTTCTGTCCGGGGACGGCATCCCGTTCCATCCCTCTCAGCCAGATGCTCCATGTTCCAAGCCGCCAGCTTGATGGTTTGACCGGGCGACGATGCACCGTTCGGATCGATGGCTCCCGTGCAGCCTCCGACGAGCAGGGCAAGGACGACGAGTAAGGCGGGGGTTCTCATTGGCCGAGTAGAGCATAGGGCCTTGCTGGATCAAACTCGGCCGGATGCCCTTTTCGACAGGGTAGACCTAGGTCGCAGCTATGAATCCGTTTTCCCTGTCCGCCATACGGCGACGGTCCTTCGAGTGCGGTTCACAATGAGGGTCATGTCTGCACCAGAGAAGTAATATGCGTCATGATTGTTGAGCGCTGCAGGCGTCTTCTCGAAAGGGCCTAAGCGGCGCACGAAATCGGCCTCGTCGAATGGTGTGTGAACGACGACGTTTTCCATCACCCACTTCTGACGCTCGTTCCTGAGCTCCGCCGTTTCGCGGGTTTCGCCTGAACCGACCAGCTGAATGCTCGTTCGACCAGCGACATCGACCCCGACGGCAGAGGCTTCGGGGTTATCCGGAGCGCCCCAACGCGGATAGAAAACCACTTCTACATCGTAGGAGCCGCTCGGGAGAGCGTCTTGCGCCTTCGAGGTGTCGATCAGCGTTTCCGTCGTTTGGTTGGTCAGAGTAATTCTTTCTGAGTACCCGATATAGACGTCGTCGCCTGCCTGATTGGCGAGATCGACGCTGGCCATGACCGTGACCGGCAAGGGAAGCGTGGTCGTAATGGTGGTCTTCACCACTGTCGGTGAGATCGCGGCAGCCTCGACCTGGATAGATGGCGCCGCTCGTTCGGTTTGGACCTTATCAGGAGCATCAGCTGCGGGTTGGCCACACGATGCGAGCAAAAGCGCGGCAGCAGCTATCGATAGTCTAACCATCGCTACATCCTCTCAGCCAGTTGTGTTGGCACCCTCACCCCTCAACTATCACCGTTCAACTGATAGCCTCAACTGTGACGCCTCTTGACGCAGGAAACAAAACACGAACATTGGGCCGCATGAAAGTGAAGCTCAAAGGCCAGATAACCGCTTCAGACCTCGCAAAGCTGCGCACCATAGAGAGGGAACTTCGTGCCCTCACGATCGGTCTCCATCCCGCTGCTCCCGCATCCCACGCCTTGACGGCTGCGATCTGGGCGGTGAACGGTTGCGCTCGTCACTGGTCAGGCGATGACCCTGGCTTGCCCTTCGACATCCCCAAAGAGACCTGATCGATGTGCAACCTCTACTCCCTGCGGAAAGGCCCAGCGGCGATCCTCGATCTGGCTCGCGCTATGGGTAATCAGGCCGGGAACGTTGAGGGTGGATCGGTCTATCCCGACTACAGTGCGCCGATCGTGCGCTCTGAGGGGGAGGGTCGCGTTTTGACCACTGCCCGCTGGGGCATGCCGTCATCTCGTAAGGCGATCCTCGATGCCGCCACCCGCCGCGCTGACAGGCTGAGGGCAAAGGGCAAGGAGGTTGATTTCGAAGCGCTGCTGAAGATGGAGCCCGACAGCGGCACCACCAACGTCCGCAATACGTCCAGCCGCCACTGGCAGCCATGGCTGACGCCGGAACATCGGTGCCTGGTCCCCTTCACATCCTTCAGCGAGCCCGGCCGGGACGCCGAGGGCAAGTACCGGCCGATATGGTTCCGGATGAAGGGCGAGGACCCGGAGCCTCTCGCCTTCTTTGCGGGCATTCAGGTGCAGGGATGGCAGGGGGTGAGGAAGATCAAGACCGGCTGGGAGACGGCTGACCTGTTCGCTTTCCTGACCACTGAACCAAGTGCCGAGGTCGGCGCGGTCCATCCCAAAGCGATGCCAGTCATTTTGACCCAACCCGATGAGATCGAGACGTGGTTGGCGGCAGAGTGGGATGATGCCGCCGCGCTCCAGCGCCCACTGCCCGATGGGGCATTGGTCCAGTTCATACCCTCGTGACCAGCGCAGCTATCCAGCCACCAATGAGAAGACCATGTTCGGGCTCGACCAGCAGACCATCGGGTTTATCGAGATCGTGGCTGGCGGGCTCGGGCTCATCTTTTCGCTCGGTGGGTTTAGACGATCACAAACCCACGGCTGGCGCAGCCGCGCCGATCAGGTCAATGCGTGGGGGCTTCTGGTCTTTAGTGGACTCCTCGTCGTCAACGGCCTGATCTTTTGGCTGAACGGCTGAGCTGGGTCGTCCACACTCGGACCCTTTAGCGTTGTCATCTGGCCAGATTGGCCGGAGGGGGCCCTCATCAACCGATGGAGGCTTACATGAGTGTTCTGGACAAACTCGAACTGACCGCTGGCAGCGAACGCCGAGCGACCTACGACCCCGTGCAAGTCCGCCGGCGCAAACTGGCGGCGGGGCTGCTGGATCAGATCAAACTGATCGACGCCATCGAGCAGGGGGAGACCCACACGAAGACGAGGATGCGCAAACAGATGGCGCAGGGCACGAACGAGGTCGTCACCACGCAGGAGAGCCGCTCGGTCTCGCCGTGGTGGACGATCGACGATGACGGCAAGGTTCATTTCGCCATCCGCTACGGCGCAATGCGGCTTAAGCTGAAGGGCACGAACGACACGATCGTATTCAAGTCGCTCGGCGACCTCCGCCAGATCCTCCCTCAGCTGAGGCAGGAGTCTCTGACAGGGTCGTTCGATTCAGCGTTGGCCATGGCGGCCGCCGAACTTCAGACGCGGTTCACGCCGAAGGCGGCACCGAAAACCAAGTAGGCAATCACGGTCAGCCGAGCGCCTAGGGTGACGCTCGGCTGACCTCCGGTTGGCTCTCCGACAGCAAAGCCTTTCCAGCGGCATGCGCTTCATCGGGCGGCAATTCGGTGATGGTGACATCACCAAGGATTTCGCCTTTCCTATCCATCGCCACCACCGTCGGCGCACCACGGATCGCCACGTACAAGGTGCCCGAGAACTCGATGTGATCGATGAGCTCTCGGAGGCTGCCAGCGGTCTTCACCCGGGCGTCCCTTCGCTCGTCTGACGGCGGGCCATCCAGCAGGTGGTGGACTGCGGCAACACGCCGGATGTGCATTTCAGGGCTGACCGAGCCCCGTGCCTCATCGAGCCGCCGCCTCAGCTCTTCGGTAGCGGCCTCTGCGGCCTTGATTTCAGTCCGGGCGCTCAACCACCGTTCGCGAACGGTCTGGTCGCCGGTTTCTTCGAATAGGTCGAGCATCCTTGCGGCTCGATGTTTCGCATTCTCCAGCTCTCTCAGGGAACGGTATTCGGCTTCGACAAGGCCCGCTGCACTGTCTGCATTCCCGAAGTACCGATCAGAAAGCGCCGACTGGAGGAAAGCACTCAGGATGCCGCTTTCGATGACCTCATATCGATAGTGGTCGGTATGGTCACAGGCGCCGCCACGAGCTCTAAGAGCGCAGCTTAGGTAGCTGGCCTGTCGTTGTTGAGTGGCCACGCCACTGCGCATCCTGACGCCTGCAACGTTCTTCAGCTGATAAGCCATCGGTCCGCCACAGACGCCGCATCTGCACAGACCGCTCAGAAGATTGTTGACCTGGCCCCTCTGCCCGTCGTTTCCGCGAACCTGCTTTCTCCTGCTGCGCACCTTCGCCCACAGCTCTTCGGAGATGACAGGTGGGAAGTACTCCGAAACCGGTTCACCGACTGGGGAGCGTCGGGTGGCACCTCGGGGCCTGATGTGTGGCTGATACTCGCCGATTACGGCCGGGTTCGACAGGATCTTGTGGATGTAGCTCGAATGCCAGGCAGTAGCCTTGCTTTTCCCTCTGCCCCAGGTCTCGACGCCTCGCCGGTTCAAATCGGCTGTGATCGAGCGCTTGCCCTCCCCGTCCGCAGTGCGCCGGAATATTTCCTGAATGATCATCGCCCGATCCGGGATGACGTCGAAAGTTTGCTTGTTCGGGGCAAGCCGCAGCCATGCAGGACAGACACCCGTGATCGGTCGGGCATCGGCCTGACCGAGCCGATCTCTTTTGATCTGCCAGCTAGCCGATAGGCGTTCGCTTTTGTGCCGACTCTCCTCGTGCGCCCTGAACGAGTTGAACACGAGTCCCATGAAACCCATGAGGTTCGAGTCGATGCTGGCGGCGGTGATAACGTAGCCGTCGTTGGCTGTGGCGATCGAGACGCCGAGGCTGGTGACTCTCTGGATGAAGGAGATGACCTTAGCGGGCGCTAGACGGCTGATCCGGTCGAGCTGCTCGACAACGATCGTAATGTCCCGAGGTACCGCCCCGGCTTCGATGCGGCGGATCAGTTTGCCTAGATTGCCGGTTTCGATGTTGTCGCCGCTGTAGGCGCTAGTTCCTTCGTCGACTACCCGTTCGAGGATTTCCAGCCCTCGCTGCGAGCAGTATCGCTCGACCACCTGAAGCTGCCGCTCCAGTGTCGAACCCTTGCCCTGTTCCAGTGAGCTCCAGCGAGCATAAGCGACGGCCAACATGGAAATGGCCTAGCTGAAAAACGTGGACTGTAAAACATATAACCTGCTGTTCATCGGCCCGCCGGGTTCGGGCAAGTCGATGCTGGCCCAGCGTCTGCCGGGCCTGTTGCCGCCGCTGACGCCGCGCGAGCTGCTGGAGACCTCCATGGTCTGGTCGATGGCCGGGCTGATCGAGCGAGGTGGGCTGACGCGCGAGCGGCCGTTCCGGGCCCCGCATCACTCGGCCTCGATGGCAGCCCTGACGGGCGGCGGCCACCGGGCCAAGCCGGGCGAGGTGTCGCTGGCCCACAACGGCGTGCTGTTCCTCGATGAACTGCCGGAATATTCGCCACAGGCGCTGGATTCGCTGCGTCAGCCGCTGGAGACGGGCGAGGTGATTGTGGCGCGCGCCAATGCTCACATTCGCTATCCGGCCCGGGTGCAGCTGGTGGCGGCCATGAATCCGTGCCGCTGCGGGCTGGGCGGGGCCGGCAAGGGGGCCTGCGGCAAGGCCCCGCGCTGCCAGAGGGATTATCATAACCGCATTTCCGGCCCGCTGTTCGACCGCATCGACCTGACCGTCGAGGTGCCACCGGTGACCGCCGCCGACATGAGCCTGCCGGCTCCGGTCGAGGGCACGGCCGAGGCCGCTGCCCGGGTGAGGCGTGCGCGAGAGGTTCAGGCCGCGCGCCTGGCCGACCTTAGCCCCGAGGAGGGCGGCGCCACGATCAATGCCCATCTGGGCGGCGCCCTGCTGGACCGTCATGCGCGGCCCGATGCTGACGGTCGGGCGCTGCTGATGCGGGCGGGCGAGGCCGGGGGGCTGACCGCCCGGGGCTGGACCCGGACGCTGCGACTGGCGCGGACCATCGCCGATCTGGACGGGGCCGAGGGCATATTGCGCCGCCATGTGGCCGAGGCCCTGATCTATCGCCACAACCGCATGGACGCCGAGGCCCAGTTCAACCGGGCGACGATGGTGGCCCACAGCCCGGTTTGAGCGGGCGTTAAGAGGTCGGCGCTAGGCTTGCCGCCATGACGTCGCCCGCCGCCCCGCCCGATCCGCCTGAGACGGATCCCGCCGTCCGCTTTCTGCGGCTGATGAGCCATGAGATGCGCACGCCCCTGAACGGGGTCATCGGCATGCTGGGCCTGTTGTCCGACAGCGGCCTCGACCCGGCGCAGAAGGCCTATCTGGAGGCGGCCCGGACCTCGGCCGATCACCTGCTGGGTCTGGTCAATGATCTGCTGGACTATGCCCGGCTGGACGCCGGCAGTCTGGAGTTCGATCTGGCCCCGGTGCGTATCGATGATCTGGTGCGGGGCGTCGCCGAACTGCTCAGCCCGCGCGCCCACGACAAGGGTCTCGAGATCGCCTGGCGCGTCGCTGCCGACGTGCCGATAGTGCGCGCCGACGAGGGGCGGCTGCGGCAGATCCTGTTCAACCTGGCGGGCAATGCGGTGAAATTCACGCCCGACGGCGCGGTGGCGATCTCGGTCAGTCGGTCCCGCGAGGCGGGTCTGTTCTTCGTCGTTGAGGACACCGGCCCCGGCGTGCCCGAGGCGGCGCGTGCTCGCATCTTCGAGGAATTCGGCCATGCCGACAGCACCGATGCCACCCGTCACGACGGGGCCGGGCTGGGGCTGGCGGTAGCGCGACGGCTGGCCGAGGCCATGGGCGGCAGCCTGTCGGTCGGCGACCGTCCCGGCGGCGGCGCCCGGTTTGTCTTCGAGGCGCGGTTCGGGGCTGTGGCGGACCAGGGCGCCGTCGCGAAGGCCCCGCTGTCGGGCCTGACCCTGGCCGTGACGGGCGCCCATCCATTCACCGCAACCACCGCAGGGGCCATGGCGCGCGACGCCGGCGCCCGTCTGGTGTCCGAAGCCTCCGCCGATCTGGTTCTGGTGGATGACGACGGGCGCGCGCCTGAGACTGAACTGGCCGATCGCCCCGACAGCCGCCATGCGGTGATCCTGCTCCGGCCCGGGCGGCGCGACCGCATCACCGATTATCGGGCGACGGGCTTCGACGGCTATCTGATCAAGCCACTGCGCCCGGCCTCGCTGGTCGCACGGGCGCTGGCCCTCACGGGCTCGGCGACCAGCCCCGGCCCCGTGTCCGACGCGGCCGAGGATGACCGTCTGAGCCGCCCCGCCTTTCCGGGGGTGCGGGTGCTGTTGGTCGAGGACAATCCGGTCGGCGCTCTTCTGGCCACCACCCTGCTGAAGCGTCAGGGCTGTGTGGTCGAGACCGCTGCGGGCGGCGAGGAGGCGCTGGGCGCGCTGCAGCGGGCGCGGTTCGATCTGGTGCTGATGGATATGCGCATGCCCGGCATGGATGGCCTGACCGCGACCCGGGCCCTGCGCGCGCGAGGGGATACCACCCCGGTGCTGGCCCTGACCGCCAATGCCTTTGCCGACGACCGCCGCGCCTGTCTGGAGGCCGGGATGGACGACCATCTGACCAAGCCTCTGGGCGTCGAGGCCCTCACCGCCGCCCTGACCCGCTGGACGAACCCGCCGGAGCGCGCCAAGGTCGCGTCTGTATAGGGGGCGCAGGGACGGCTCCCGGGACCTAGAGGGCTTTCATGACTGACCGGACCGGCACTGAATCTGCTTCCGAGGGCGCGACTCCCGAGCGTCCGAAGGGAATGGCCCTCATTGCCACAGCCTTCTCGGACCGCCGCACCTTGGCGATGCTTCTGCTCGGCTTCGGGGCCGGTCTGCCGGTCGCCTTGCTGATCGGCACGATGAACGCCTGGCTGACCGAGGCGGGCGTCACGGCCGCCACCATCGGCGTTCTGTCGTGGATCGGCCTGTTCCACGCATTCAAATTCCTCTGGTCCCCGATCGTCAACGCCTCCTTGCCTGTGCTGGGCAAGCTGGGTCTGCGGCGGGGCTGGCTGATCCTGCTTCAGGCGGTGATCATCGCGGGTGTCGCCATGGTCGCCGTCTCGCATCCCGAAACGGGCGTTCTGGGCCCACTGGCCGCCGGGGCAGCGCTCGGCGCGTTCGCCTCTGCGACCCAGGACATCGTCATCGACGTGTGGCGGATCGAAATCGCTACGCCTGAGGTGCCCGTCGACCTGCTTTCGGCCATCTATCAGATGGGCTTCCGCTCGGCATCACTGGCGGGCGGTGCGGGGGCTTTGTTCCTCTCCGGCGCTATCGGGTGGCAGGCGACCTTCCTCGTGGGCGCGGCCACATTCATCCTGCCGGTGATCGGCACCCTCATCGCTCCCGAGCCGCAGCGTCCGCCCGAAGAGGCGATCGCCCAACAGCGCCGGGGCTCTTCGCTCCAGCGCAATCTGATGCTGGGCGTGGTTCTCGCCGCATGGGCGTGGGCGGCCTTCCAGATCGTGTCCTTCATGGTGCGCGCCATCTCGGAAACGCCCGCGCCGAGCGCCGGCACCTTCACCAGCACCGTGGGGCCGTGGATCATCACGGCCGCCGTCCTCCTGCCCTGTGCGCTGGCGGCCATTCTGGCGCGTCGCCCGGTTCATATCGAAAAGCCGGAAGGCACCGTCCAGGTCACGGCCAGTCGCCTGTTCAACGCTGTGCTCGCCCCGCTCACCGAACTGATGGGCAGGCTGGGCTGGGGCGCGCTTCTGGTCCTCGCCCTGATCCTGACCTACCGGTTCACCGATGGCGTCTGGGGAGCGTTCGCCTATCCGTTCTACATGGGCAGCGACGGCGGTGCACTGGGGCACACGGCGGCCGAGGTCGCTGTAGCGTCCAAGATCTTCGGCATCGTGATGACCATCGTTGGCATCGCCCTTGGCGGCTGGATGCTCATTGTGATCGGCCGGATGGCAACTCTGCTGATCGGGGCCATTCTGGCGGCGGCGACCAACCTGCTCTTTGCTGATCTCGCCATGGGTGCGCCCGTCATTGGCGGCCTGATGAGCGTGACAGGCCTCTATCACCTGTTCGGCCTTTTCGGCGTGAACGAGGGTATGGCCCGCCTGATGTTTGCGATCTCAGGCGAGAACATCGCCGCCGGTTTGGCCGGGGCCGCTTTCGTGGCCTACCTGTCCGCCCTGGCCAGCCGTCTTTATGGCGCGGTGCAGTTCGCCGTATTCACGTCGCTGGCCCTGCTGATCGGCACGTTCGGACGTGGCGCACTCGGCGAGATGATCGACAATCAGGGCTTCGCCCCTGTGTTCATCCTCACCGCCTGGCTGGGCGGAGTGGCGGTAGTACTCTGCTTGCTGGAGTGGGTTCGGACGCGCCACGAAGCCCGTAAGGAACTGACGTCTCGCTGACCCCTCACCCCTCATCGCCGACGGCCTCGTCGTAGGCGGCGAAGGTGGCGGAGGCGATGATTTCGCTGACCGAGGCGCCGAGGCTGACGATCTGGACCGACTTCTCCAGCCCGACCAGCAGCGGGCCGATGACGGTCGCCCCGCCCAGCGCCTGCACCAGCCGCGCCGAGATCGAGGCCGAGTGGATGCCCGGCATGACCAGCACATTGGCGTCGCCGGTCAGGCGCATGAAGGGATAGGCGGCCCGCGCCTCGGGATCGAGCGCCAGCTCGGCCGGCATTTCGCCCTCATATTCGAAGTCGACGCCGGTCTGGTCGAGGATGCGGATGGCCTCGCGCACCTGTTCGCTGCGGTCGCCCGGGGGGTTGCCGAAGGTCGAATAGCTGAGGAAGGCGACGCGCGGCGTGCGGCCCAGCTTCTTGACCGTGGCGGCAGCCTGGATGGCGATCTCGGCCAGTTCGCGGGCATCGGGCAGTTCGTGGATCGAGGTATCGGCGACGAACAGGGTGCGGCCCTTGGCCAGCAGCACCGACAGGCCGATCAGCCGGTCGCGCACGTCCAGCACCCGGCGCACTTCCTTGAGCACCATGTTGAAATTGCGGGTCGTGCCGGTGACGACGGCATCGGCATCGCCGCGCGCGACCATGGTGGCGGCGAAATAGTTGCGGTCCTGGTTGATCATGCGCTGGACGTCGCGGCGCAGATAGCCGCGTCGCTGCAGGCGCTCGTACAGCCAGTCGGTATAGGCGTCGTTCTTTTCCGAAATGCGGGCGTTGACGATCTCGATGTCCAGATCGTCGAAATTCAGCCCGGCCTCGGCGGCGTTCTTGCGGATCAGATCCTCGCGGCCCAGCAGGATGGGGGTGCCCAGCTCGGCCTGTTTGAAGCCCCAGGCGGCGCGGATGACGGTGGTCTCCTCGCCTTCGGCGAACACCACCCGCTTGTTGGGGGCGGCGCGCACGGCCGAGGCGATCTTCTGCATCAGGGCGGCGGACGGATCGACCCGCTGGCGCAGGGCGATGCGGTAGGCCTCCATGTCGGGGATCGGCCGGCGCGCGACGCCCGTGTCCATGGCCGCCTGGGCGACGAAGGGCGGAATGTACCAGATCAGGCGCGGGTCAAACGGCGTGGGGATGATGTAGTCCGGGCCGAACTTCAGCTTGCGGCCCGAATAGGCGGCGGCCACCTCGTCCGGCACATCCTCGCGCGCCAGCATGGCCAGGGCCTGGGCGCAGGCGATCTTCATCTCGTGGTTGACGGTGCGGGCCCGCACATCGAGGGCGCCCCGGAAGATGTAGGGGAAGCCCAGGACGTTGTTGACCTGGTTCACATAGTCCGACCGGCCGGTGGCCATGATGGCGTCGGAGCGGACACTCGCCACATCCTCGGGCGTGATCTCGGGATCCGGATTGGCCATGGCGAAGATGATCGGATTGGCCGCCATGGAGGCCACCATCTCCTTGGTGATCGCGCCCTTGGCCGACAGGCCCAGCACCACATCGGCGCCGACCATGGCCTCAGCCAGGGTGCGGTGCGGCGTATCGGTGGCGTGCGCCGCCTTCCACTGGTCGATGTTCTCGCGGCCCTTGTAGACCACGCCGTCGCGGTCGACGATGACGGTATTCTCGGCGCGCACGCCGACCGCCTTCATCAGGCCGATCGACGACAGGCCCGCCGCCCCGGCCCCCGCCAGCACGACCTTGATGTCTTCCAGCTTCTTGCCCGTGATGTGGCAGGCATTGATCAGGCCGGCGGTGGAGATGATGGCCGTCCCGTGCTGGTCATCGTGGAACACGGGAATGTCCAGCAGGTCCTGCAGCTGGCTCTCGATGACGAAACATTCCGGGGACTTGATGTCCTCCAGATTGATGCCGCCCCAGGTGTCGCCGATGTTCTTGACCACGGTGACGAACTCGTCCGGGTCGGTGGTCTTGACCTCGACGTCAAAGCTGTCGACGTCGGCGAACCGTTTGAACAGGACGGACTTGCCCTCCATGACCGGCTTGGACGCCATATGGCCGAGATTGCCCAGACCGAGGATGGCGGTGCCGTTCGAGATGACGGCGACCAGATTGCCCTTGGACGTATAGTCATAGGCCCGGTCCGGATCCTCCGCGATGGCCAGCACCGGCACGGCCACGCCCGGCGAATAGGCCAGCGACAGGTCGCGCTGGGTGGCCATGGGCTTGGTCGGCGCCATGGAAATCTTGCCCGGTACCGGCTCGCGGTGGAACTCCAGCGCGTCGTCGTCGGAAAAGGTCTGCTTGTCGGTCAGGTCGGGCATGGGGTCGTTTCAGTGCGAGAGGAAGGCGGCGATCCTAGAGGGCAGGTGCCGCGCAAACAACGGCGGCCGGGTCGGATTTGACGTTACGGCAGGCAGACAGCGTCACAGGGTGACGGTTCCGGTGCCGTCGAGTGCGACCGGGCCGGTCATGAAGACGTGATCAGTGGTCTCGTCCCAACGGATGGTCAGGTCGCCACCGTCCAGCGCCAGGGTGGCGGAACGGCCGGTCAGGCCCCGCCGATGGGCGGCCACCAGCGCCGCACAGGCCCCGGTGCCACAGGCCTGTGTCAGGCCGGCGCCCCGCTCCCAGACCCGGAGGCGGATGTGGTCGGGGGCCAGCACATGGGCAAAGCCGACATTGACCCCCTCGGGAAACAGGGGGTGATGCTCGATCAACGACCCCGCGCCGCGCACGAAATCGTCGTCCTGGCGGTCGGTGAAGAAGACCACATGCGGATTGCCCATCGAGACGGCACCGGGCGTGTGGATCAGGGGGGCATCGACCGGCCCGACCTGAAGCTCAATGCCGCGGGTGTCCATTTCCTCGGCCAGCGGGACCTCACGCCAGTCCAGGCGGGGCGCGCCCATGTCGACCTCGATCCGGGTGCCGTCGGCCCGGCGCGCAACGGTGGGACCGCCGAGGGTGCCGATCACGGCGCTCTCCTGCCCCGAGGCCTCCAGCAACAACCGGCCGACGCAGCGCAGGGCATTGCCGCAGGTCTCGACCGTGCCGCCGTCAGCGTTCCAGACGCGCATGAAGGCGGTCTCGCCCGGACGGGAGGGTGGCTCGATGACGATCAACTGGTCGCAGCCCGGACCGGTGTCGCGCCCGCACAGGCGTCGGACGGTGTCCGCGGGCAGATCGAAGCCCGGCGCGTCCACGCGCAGGATGATGAAGTCGTTGCCGGCTCCGTTCATCTTCACATAGGGCAGACGCGTCTCGGTCATGCTCCGGCTATAGGCCAGCGGCGGGCCCCGCGCGAGCGGGGGGCCGATCACGAACGGTTTGCATGAACGACCATCCGCGCTATCGCAGGGCATGGCCTCACAGACGAGCCCGAAAGACGACGCGCGCGGCTGGCGCATCCGGGCCCGGCTGAGGGCGCTGTACCACGGCAGCTCGCGTCAGGCGGTGCGCTTCCGCTTTACCGTGCTGATCATCGACATCGCCATCATCGGCTTTTTCATCGCCGCGCCGATTCTGAAGGGCGAGGGCTGGATCTTCTATGCCCTGGACTATGTGATTGCCGCCGTGCTGGCCGCCGACCTGCTGGCCCGGGCCATGGCCTGGACCGACATCCGGTCCTGGCTGAAGCGGCCGGTGGTCTGGGCCGACCTGTTCATTCTGGCGACGCTGCTGTTTCCGGCCTGGCTGTTCAATTTCGGCTTCCTCAGGGTCATTCGCCTGTGGACGCTGATCAATTCCGACTTCTTCTGGCGGACGGTCGGCCGCAAGTATGACGACACCCACATCGAGGACGTGGTCAAGGCGCTGGCGGCGCTGGTGACCTTCATCTTCGTGGCCACGGGTTTTGTCTACACGTCCTTCGTCGGCACCCACGAGGGGCTGACCGGCTATGTCGACGCCCTCTATTTCACCGTCACCAGCCTGACCACGACCGGCTATGGCGACATCCTGCTGCCGGGCGCGTGGGGGCGGATCATCTCGATCGTCATCATGCTGACGGGGGTGACCCTGTTCGTCCGGCTGGGCCAGACCCTGCTGCGCCCGCCCAAGATTCATTTTCCCTGTCCCAGTTGCGGTCTGCAGCGGCATGACCCGGATGCCGTCCACTGCAAGGCCTGTGGCGAAGGGCTGTGCATTCCGAACTATGAGCACTGATCCACGTGCCTCATGACGAAACCGTAATGAAGCGGGTCGCGGCTTGTCGCCGCCCGCCGCCCGGTTAAGGTGCGCCACCCCCGACCGGAGATTTCGTCCATGCTTCGTCGCACCCTGACGGCTATCGCCCTGACCCTGCCGTTGGCGCTTGCCGCCGCCCCTGTCCTTGCCCAGAGCGCCCCTGATCCGTCCATGACCGCACCTGCCGATGCCGAAGACCCCTATCTGTGGCTGGAAGAGGTCGAGGGCGAGCGCGCCATGGCCTGGGTCGAGGACCAGAATACCCGCTCGCTCGGCGTTCTGACCGGCGACCCCCGCTATCAGGACCTGCACGATCAGGCCCTGGCCATTCTGGAGGCCCGTGACCGCATCCCCTCTCCGGGCTTTCGCCGGCTGGGCGGTGTCGAGAGGATCGACAATTTCTGGCAGGACGCCGACCATGTGCGCGGCATCTGGCGCACCACCACGGTCGACAGCTATGCGACCGACGCCCCGGAATGGGAGACCGTTCTGGACGTCGACGCCCTGTCCGAGGCCGAAGGGGCCAACTGGGTTTACCGGGGCTCCAACTGCCTGCCACCGGACGGGCGGATGTGCCTGATCAGCCTGTCGAACGGCGGCAAGGACGCCGTCACCGTGCGCGAGTTCGACCGCGAGACGCGCCAGTTCGTCGAGGGCGGCATCACCCTGCCGGAATCCAAGGGCGGGGTGAGCTGGATCGACGCCGATACCCTGCTGGTGTCACGCGACTTCGGCGAGGGGTCGCTGACGGATTCGGGCTATCCGCGCACCGTGCGCCTGATGACGCGGGGTCAGGCGATCGCGGATGCGCCGGTGGTGTTCGAGGGCGAGACCACCGACGTCTCGGTCAGCGGCTTTACCCTGCGCGATGCCGACGGCGTGGTGCAGGCCGTGCTGCTCAACCGCGGCATCAACTTCTATGAGAGCGAAACCTGGCAGCTGAACGCCGACGGCACGACGCGCCAGCTGCCCCTGCCGCTCAAGGGCGGGATCACCGCCCTGGTCAACGGCCAGCTGATCGTCACCACAGATCAGGACTGGACCGCGCCCTCGGGGCAGGAATTCCAGACCGGCGATGTTCTGGCCTATGACTTGGCCGCATGGCTGGCCGATCCGACGGTCCAGGCGCATCTGATCATCCGCCCCGGCCCGCGCGAGGCGATCGAGGGCATCACGGCCACCCGCAACCGGCTGGTCGTCGCCCTGTTCGAGAATGTCCGGGGCGCAGTCTATGTCTATGATCCCTCGGACTGGAGCCGTACGCGGCTGGACCTGCCCGAGAATGTCACTGTGGGCGTGGGCTCCAGCTCCAGCCTCGACGACCGGCTGTTCGTCAGTGTCGCCGGCTATCTGAACCCGCAATCGCTGTGGCTGGTCGATGCCGCGACTGGCGAGGGCGAGGTGATCAAATCCCTGCCTGCCAAGTTCAGTGCCGACGGGCTTGAGGTCCGCCAGTTCGAGGCTGTCTCCACCGACGGCACCCGCATTCCTTATTTCGTGGTGGGCCGTTCCGACATGCCGATGGACGGGTCGAACCCGACGCTGCTGTACGGCTATGGCGGGTTTCAGGTGTCGATGCTGCCCGGCTATTCGGCCACGGTCGGCAAGCTGTGGCTGGAGCGCGGCGGCGTCTATGTCGTCGCCAACACCCGCGGTGGCGGCGAGTTCGGCCCCAACTGGCACCAGTCGGCGCAAGGCGTGAACCGCCAGCGCGCGCACGAGGATTTCCAGGCCGTGGCGCTGGATCTGATCGAGCGCGGCATCACCAGTCAGCCGCACCTCGGCATCATGGGCGGCAGCCAGGGCGGCCTGTTCATGGGGGCGATGCTGACCCAGCGCCCCGACCTGATCAATGCGGCCGTCATCCAGGTGCCCCTGTTCGACATGCTGCGCTTCCACAAGCTGCTGGCGGGCGCCAGCTGGATCGCCGAATACGGCAACCCCGACATCGCCGAAGAACGCGCGTGGATCGCCGCCTATTCGCCCTACCAGAACCTGCGCGCGGGCCAGCCCTATCCCGAGGTCTTCATCCACACTTCGACCAAGGATGACCGGGTCCACCCCGGCCATGCGCGCAAGGCCGCCGCCCGTCTGGAAGAGCTGGGCTATCCGGTGCTGTTCTACGAGAACACCGACGGGGGCCACGCCGCCGGCGCCAATCTGCGCGAAACCGCCCGGCGTCTGGCGCTGGAATACACCTATCTGACCCGCCGCCTGATGGACTGAAAAAGCCCGATCCTCCCCCGTGAAGCTTGCGAAACGGGGGAGGGGGACCACGCAGTGGTGGAGGGGGCGACGTCAAACGCCCCGTCTGGTTCCGCCCCCTCCACCGCCAGATGGCGGTCCCCCTCCCCCGCGATGCGGGGGAGGATCAAGAAACGGAGTTTGCATAATGCGTCGCCTGATCCTGTCCGCCGCCCTTCCTGCCCTGATGCTGGGCGCCTGCAGCACAATGCCCGGTGCGCAGGACCCGACCGAGGTCTCGGTGCCGGTCTCGCAGGCCTCCATGCCGAACTTTCCGGCGGACCTGACGCCGGCGGGCGTGGCGGCGGCCGATGATCATCTGGCGCTGGAGCAGGTGGATGGCGCCGAGGCCATGGCCTTCGTCGCCCGATCGAACGAACGCGCGCTGGCGACGCTGGAGGGCGACCCCCGCTATGAGCCGTTTCGCCAGCAGGCCGAGGCCATCCTGACCGCCACCGACCGGATTCCCGCGCCGTCCTTCCTCGGCGAGGGCATCGGCAATTTCTGGCAGGATGCGACCAATCCCAAGGGCCTCTGGCGGCGCACGACGCTGGAATCCTATGCCTCCGGCAATACCGAGTGGGAGACTCTTCTCGACATCGACGCCCTGGCCCGCGCCGAGGGCAAGGACTGGGTGTTCAAGGGCGCCAGCTGCCTGCCGCCCGCAGAAACCCGCTGCCTGATCAACCTGTCCGACGGCGGCAAGGACGCCGTGGTGGTGCGCGAATTCGACCTGACCACCAAGGCCTTCGTCGAGGGTGGGTTCGTGTTGCCCGAGGGCAAGCACCGCATCAGCTGGCTGGACGCCGAGACCCTGCTGGTCGCCACCGACTTCGGGCCCGGTACCCTGACGGAGTCGGGCTATCCCTACATCGTCAAGGCGCTGAAGCGCGGCCAGACCCTGGCCCAGGCGACAGAGGTCTATCGCGGCGAGGCGGGCGACGGCGGCTATGGGGTCAGTGCCTCGGTATTCCGCGATGGCGAGGGGGCGGTGCAGGCGGTGATCTTCAACCGACCGCTGGATACATTCCGGAGTGAGCGCTGGCTCTGGGAGAACGGCACTGCGTCGCGACTGGCCTTGCCGGAAAGAGTTACGATCCATGGGGTGCTGGGGACCGACGCCGGGGCCGACCTGGTCTTCTCGGTCGAGGAAAGCTGGGAGCGTCTGGGACGGCGCTACGAAGCGGGAACCCTGCTCGCCATGGCCCCGCGATTGCTCGGTGCGGATGAAAATCCGATCAACATCGACGACCCGGTCGCCTTCGTGCCGACATCCCGGCAGTCGATCAGCGATGTGGCCGTCATGGATGACAATCTGATCGTGGCCTACGACGAGAATGTTGTCGGCCAGGTAGTCAGGCTCCGTCATGAGCACCAGACTGGCTGGGCGCGCGAGACCATTGATGTCGACAGCAACAGCGCTATCGGGCTCGGAGACTCTTCCAAGAAATCGGGCCGCATCTTCGTATCCTCACAAGGCTTCCTTAGCCCGCCGTCGTTGGGCCTGCTCGAAGCCGACCGCTCCGCCCCACGCACTCTCCGCGCCGCGCCGCCCAAGTTTGATGCCTCGACCCACCGGGTGGAGCAGTATGAGGCCACCTCGGCGGACGGGACCAAGGTCCCCTATTTCGTCGTCATGCCGCGCGATCTGGCGATGGACGGCACGGCGCCCACCATCCTGTTCGGCTATGGCGGGTTCCAGATCAGCTTCCCGCCGGCCTACAAGCCCGAAATGGGCAAGCTGTGGCTCGAAAACGGCGGTGTCTTCGTCCAGGCCAATATCCGCGGCGGCGGCGAATTCGGCCCGGGCTGGCACCAGGCGGCCCTCAATGAAAACCGCCAGCGCGCCTTTGACGACTTTGCCGCCGTAGCCGAGGACCTGATCGCGCGCGGCATCACCTCGCCCCGGCATCTGGGCATCTATGGCCGGTCGAACGGCGGGGTGCTGACCTCGGTCTCGATCACCCAGCATCCGGAGCTGTTCAATGCTGCCGTGATCGAAAGCCCGCTGATCGACATGCTGCGCTATCACGAACTGCCCGCCGGGGCCTCGTGGATCGGCGAATACGGCGACCCGCGCATTCCCGAGGAGGCCGCCTGGATCGCGGACTATTCGGCCTATCAGCGCCTCAGCCCCGAGGTCGACTATCCGCGCGTCTACATCACCACCAACACGCGCGACGACCGCGTCCACCCCGGTCACGCCCGCAAATTCGCGGCCCGGCTGGAGGCCCAGGGCCACGACCACCTCTATTTCGAAGACACGGCCGGCGGGCACTCCAATGACGCCGATCCGGTGGCCAATGCCCGGCGCTGGGCCCGGCACTATGTCTATCTGGCCCAGCAGCTGATGGACTGACGGCGGCTTCACGCGCCCCTCACGCGAAAATGAGGGGCGCGGGCGAAGCGGAGCGGCTAGGAGTCTGACCCATGATCTTTCGGGGCTGGACACGATTGGCGATCGCGGGGGCCGTGGGCGCCTGCCTGTTCGGGGCTGTCGGCACCGCGGCCCAGTCCGTGCGTCGCGTTGCCCAGGCCGATGTCGCCGTACGGTCCGTACCCGTGGTGGTCGAGCTGTTCACCGCCCAGGGCTGTGGCGGCTGTCCGGAGGCCAATCAGCGGGTCGAAGCCCTGGCGGACCGGCCGGGCGTGATCGTACTGACCTATCCGGTCGACTACTGGGACTATACCGGCTGGACCGACACCCTGGCCCAGCCCGAGTTTTCCGCCCGCCAGCAGGAGTACCGGCAGGCCCTGCGTCTGCGCGCCGTGGCCACGCCACAAGTGATTCTGGACGGCTACCGCACCGTGGCCCCGCGGGACGAGGACACCCTGGGGCTCGCGGTCGATGAGGAATCCGCGCGCGACCTGTGGAGCCCCGAGATCGAGTTTCGCGCGAGCGGTGACCGGGTCGGCATCGGCTCCGGCCGGGTGGCCGCTGAGGGGGCCGAGGTTCTGGCTGTGATCTTCCGTCCCGGACCCGTTCTGGTGCGGGTCGAAAGCGGCGACAACCGGGGCCGGGTGGTCCGACACACCAATGTCGTTCAGTCGATCCACCCCATCGGCGAATGGACGGGCCGGTCGATCCTGCTGTCCCTCCCGGACGACATCGACGACGGCGACCGCGTCGCCGTGCTGATCCAGTCGCGCGATGACCGCCATATTCTGGGCGCCGCCGTTCGCTGAGGGGCGAAAGGCCCTTTGCGGTTGCTGTCACATTCGGTCAGTATTCCCCGGGCCTGAGGGCAGGCAGGCTGTCGCGGCGCGCAGTCTGGCGCGAGGCAGGGGAAGATCGATGGGGCAGGTCGCACAGCAGACAGGAACGGGTCGCATCTGGACCGTGTGCGTCGGCGTGGTCGCCGCCCTGCTGGTCATGGCCTGTGCCGGCCTCGGTCGCGCCCAGGATCCTGAAGGTGGCGCCCTTCCCCCCGAAGCGGTTGGCATTTCGCAGCTGGTCACGGCGGCCGGACTGGCCGACTGGGGCCGGTCACACGAGGACCCCGGCGCCCTGATCATGGCGGCGCGCATCGTCGGCGAGGTGCCGCTGCGCAATCAGGGGGACCAGCCGCCCGTACTGACCTTTGACGGCCTGCTGGACGAGGCCGAAGTCATGGCCGCCGGTCATCCCGCCTATCTGGCCGCCATCGAGCAGGTGCGCGGACAGGGGGTGCGGGGCGTGGTCTCCTCGCCCTTCGGCAACGGCCCGATCGCCACGGTCAAGGATGTCCGGGCCCGCGAAACCTTCGGCTTTGAGGTGGACGCCCGGGGCGGGGAAATCCTGCGGATCGCGGCCATCGGCGACGGCGACACCAATATCGATCTGGTCATCCGGGACGCCGAGGGGCGGCTTCTGTGCCAGGACGGCTTCGGCGACCACTATCCGGTCTGCACCCTGATGCCGCGTGTCGCCGGCAAGGTGCGGGTCAGCGTGGTCAATCGCGGCGAGATCTGGACCAAGGTCCAGATCCTCAGCAACTGAGGACGGAATGAGGGCCTGGGCGCGACAGAGACTGCCGGGATGGCCGCTGCTGGGGCTCGTGGCCGCGCTGGTGCTGGCGCTTGCTGTCGGTGGCCATGTGGGCGCCCGCTCGGGGATCGACCTGCAACAGGACCCGGACACGCCCGGATCTCTGCGCGCCGAGGCGTTCGAGGCCGCCCAGTGGGCCATTGTCTCGGATGCCGCCGATGCGCTGGCCAAGGTCTCGGCCCGGTTCGCCGAGGGTGACGATGCCCTGGGCCTGCTGGCCGAGCAACGCGAACAGCTGATCCAGCGCCGCGATGCGCTGGAGCGCGAGGTCGAGGGCCTCTACGCCCAGGACACCGAGGCCGCCCGCGAACGTCGCCGCATCATGAGCCGCGCCTATGAGCAGACCCTGGCCGAGCTGGCCGAGGTCGATGCCCGGATCGAGGCCGAGTTCCCCGCCTTTGCCGAACTGACCCGCCCCCGGGCCCTGACAGTGACCGAGACGCAAGGGTTGCTGAACCCGGACGAGGCCCTCTTGCTGGTCTTCGTCAATCCAGAGGCGACCTATGTCTGGGGCGTGACCTCTGACCGGATCGAATGGGCACGCGCCGAGGGTCTGGGCGAAGAGGCGCTCGCGGCGTCCGTCGCGAAGCTCAGGGCCTCTCTGACCACAGCGGGCACGCGAGCCGATCCGACGCTGGACCCGGCCCTGTTCGCCGGGCGTCCGGTTCGCGCCTATGACCGGGCCGAGGCCCACCGCCTCTATCAAGCGCTGATCCAGCCGGTGGAATCCGTGTTTGAGGGGCGCACCACCCTGATCACCGTGGTCAGCGGCCCCTTGACCACCTTGCCGCTGGCCGCGCTCGTGACCGCCCCGCCCGTAGGCGAGGACACGGGCCCCGAGGCGCTTGTCACCACCGAATGGCTGATTGACCGCTATGCACTGGCGACCCTGCCGTCGGTGTCCAGCCTCAAGGCCCTGCGCTGTCATCTGGCGACCGCTGCGGAGCGCCACGCCGGATGCCCGCCACGCCTGACCCCCGCTCGGGACGCCCGCCGGGCGGCGGCGCCCGACCGCCTGCCGCTGATTGCCTTCGGTGCCCCGGTGCTGACCGGTACGCCTGAGCCCGCCGCCCGCGGCGCGCCCGACGCAGACGGCATTCTGGGCCCGGGCAAGCTGGCCGATGTCGAAAAGCTACGCGCCCTGCCCGACCTGCCGGGCGCCCGGGCCGAGCTTCTGGCGCTGGGCCGGATCTATCCCAAGGGGGTGGTCCGCAGCGGGGCGGCCGCCACCGAAACCGCCGTGCGTCAGACCGATACCGATCTGTTGGCCGAAGCGCGCTTTGTCGTCTTCTCGACCCATGGCCTGATGGCGGGGGCCAGTTTCGCCGAGCCGGGACTGGTCATGACCCCGCCCGCAGAGGCCACGGCCGAGGACGACGGCTATCTGACGGCCTCCGAGGCGGCGCAACTGCGGCTGAGCGCCGATTTCGTCGTTCTGTCGGCCTGCAATACGGCGGCGTCTGACGGACGGCCGGGCGGGCAGGGCCTGTCGGGCCTCGCGCGGGCCTTCTTCCACGCCGGGGCGCGGTCCCTGCTGGTGTCGCACTGGGAGGTTTCGGATCAGGCGACCACCGCCCTGATCACCGGCACCTTTGCCGGGCTGGACCGGACACCGGGCAACCGCGCGGTGGCCCTGCAGGGCGCCATGCGCGAGGTCCGCGCCGACCGTCGCTGGCAGCACCCGGCCTACTGGGCCGCCTTCACCCTGGTGGGGACCCCCAGCTAGGCGTCAGGCCCCGGCCTTCTTCGCAAAGCTCCAGGCGGCATCCGACAGCGGCCCGACCTGGGCGGCCATGGTGCGGGCGTGGCTGCTGGCGGCGGTGCCGTCGCGCACCCGCCCGGCGATGCCCTGGCAGATGGCGGCCAGCCGGAACAGATTATAGGCGAACAGCCAGTCGAGATTGTCGGGGGCCGCCGTCCCGGTCCTCGCCGCATAGCGAGCGACCGTTTCCTCGACAGAGGGAATGCCCAGCGCCTCGAGGTCTGCCCCGGCCAAACCGTTCCGCAGCGTCGCCGGAATGACCCAGGCGATCAGCAGATAGGAAAAGTCCGCCATGGGGTCGCCCAACGTCGACAGCTCCCAGTCCAGCACAGCCCGCACCTCGGCCCGGTCGGGGGCCAAGATCATATTGTCGAGGCGGAAGTCCCCATGCACGATCCGCGTCGGCCCATCCGCCGGCAGGCTTTGGGGCAGGAAGGCGATCAGCCGGTCCATGGCCTCGATCGTGTCGATCTCGGAGGCCTGATACTGTTTGGTCCAGCGCCCGACCTGACGGGCGAAATAGTTGCCGGGCTTGCCATAGTCGGACAGTCCGATGGTGTCCGGATCGAACCGGTGCAGGGCCGCCAGGGTGTCGGTCTGGGCCTCATAGATGGCGCGGCGTTCGGCGGGCTCCAGTCCCGGCAGTTTCAGGTCCCAGAACACCCGCCCCTCGACCTTGTCCATGACGTAGAACATGGAGCCGATCACCGTATCGTCCGTGCACAGAGTATGGGGTCTTGCGACCGGAAACCCTTGGGCATGGAGCGCCGAGATAACCTGAAACTCCCGGTCGACCGCATGGGCGCTGGGCAATAGCACGCCGGGCGGCTTGCGCCGCAGCACATAGGTCTTGCCGGGTGTCGCCAGCTCATAGGTGGGGTTCGACTGTCCGCCCTTGAATTGGCGGAGGGTGAGGGGCCCTTCATAGCCTTCGACGTTCTCGGTCAGCCAGGCATCCAGCGTGACTTCGTCCAGGGCGTGGCGCGGATCGACCTCGCGCGTGCCGGAAAAGGCGGACTGGGGGTCGAGAGCAACGTCGGTCATGGGCGGTCCGTCTGTGCAGGAATCGGTTCGGCGGCGGCGAGAGTGGCGCGGATGGCGGCCTTCCAGCCGGCCAGCAGGCGGGAACGAGTGGCGGCGTCCATCCGGGGCGTCCAGACGGCCGGGGTCTCGGCGGGCGGGATGTCCAGCCGGTCGATCAGGCCGACGCCCAGCGCCGCCAGCTTGGCCGCGCCCAGCGCCGTCATCTCCTGAAAGGCGGGGCGCTCGACCTCGACCTCGCAGATGTCGGCCACGAACTGCATGGCCAGCGCATTGGCGGTCACCCCGCCATCGACCTTTAGCCGCGCCAGCCGGGGCGCGCCGTCGGCCGCCAGCGCATCCAGCAGGTCGCGGGTCTGATAGGCCAGACTTTCCAGCGCCGCCCGCACCAGATGGGCCGGGCCGGAATCGCGCGTCAGGCCGGTGATGGTGCCGCGCGCCTCGGGCGACCACCAGGGCGCGCCCAGACCGGTAAAGCCCGGCACCAGATAGACCCCGCCATTGTCCGGCAGGCTCTGGGCCATGGCCTCGGACTGACGCGACTGACTGATGACGCCGAGACCATCGCGCAACCACTGGATCGCCGACCCGGCGGAAAAGATCGACCCCTCAAGCGCATAGGCCATTTGTCCGTTTACGGAATAAGCGAGAGTTCCCAGCAGCCGGTTGGTCGAAACGACCGGTTCCGCACCGACATTGGCGACCAGAAAGGCCCCGGTGCCATAGGTGATCTTGGCCTCGCCCGGCTGGATCGCGCCATGTCCCACCAGCGCCGCCTGTTGATCCCCCGCCGCCCCATGGATCAGCACGGCCCGCCCGAACAGGGCCGGGTCGCAATCGCCCAGACGGTCGGCGCAGCCGCGAATCTCCGGAAGCGCGTGCATCGGCACCCGGAACAAGGCGGCCAGATCGGCCTGCCAGCTCAGGGTCTGCAGATCCATCAGACTGGTGCGCGCCGCATTGGTGGCATCGGTGACATGCGCCCCGCCACCGGTCAGCTTCCAGGTCAGCCAGCATTCGATGGTGCCCAGCTTCACCTCGCCGGCCTCGGCCCGCTCGCGTGATCCCGGCACCGCATCCAGCAGCCAGGCGTATTTCGACGCCGAGAAATAGGGATCGAGGATCAGGCCGGTACGCGCCTGCACGTCCGGTTCGTGGCCCTGTTTCGCCAGGTCGCCGGTGACATCGGCGGTGCGCCGGTCCTGCCAGACGATGGCCCGGTGCAGGGGCTCACCCGTTGCGGCGTCCCACAGGACGGAGGTCTCACGCTGATTGGTGATGCCGATGGCGGCGAAACGGTCGATGCCCCCCGCCTTTCGGATCACCTCGCGGCAGGTCTGCAGGGTCGCGGTCCAGATCTCGCCTGCATCGTGCTCGACCCAGCCGGGTTTGGGGAAGTGCTGCTGCAGTTCGATCTGGCTGACCGCCGCCGCCGAAAAGGCTCCGGTCTCCGACACCTCAAAGGCAATGGCCCGGGTCGAGGTCGTGCCCTGGTCGATGGAAAGGATCATCCGGCTCATGGGGGATTAGTGACGACGGAGGCCGGGCGAGGCAAGCGCAATGCCCCTCGCCACGCGCCCACCCGCCGCGTTAGATGCGGCCATGACCCACACTGCCTCCTTCGCCGGCGTTCTCGACGCCGCCCGCCAGATCGCCGGTGCTGCGGTCCGTACCCCCCTGATCGAAAGCCCGGCGCTGAATGCGCACCTGGGCGGACGGGTGCTGATCAAGGCGGAAACCCTGCAGGTCGCAGGCGCCTTCAAATTCCGGGGCGCCTTTAACCGGATCAGCCGTCTGACCGAGGACGAAAGGGCCCGCGGCGTGGTCGCCTATTCCTCGGGCAACCATGCCCAGGCCGTGGCCGCTGCCGCAAGGCGGATGGGCACATCGGCCATCATCGTCATGCCCGCCGACAGCCCCCGGGTGAAGGTCGAGGGCGTCATCGCCTTCGGCGGCGAGGTCCGCTCCTACGATCGCTGGACCGAATCGCGTGAGGCCATCGGCGAGGAGATCGCGCGGACGCGCGGCAGCGTGCTGGTGCGCCCGTTCGACGACCCCTTCATCATCGAGGGGCAGGGCACCTGCGGCCTCGAGATTCTGGAACAGGCCGATGCGCCGATCGACCAGCTGCTGTGCGGGGCCTCGGGCGGGGGGTTGATGGCCGGGATCAATCTGGCCTTCGCCGAACGCTCGCCCGACACGCAGACCTGGGCGGTCGAGCCCGCCGCCTATGACGACACCCGCCGCTCGCTGGAGGCCGGAGAGCGGATGACCTATCCGCCCGGCGCGGCCCCCTCGATCTGCGACGCCCTGATGAGCGACCGGCCCGGCGAGCTGACCTTCCCCATCAACCGGCGGCTGTCCGGTGTCCTGACCGTCACCGATGCAGAGGTGGCCGAGGCCGTGCGCTATGCTTTCCGCACCCTGAAACTGGTGGTCGAACCGGGCGGAGCGGTGTCGCTGGCGGCCTTGCTGGCCGGCAGGGTCGAGACGGCCGGCCGCACCACGGCCCTCGTCCTGTCGGGCGGAAACATTGACCCCGCCCTGTTTGCCGCCATCATCGAGGATCGTTTCACCCCCGGAGCCCCCGCATGACCAAGCCCCCCGTGATCAAGATTGGCGATCTGCAGTCCCTTATCGGCACCGAAGTGGGGGTGTCCCGCTGGATCGAGGTCGATCAGGCCCGCATCGACGCCTTTGCGAAGATCACCGAGGACGAGCAGTTCATCCACGTCGACCCGGAAGCGGCCAGGGCCACCCCGTTCGGCGGCACCATCGCCCACGGCTTTCTGACGCTCAGCCTCGCCTCGGCCATGAGCTATGACGCGGTCGCCCCGCTGGAGGGTGTGGTCATGGGCGTCAACTATGGCTTCGACAAGCTGCGCTTCCTCGCCCCCGTGCCTGCGGGCTCGAAGATCCGGGGCCGGTTCAAACTGCTGTCGGCCGAGGACAAGGGCGGCGGTCGCTGGCTGCTGAAGCACGAACTGACCGTCGAGATCGACGGCGGCGAAAAGCCCGCCTTGATCGCCGAATGGCTGGGGATGCAGGTCGTCGCTTGAGCCTGACCGACTGGCTCTCGCAGGATGCCGTGAAGCTGGCGCGCAGCCTGATCGGGGCGCGGTTGCTGGTGAACGGGGTGGGCGGGACCATCGTCGAGACCGAGGCCTATGATCCGGCCGATCCCGCGTCGCACAGTTTCGGCGGCCCCCGGCCCCGCAACGCCGCCATGTTCGGTCCGGTGGGGCGGGCCTATGTCTATCGGATCTATGGCGCGCACTGGTGTTTCAACATCGTCTGTGACCGGACAAGGCCGGGAAGTGCGGTCCTGATCCGGGCGCTGCAGCCAACCGACGGGCTGGACATGATGGCGGAGAGGCGCGGCACGAACGATCCCCGAAACCTCTGCTCCGGCCCCGGCAAGCTGTGTCAGGCGCTGGCCATCGGCAAGGCGCTGGACCACGCCCCGCTGGATGCCCCGCCGTTTCGGATCGACCCGGCCGCGCCGGGCCCCGACCTCGCCGTCGGCCCCCGCATCGGGATCACCAAGGGCGCCGACACCCCGTGGCGCTTCGGCCTGAGGGGCTCGCCGTTCCTCAGTCGGCCGTTCAGGCCCTGACGTCGAACGTCTCCAGCCGCTCATCCAGCCTCGCCCGGATCATTGGCCATTCCCCGGCGATGATGGAAAACACCACCGAGCTGCGCACATGACCCGTCCATGTGATCATGTCGTGACGCAATACGCCCTCGCGCGTGGCGCCCAGCTTGAGCATGGCCGCCTGACTGCGTGCGTTCCGGTCATCGACCTTGAAGGCCACCCGGTTGGCGCCACAGGCAAAGGCATGCTCCAGCAGCAGGCGCTTGGCCGCCGGGTTGACCGGACCGCCCCGGGCCGAGGGCTGGTAATAGGTGGTGCCGATCTCCAGCGCCCGGTTGCCGCGCTGGATGTCGATATAGCTGCTCATGCCGACGAGGGCGTCGCCCGCCATCACCGCGAACGGCATGCGGGTACCGGCCGACTGACCGGCGACCAGGTCATCCCAGCCTGCGTCGAAATGCGCGCCGCCATAGGGTCGGTAGTAGAGGGCCGGCCAAAGCTCCGGGTCCGCGTCACAGGCGGCACGGAGCGGTTCCCGATGACGGTCCGCCAACGGCTCCAGCCGGACAAAGCGGTTTTCCAGAACCGCAGGCCGGAGGTTCATTCCCCCAGGCACCTCAGGGCGACCTCGAGGTTCCTCAGGCCGTCCTCGCCCGTCACCGCCGGGGTCTCGCCGGTGCGGATGGCGTGGACGAAGGCTTCCAGCTCTTTCTTGAGCGGCTCATTCGGCCAGCTGTGGACGCCGCGCGTCGAATAGGTGCCGTCGGGTTGCTGGCCGAAATATTCGGTGACCTGACGCGTCATCAGGTCGGCGACCACGAACTTGGCCTTGGTCGCGACCTGCAGGGTGCGGGTCTTGTAGGGCGTCACCCAGTTGGTGGTGATGTGGGCGATGGTGCCGTTGGCCAGCCGGAACTGCAGCAGGGCGGTATCCTCGCGCTCGGCCTTGGTGCGGGCCAGCTGCGGCTGGACCTCGACGATCTCGCTGTCGGTCAGGTGGCGGATGATGTCGATGTCGTGCACGGCCAGATCGATGACCACGCCGACCTCGCCCATGCGGGGCGGAAAGGGGCCGACGCGGGTGATCTGGATCGAGATGACATCCTCGTCGGCAATGGCGCGCTTGACCGCCTCGACCGCCGGATTGAAGCGCTCGACCTGACCGACCATCAGCACCCGGTCATTGGCCTTGGCCGCATCGATCAGCCGCTGGGCATCCTCGACCGTCGCGGCAATCGGCTTTTCGACCAGCACATGGACGCCGCGTTCCAGCAGGGCCACGCCCAGATCGGCGTGGGTGCGGTTGGGCGTGGCGATCACGGCCGCATCCAGACCCGCCTCGACAAAGGCCTCGGCGCTGGTCACGGGCATGGCGCCATAGGCCTCGGCCACACCCTTGGCGACCACCGCATCGGGGTCGAACACATGGGTCAGCTCGACATCGCGGATGTCGGTCAGCACCCGGGCATGGTTGCGGCCCATGACGCCGGCGCCGGCCACGCCGATCTTCAGAACTTGCATCGGACTTATCCCTTGTAGCTGGCGACGGCGGCGATGACGCGGTCCTGGGTGGCCTCGTCCAGATCGGCATGCATGGGCAGGCTCAACACCCGGTCCTTCAGCCGCTCGGTGACCGGCAGACCGCCTGCTCCCTGCGGGAAGCGCTGATAGGCGGGCTGCATATGCATGGGCACCGGATAATAGACAGCGGTCGGTACGCCCTCGGCCTTCAGATGGTCGATCAGGCCCGCGCGGTCGTCGTGCTCGATCGTGTACTGGGCCCAGACGGAAACACCGCCCTCGATCACATGCGGTACGGCCGCGACATGGGGAGCGAGGTGCTCATTATAGCGGGCCGCGATGCGGTTCCGCCATTCGATCTCCTCCGGGAAGACCTTCAGCTTTTCGATCAGGATGGCCGCCTGAATCGTGTCGAGGCGCGAGTTCATGCCGATCCGCATGGCCAGATACTTCGGGTCATGGTCGAAGGTCTGCCCCTGCATATCCTTGGCCACGACCTTGCCGTGCACGCGCAGCGAATCCATCTCCTCGGCCAGATCGGCATCGTCGGTCAGCACCGCCCCGCCGTCGCCGTAACAGCCCAGTGGTTTGGCCGGGAAGAAGCTGGTGGTGGTGATGTCGGCCCACTTCAGCGGATGGGCGTCGTTCAGCGTACAGCCGAACCCCTGCGCCGAATCCGCGATCAGCTTCATGTCATGGCGGTCGCAGATGGCCCGGATCGCCGGATAGTCAGCGGGCTGGCCGAACAGGTCGACGGCGATGACCACGCGCGGCCTCAGCCTGCCCTCGGCCTTCACGGCCTCAATCGCGGCCTCCAGCTTCTGCGGATCCATATTGTAGGTCTTCGGATCGACATCGACGAAGATCGGCGTGCAGCCCAGCCACGGCACCACTTCGGCCGTCGCGGTGAAGGTGAAGCTGGGCACGAACACCGCGTCGCCGGTGCGCAGGCCCCAGGCCATCAGTGGCAGGACCAGGGCGTCGGTGCCATTGCCACAGCCCAGCGCATGTTTGGCCTGACCGAAGGCGGCCAGCTCGTCCTCGAACTGGCGGACGGGCGGGCCCATCACCCAGGCGCCGCTTTCCACGGCGGCCATGACGGCCGCCTCGATCTTGCCGCCGAGGCGACGGCGCTGGGCCTGCAGGTCGATGAAGGCGATGCTCATGGGTCTGTCTTCCTGTGCGGCGGGTTGGTCCCGCGTCTGGTGGCGCGCCATAGCAAGCACGCGCCCTTCTGACCAAACGGGGGACGGTCACTTCGCGTTGCGGCTTTTTACGATGCGCCCTAATCAGGGCGACCTCAATGTCCGTTTGCGGACCCATTCCTCCGTCCCTGATTCGGGAGAAGACGTGATTTCAGTACCGGCGTCCGCCGGCCATTCGGCCGTGTTTCTGGATCGCGACGGAGTCCTCATCGACGATGTCGGCTATCCGCACCGCGAGGACCAGCTGGCCTTTGTGCCCGGCGCGGCCGAGGCCGTTCGCCGGCTGAATACCCTGGGCTATCTGGTGGTGATCGTGACCAACCAGTCCGGTGTCGCGCGCGGCATGTTCAGCCATGGCCAGATGGAGGCCTTCAACGATCTGATCGTCCGCCGGCTGGCGGCCAAGGGGGCGCGCATCGGGGCGGTCTATGCCTGTCCTTACCATGCCGAGGCGGTCGATCCGGCCTGGCGTCACCCCGACCACCCGGACCGCAAGCCCAATCCCGGCATGATCCTGCGGGCGGTCGCCGACCACGGCATTGATCCGAAGCGCGCCTTCATGATCGGCGACCGGCCCAGCGACATGGAGGCTGCGCGGAGAGCGGGCATCCCGGGCTTTCTCTTCGACGGTGGAAATCTCGACGATTTCGTTCGCGACCTGCTGGCGATCTGAGGCATAAATTCTACATGGGGTGAAATACCCCGTCCCTGCCCGTCGGAGCCCTGACCATGACCGAGACCCGGACCTATGCCGAGCGCCGCTTCACCTCCGAGGACGGGCTGGATCTGTATGCCCGCGACTATGCCGGGGCCGATGGTCAGGCGCGCCTGCCGGTCATCGCCATCCACGGCCTGACCCGCAACTCGGCGGACTTTCACGGCATCGCCACCCTGCTGGCCCAGGGCGGACGGCGAGTGCTGGCTGTTGATGTGCGCGGGCGGGGCCGCTCGGACCGCGCCCCCGATCCCATGACCTATCAGCCGGCCACCTATGCGAAGGATGTGCTGGCGCTGTTGTCCCAGACGGGGATCGAGCGGGCCGTGTTTCTGGGCACTTCCATGGGCGGACTGATCACCATGGCGGTCTCGGCCCTGCGGTCAAAGGTGATCGCCGCCGCCATTCTGAACGACATCGGCCCCGAGGTGGACAAGGCCGGTCTCGCCCGCATCGCCGCCTATACCGGAACGCCGGTGGATACGCCCACGTGGGAGGCCGCCGCCGCCTATGTCGAAAAGACCAATGGCGTCGCCTTCCCCCATTATGGGCCGGAGGACTGGGCCGCCTTTGCCCGGCGTGTGTTCCGCGAGGGCACCGAAGGCACGCCGGTACTCGACTATGATCCGGACATCTCGGTGCCGATCCGGGCTGCGGGCGACAAGGCGCTCGTGCCTAATCTGTGGCCCATGTTCGGACGTCTGGCCAAGGCGCGCCCGACCCTGCTGGTGCGCGGCGAGACCTCGGACCTGCTCAGCGCCGGAATTGCCGCCAAAATGCGAAAGCGTGCACCCAGGATGGACTATGTCGAGGTCCCCGGCATCGGCCACGCGCCCATGCTGGACGAACCGGCAGCCCGGGCGGCGATCTTCGAATTCCTGTCGGACGTGCCCTGAGCGAAGAAGGCTCAGGCCTTCCTGACGAACTCGGTGCGCAGCACGAGGCCCTTTACCTTGTCGACATTGGCCTCGATCTCATCGGGGTCTCCGGTCAGACGGATCTTGCGGACCATGGTGCCGCGCTTCAGCGTGACCCCGCCTGATCCCTTGACCTTCAGGTCCTTGATCAGGGTGACGCTGTCGCCGTCCGCCAGCTCATTGCCGTTGGAGTCGCGGGTCGGGGTCTCGCTCATGTCGGGTCTTTCGTTGAAGCCTTGACCGGCACATGGGCATCCAGCTCATCCAGCCACACCCGGGCCGAGACGTCCGAGGGCGCACGCCAGTCACCGCGGGGGCTCAGCGAGCCGCCCGTCACCACCTTGGGCCCGTTCGGCAGGGCCGAGCGCTTGAACTGGCTGGTCTGGAAGAAGCGCACGATGAATTTCCGCAGCCAGAAGACGATCGTCTCCAGATCGTATTCGACCTTCTCGTCTTCCGGCGTGCCGACCGGCCAGTGGCCGCTGGCGGCATCCTTCCACGCCTGATGGGCCAGGAAGGCGATCTTGGACGGCGCCATGCCGTAGCGGCTGAAATGGAACAGGAAGAAGTCGTTCAACGCATAGGGGCCGACCGTCGCCTCGGTCGACTGGATCTGGCCGTCCTTCGCCGGCACCAGTTCGGGCGAGATTTCGGTGTCGAGAATGGCCTTCAGCACCGGCGTCGCCTCGGCGCCGACCAGTTCGCGGTCGGCCACCCAGCGGATCAAGTGCCGGATCAGGGTCTTGGCCACGCCTGAGTTGACGCCATAGTGGCTCATATGATCGCCGACGCCATAGGTCGCCCAGCCCAGCGCCAGTTCCGACAGGTCGCCCGTACCGATGACGAAGCCGTTGTGCTGATTGGCCAGCCGGAACAGATAGTCGGTTCTGAGGCCCGCCTGCACATTCTCATAGGTGATGTCGTGCACCGGCTGACCGTCCGCCGCCGGATGGCCGATGTCCGCCAGCATCCGCTGGGCGGCCGGGCGAATGTCGAGTTCTGCGCCCGTCACCCCCAGCGCGTTCATCAGCGCCCAGGCGTTTGATTTCGTCCCTTCCGAAGTGGCAAAGCCCGGCATGGTGTACGCGCGGATGCCGGCGCGCGGCAGCTGCAGCCGGTCAAAGGCGCGGCAGGCCACCAGCAGGGCCTGGGTCGAATCCAGCCCGCCCGAGATGCCGATCACCACCGTCTTTGACCCGGTCGCCACCATCCGCTTCATCAGGCCCTGGACCTGGATGTTGAACGCCTCATAGCAGTCGCGGTCCAGCCGCGCGGGGTCGTCCGGCACGAACGGTAAGCGGTCGAGGGGGCGGATCAGGTCGGTCGGCGCGCTGGCCTCGCGGGCCGGGAAAAGGCGGCGATTAAATGCGGAGCCATGGGTTTCCCTGTCAGAGCAATCGGCGAAGGTGCCGTTCCGCAACCGGTCCTGGCCGATGCGGTCCACGTCGACGTCGCAGATTGTTAGCGCTCCGCCCATTCCGAACCGTTCGCCCTCGGCCAGCTTCGCGCCCAGCTCGTGAATCGTCGCCTGACCGTCCCAGGCGAGATCGGTGGTGCTCTCGCCCCAGCCGGAGGCCGTAAACACATAGGCGGCCATGGCGCGCGCCGACTGGCTGGCGCACAGCATGGCGCGCTCGTCGGCCTTGCCGATCACGATATTCGACGCCGAAAGGTTGAGCAGGATGCGCGCCCCCGCCATGGCCTGACGGGTCGAGGGCGGCAGCGGCGCCCAGAAGTCCTCGCAGATTTCCACGCCGAACACGAAGCCGGGACGGTTCTCCGCCTCGAACAGCAGGTCCGTTCCGAAGGGGACGACTTCATCGCCCAGCATCAGCGGCACGTCCGACGACAGGTCATCGGCGGCCGGTGCGAACCAGCGCTTCTCGTAATATTCGCGATAGTTGGGCAGATAGGTTTTCGGCACCACGGCGATCACCCGGCCACCGGCCGCAACGACAGCACAGTTGTAGAGGCGCTCGGCGTGTCGGACGGGGGCTCCAACGACGACCGTGATCGCCACGTCTTCGGTCGCGTCGGCCAGTCGCAGGGCCTGCCGCTCCACCTCATCCAGCAGCGCGCCCTGCATGTGCAGGTCATCCAGCGCATAGCCGCTCAGGCTCAACTCGGGAAAGACGATCAGGTCCACGCCCTTTTCGGATGCCGCCTCGATCAGCCGGATATGCTCGTCCGCATTGGCCTTCGGATCGGCCGGGTGGACGACAGGCGTCGCCGCCGCCACGCGCACAAAGCCGTGGGTCGCGGGGCTGTAGAAAGGATGTGTCTGGGCCATCAATCCATCCGGGAGCGCGCCGAGGGCGCATCTGGGCGCCGACCGCCGCCTTGTCGCACATATAGGGCGCAGTCCCCAAGATGCGGTTTCTTCGTGTCACAGGTGACGCTGACGGCGGCGACCGCTAAAGCGGACCCCATGAATGACGCACCGAAAAAAGGCTGGTTGCAGCGGTTGAGCGACGGACTGTCCCGGTCCTCGCGCCAGATGACCGAACAGGTGGTCTCCACCTTCGTCCGGGAACCGCTCAGCGAGACCGCCCTGGAACAGCTGGAAGAGCATCTGCTGGAAAGCGATCTGGGCCCGGCCGCGACCGACCGGATCGTCGAACGGTTCCGGGAGTTGCGCTTCGGGGCGGGGGCGTCAGAGGTCGAGGTCAAGACGGCGCTGGCCGAGGCCGTGGCCGATGAGCTGCGCTCGCATGAGGCCCGCTATGAGCCGCTGAACGGCCCCCGCCCCTTCGTCACCCTGTTCGTCGGGGTCAATGGCTCGGGCAAGACCACGACGCTGGGCAAGATCGCCGCTGACCTGACCGGTCAGGGGGCCAAGGTCATGGTCGTGGCCTGCGACACCTTCCGCGCCGCCGCCCGCGAACAGCTGAAGGTCTGGGCCGAGCGGGCCGGGGCCACGTTTGAGAGCCGCCGCGACGGCGCCGATCCCGCCGGTCTGGCCTTCGACGCCCTGACCCGCGCCCGGGCCGAGGGCTATGATGTCGTCCTGATCGACACGGCCGGGCGGCTGCAGAACAAATCGGCCCTGATGGACGAACTGCTCAAGATCGTGCGGGTCCTGAAAAAGGTCGATCCCGAGGCCCCGCACGAAACCCTGCTGGTGTTGGACGCCACGGTGGGCCGTAATGCGCTGGAGCAGGAAAAGATCTTTGGCCGGACGGCCTATGTCTCGGGGCTGGTCATGACCAAGCTGGACGGCACGGCGCGCGGTGGCGTTCTGGTGCCCGTGGCCCAGGCGTCGGATGCCCCGATCAAGCTGATCGGCGTGGGCGAAGGCATCGAGGACCTGCAACCGTTTGACGCCGACGCCTTTGCCCGGTCTCTCGTCGGACTGGAGGTCACAGCATGACTGAACGCGCCGCGCCTCCCGCCTGGATCCGCCAGGCTGTCGACTTCGGCGCCCTGGTCGCGTTTGCCGGGGCCTTCCTCGTCTATCGCCTGAACGGCCTCGAGGGCGACGAAGCCCTGGTCCAGGCCACCTGGTTTCTCGTGGGCGGTGCGGCCATCGCCGTGGCCGTGGGACTGGTCGTCGAACGACGGCTGGCGCTGATGCCGCTGATCGTCGGTGGTTTTGCCCTTGTCTTCGGTCTTTTGACCCTGCTGACCCAGGACGATCTGTGGGTGAAGCTTAAGGTCACCATTCTGAACCTCAGCCTGTCGATCCTGCTGCTGGGTGGACTGAGGATGGGCAAGCAGCCGCTCAAGGCGCTGCTCGGCACCGTCATCCCGATCAACGACCGGGCATGGAAGATCCTGACCGTGCGCTACGGCCTGTTCTTCGCCGCCGTCGCCCTCGTCAACGAGGCCGTGCGCAGCGAGGCCCTCGTCGGCTGGGCGACCGACCAGCTGGGCTATGACAGCGTCGATCCGGCCGATGTCTGGGTCAGTTTCCGGGGCGTACTGTGGATCGCCTCGTCCGTGTTCGGGCTCAGCAACCTGCCGCTGATCGTTCGCAATCTTCAGCCTGAGACCGGGGAGGAGTCAGCGACCCCGCCGCCCGGGCCCAATGCGGCGCCCTGAACAGCCGGGGTGCAGACGGAAGAAATGTCGCGCAGCCGTCGCGAAAGCGTAAAGCGGCCCTGATAGCCCTGTCCGCATTGAGGTGTGTCAGGGGAATCGATCGGTCATGGTGAAGTCCGGCAAAAAGGCCCGCGAGGCCGGCTCCCTCGCGGAATCGCCCAGCCACCTGATCCACCGGGCCCTGCAGCTCGCCCTCGACATCTATTCGCGCGAAGTCGGCTCCGACGGCCTCACCCAGCGCCAGTTCGCCGTGCTCGAGGCCGTGTCACTGCGCGCCGGCCTGACCCAGACCGATCTGGTCAAGGCCACCGGTATCGACCGGTCGACCCTTGCGGATCTGGTGGCCCGCATGGCGCAACGCGGACTGCTGTCGCGCGAGCGGTCGACCCTCGATGCACGCGCCATGGCCGTACGCCTGACGCCCGAAGGCGAGGCGGCGCTGGCCGATGCCCGGCCGCGCGTGGTCGAGGCCGACCGTCAGATCATGGCCCTGCTGCCCAAGGGCCGCCGCGAATCCTTCCTCGAAATCCTGGCCGAGCTGGCCGGCGCCGCCGATGCCGCCCCGGAAGAAGCCATCGCTGCGGCGCGCGCCGAGAAGAAACGGCTCAAGGAACTGCGCAAGGCCGAGAAAGCCGCGCAAAAGGCCGAAAAGGCTGCGTCCAAAAAGTCCGGCAAAAAGGCCGGCAAGGCCAAAGGCAAGGATGCCGCGCCGGTAGAGCCTGAGGCCGCCTAGTCTCTCGGCTTGCTGACGGCCCGAAACCCGGCAGAGGCGAACCGCACCATATAGTCGCAGGCGCTGTCCAGATCACCGGACTGGCACAGACCCCCCGACAGCCGGTCCAGCCGCCCCGTCTCGCCCAGCGTCAGGGTCAGGGCCCCGGACAGATTGTGCCAGCCCCAGTAGAGATCCGCATCGCTGGCCTCGGGCAAAACGACCCGGAGCAGATCGATCAGCCGCCGGATCGACGGGTCGAAATAGCGCGCCATGGTCTCGCCGCCGAAAGTCGGATTGGCATTGGTCTGGGCCACAAGGGCGGAATAGTGCTTCCACCCCGGCCCGCCCTTCAGCGACCACTGGAAGGGCGGCCTCAGGAAGGCCTCAAGCAGGCCCTCCAGGGTCATCGTGCCCTCGTTCTCGCGCGCATAGCGATTGATCGCCTCGACCCGTTCATTGTTCCAGACCTCGGCCCGACGCAGGAAGACGGCATCGAACAGGTCGCGCTTGGCCCCGAAATAATAGTGGACCAGGGCCGTGTCGACGCCCGCCTCGCGCGCGACCTCGCGGATCGTCACCCCGTAAAAGCCGTGCTTGGAGAACAGGTCCTCGGCGGCATCCAGAATGGAGTCGCGCGTTTCGCCATTCCGACCGCCCTGGCTCTTGGACGGGCGGCCGCGTTTGGCGGCGGTCTCGGCCCGGCCTGCGCGTCCGCTCTCGGCGGGCAGGCCGGGGGCCGGCGGCGCGGTGATCTTGCTCATGCCGACAAGGCTAGTCGCCTCGTCCCCGTCCGGCAATCACGCATCATGCGGCCCTCGGAGGGTATGTATTCCTGCCACAGCCCCGCTTGAATTCCGCGCCCCGACAGGCGTGGCCGTTTGACAGATCGGCAAAAAGGGGGTCAGTCTGCGTAAAATCATTGAACGCTGAATAAAAGCGTCCTGGGTTGGAAACAGAGATTGGGGCTTCAAATGAACAGACTCGTAAAGACCGTCCTTCTGGCGGGGGCCGCCTGGAGCGCGCTGTCCGTCACCGCCATCGCCCAGGAGGCACCGGCGCAAGATCCGGCCGTTACCTCGCTGGATGAGATCATCGTCACGGCCCGTCGCCGCGACGAACAGCTGAAGGACGTGCCGGTTGCCGTAACCGCCCTGTCGTCCGAGCGGCTGGCAGAGACCGGCGCGACCGACATCACCACCCTGCAGCAGCAGACGCCGAACGCCACCGTCCAGGTCGCCCGCGGCTCCAACTCGACCCTGATCTCCTTCATCCGCGGCGTCGGACAGCAGGACCCGCTGTGGGGCTTCGAGCCCGGCGTCGGCCTGTATGTCGATGACGTCTATGTCGCCCGTCCGCAGGCGGCGGTGCTCGACATCTTCGACATCGAGCGCATCGAGGTCCTGCGCGGCCCGCAGGGCTCGCTGTACGGCCGCAACACCGTCGGCGGCGCCATCAAGTATGTGACCTCGCGCCTGTCGCAGGACGCCGAGGCCACCATCCGCGGTGCCTATGGCAGCTACAACCAGGTCGATCTGATCGCCTCGGGCAGCGTGCCGCTCAGCGACAGCTTCCGCATCGGCGGCGCTTTCGCCAGCCTGACGCGCGACGGCTATGGCGAGAACCTCAACACCGGCGCCGAGCACTACGACAAGGACGTCACCGCCTTCCGCGCGAGCGCCGAATTCACCCCGCGCGACGAGGTCTTCTTCCGTCTCGCCTATGACCGCACCCAGGATGATTCCAACCCCCGCCACGGTCACCGCGAAGTGGCGGGTGTCGGCCCGGGCGCCGGGTCGCCGGACAGCGTCTATGACACCTATGCCGGAATCGGTGACGAAAACTCGGTAGAAAGCGAAGGCCTGTCCTTCACCGGCCAGGTGGACGTCAGCGAGCACTGGACCTTCAAGGCGATCACCGCCTGGCGCGAAGGCCGGACCGATACGGTCATCGACTTCGACAACACGCCGGCCCCGACGCTGGACATCCCGGCCTATTATGCCGACGACCAGTTCACCACCGAGCTCCAGTTCCAGTTCAACTATGACCGGATCCAGGGCGTGTTCGGCGTCTTCTATCTGGACGCCTCGGCCGAAGGCGCCTTCGACACCGTTCTCGGCAACCTCGGCATCGTGATCGGTACTGGCGGTGTGGTCGAAACCGAAAGTGTCGCCCTGTTCGCCGATGTGAACCTGGACCTGACCGAGCGCCTGCACCTGGGTCTCGGCATCCGCTACACCGAGGACAGCAAGACCGGCACGGTGTTCCGCGCCAACTATGCGGGCGCAACCCGCTCGCCGCTGCTGGGCGGCACGCCGCGCGCTCCGACCCTGCTGCGCACGGACTACACCAACGACCGCACCTTCGATGACATCTCGCCGAGGGTCGCCCTGTCGTACGACTTCTCGGACGCCATCACGGGCTATGCTTCGTGGTCCTCGGGCTTCAAGTCCGGCGGCTTCGACATGCGCGGCGACGCCATCCTGACGCCGGACACGGTCAACGGCTATCAACCGGAAACGGTCGACAGCTATGAGATCGGCCTGAAGGGGCGTGCGGGCCCGCTGTCGTTCAGCTCGTCGGTCTTCTACAACCAGTATGAAGACCAGCAGGTCACCACCCAGGTGCCGGCCGTCGGCGGTATCGCCAGCTTCGTCGACAACGTCGGCCAGTCGACCCTGTACGGGGCCGAGTTCGAAGGCTCCCTGTTCCTGAGCGATAACCTGTCGGCCAACTTCGCCGTCGGTTATCTGAACAGCGAGTTCGACGAGTTCCTGCGCTACAATCTGACGACCATGGCCTATGAGGACATCTCGGACCTGGTCGTCCTGCAGAACGCCCCGGAATGGACCGGCTATTTCGGTCTGACCTGGCGCAGTGATGTGGCGGGCGGCGAACTGGTCGTGACCCCCTCGGTCAGCTATCGCGGCGACTTCAGCATGTTCGAGTTCCCGAACCCGATCCTGGACCAGGAAGCCTATGCGCTGGTCGACCTGTCGCTGATCTGGACCGCTCCCAGCGAGCGCTGGAGCCTCGGCCTGTTCGGCAAGAACCTGACTGACGAAGAATACCGCGTTGGCGGCTATAACTTCCCGGGCGCGCTCTTCAACAACTCGGTCATCGGCTACTACGGTCCGCCGCAGACCGTGACCGGCTCGATCCAGATCAAGTTCTGATCCGGCTTCGGCCATTGAACGTCTGATACCTATCCGGGCGGCGGTTCCAGGCGGACCGCCGCCCTTTTTCTTTTGCATGCAGGACCGGGGGCGCTACCGTTCCGCCCGGCATCAAGACCACCAGGGGGAACCGTCATGACTGAAGCCACCACGCCCGGCGCTGAGAAGCCTGCCAGCCCGGGTTATCGCTTCTACGTTCTGGCGATCCTGATCTTCGTCTACATGCTGAACTTTCTGGACCGGCAGATCATCGGCATTCTGGCCGCGCCCCTGAAGGAAGAGTTTGGCCTGACCGACAGCCAGTTCGGCCTGCTGGGCGGCATCGCCTTTGCCTCGGTCTATTCCACCCTGGCCATTCCCCTCGCCTGGCTGGCGGACCGCTACAGCCGCGTCTGGATCATGACCGGCGCCCTGACGGTCTGGTCCGGCTTCACCGCCCTGTGCGGGGTGGCGGGGTCCTATGGTCAGTTGTTCCTGTACCGCATGGGCGTCGGCGTCGGTGAGGCCGGCGGCGTGGCTCCGGCCTATTCCCTCGTTGCGGACTATTTCCCGCCGCATCAGCGGGCACGCGCCCTGGCGGGTTTCGCCTTTGGTATTCCCTTGGGTACGGCGGCCGGCACCCTGGTCGGCGGCCTGCTGGCGGCCGAGTACGGCTGGCGGACGGCCTTCATCGTGGTCGGCCTGCTGGGCCTGCTGGTCGCGCCGGTTCTGCGCCTGACGGTCAAGGACCCGAAGCGCGGCGCGACGGATGTGCCGCGTCCGGTCAATCCGGCGGCCCCGGCCGATGCCGCCGCCGTGTCCTCTCACCCGCCTGCCGCCTCGTCGGCGGTCGGACGCACGGCCTCGCTCATCATGCTGGGGCTCGGCGCCGGTCTGATGGCGCTCGCGGCCCTCAATCATTTCGGCCTGATCGCCCTCGGCAACGCCATGGTGCTCGGTTTTGCCGCTCTGCTGGCGCTGGTGATCGGTATCTCCCTGATGATCGCCCGGTCCACGGCCTCGATCGTCATCAAGAAGAAGAGCTTCTGGCTGCTGGCGCTGGGTGCGGCCTCCTCGTCCGTCTGCGGATACGGCGTGGCCGGATGGCTGCCCCTGTTCTTCATGCGCAGCTTTGACCTGACCCTGCGCGAGGTCAGCTGGTACTATTCGGGCATCGCCCTGATCGGCGGCACCCTGGGCATCTGGCTGGGCGGCATGATCGCCGACAAACTGGCCCATCGCGGCAAGGGCGCCTATCCGCTGGTGCCAGCCATTGCCTTTCTGATATCGGCCCCCTGTTTCATCCTGGCGATGAATTCTGACTGGCTGATCGCCCAGATCTTCGCGGACGGCGGCACGCGGGCCCAGTCGCTGATCGTGGCCTTCCTGATCTTCATCATCCCCACCGGCCTCAACCTCGCGTGGCTGGGACCGATCACGGCCTCCATCCAGAATCTGGTCGCGGCCCCGATGCGCTCGACCGCCTCGGCGCTGTTCCTGCTGATCAACAACCTGCTCGGCATTGCCGTGGGCTTCTACTATTTCGGCTGGATGAGCGATCTGCTGGCGCCGCAGTTCGGCGAGGAAAGCCTGCGCTGGGCCATCTACACCGGCATGGGCTTCTATGTGCTGGCGGCGGTGCTGCTGATCGGCGCCTCGCGCACCCTCAGGAAGGACTGGATCGACTGATCCTTTGACACCTGACCCGGCTCCGCCTGTTGCGCCTGCGAACGGGCGGAGCCTATAAGCCTCGCACCCCTCCCCATCAGCGGACGCGACGGTTTCCATGAATATTCACGAGTATCAGGCCAAGCAGGTTCTGAAGGGCTTTGGCGCGCCGGTTGCGGCGGGCGTGGCCATCACTTCGGCGGACGAGGCCGAGGCTGCCGCCCGGTCGCTGCCCGGTCCGCTCTATGTCGTGAAGTCCCAGATCCACGCCGGTGGCCGGGGCAAGGGCAAGTTCAAGGAACTGGGCGCTGACGCCAAGGGCGGCGTCCGTCTGGCCAAATCGGTCGAGGAAGCCGTGGCCCACGCTCGCGAAATGCTGGGCAACACCCTGGTTACCGCCCAGACGGGCGAGGCCGGCAAACAGGTCAACCGCCTCTATATCGAGGACGGCGCCGACATCGACCGGGAGCTCTACTGCTCCCTGCTGGTCGACCGTCAGCACGGCCGCGTCGCCTTCGTCGTCTCGACTGAGGGCGGCATGGACATTGAGGCCGTCGCCCATGACACGCCCGAGAAGATCCAGACCATCGTTATCGACCCCGAAGCGGGCGTCACCGCAGCCGATGTCGCCACGCTGAACGCGGCTCTGAAGCTGGATGGCGCGGCGGCCGAGGACGGCAAGACCCTGTTCCCGATCCTCTACAAGGCCTTCCTCGACACCGACATGTCGATGCTGGAAATCAACCCTCTGATCGTCATGGAAAACGGCCGCCTGCGCGTGCTGGACGCCAAGGTCAGCTTCGACGGCAACGCCCTGTTCCGCCACCCGGACATCCTGGCCCTGCGCGACGAGACCGAGGAAGACCCCAAGGAGATCGAGGCCTCGAAATGGGACCTCGCCTATGTCGCCCTGGACGGCAACATCGGCTGCATGGTCAACGGCGCCGGTCTGGCCATGGCGACCATGGACATCATCAAGCTGTATGGAAAAGAGCCCGCCAACTTCTGTGACGTCGGCGGCGGCGCCTCCAAGGAAAAGGTCGCGGCGGCCTTCAAGATCATCACCGCCGACCCGCGCGTCGAGGGCATTCTGGTCAACATCTTCGGCGGCATCATGCGCTGTGACGTGATCGCCGAGGGCGTGGTCGCCGCCGTGAAAGAGGTGGGCCTCAAGGTGCCGCTGGTCGTCCGCCTCGAGGGCACCAATGTCGATGAAGGCAAGAAGATCCTCAACGAATCCGGCCTCGCCATCACCGCCGCCGACGACCTCGACGACGCGGCGCAGAAGATCGTCGCGGCGGTGGGGTGATGTTTGCGGCGCTCGTTCTCAGTGCCTGGGCGGCTCTTGCGGCGCCGGAACCTGGCGACGCCGCCGCGCAGTTGGTGCGCGACGCATGCATCAGCACCGGAATGCAGACGGAAGCTTTCGAGCGCCTTGGCCGGGATCGCCGCTGGCGTCGGGCTCCGCTCGCAACACCTCTGTCCGAGCAGTTAGCCTCTTATGCTGGCTTCCTCACGCGAGACGCTCTGGTGACGCTGTCGACCACTCTCAGTAGCCCGGGAGAGCCCGTCGTCCACAACATTGCCTGCACGGTTATGTCAAACGGCGTCGATGGCGACTGGCTTCCTGAGGTCGAGGTCCTAGCGGCGGAGATGGAATTGGATAGAGTTGATGTGCTGTCGGCCCTGCCGGTTACAGAGGAAGTGCATGTCTGGTCCGACGGTCCCGGTGAGCAGTTCTTGACCGTGAATTACGTTCCCGAGCGGCGCGTGCTTTCCATAACCTACGTGAAAAGGGTGCCGAGCCCCGCCGCCTGAGTTCTTTCAATCCGGGACGCCGTCCCATCCCTTCGACGAGTATTGCAATGTCTCTGAAATTCCTCGCCGCCACCGCCGTGGCTCTCGCCCTTGCGCCCGCCGTGGCCCAGGCCCAGGCGGCTGATCCCCAGCTGGCCCTGTTCCAGTCGACCTGTGTCGCGACCGACGGTCAGGCGTCGGCCGCCATGGCCAAGCTGGACGCCGCCGGCTGGGATGTGCTGCCGCCGGAAATGCTGGGTCCGGATGCGCCCTTCGAAAATATGCAAGCCCGTATGCTGTTCGCGGGCGAGGGCATCCAGATCGCCATGACTGGCGACATGACCGATGGCCTCGGCACCCTCACCGACGGGGGTGAGCTCTATATGTCCGTCTGTGCCGTGGGCGTGATGCCCGGCGACTATGCCGCCATCGACGGGGCCGTCGCCGACTGGCTGGACATGACCCCCAATGCCGAGATGAGCGAGTCCGGCCTGAACGGCTATCCCTACACCATCGAAAACGGTCGCAAGGTCGCCATTGCGTCGGACCTGGGCGAGGACGCCCTGCTCGAACTGGCGGCGGGCGATGACATGCGCATCGTCATGACCGGCGATTCCGACGGAGTCATCATGATCATGTATATGCGGCCCCGGCCCCGCTAACCGCCCCCGATCGTCCTCCCCGAACCCTTGCTCGCCGCCCTCGCGGCCACTGAACCCAGGTCAACCATGTCCATCCTCGTCAACAAAGACACCCGCGTCCTCGTCCAGGGACTGACCGGCAAGACCGGCACCTTCCATACCGAACAGGCACTGCGCTATTTCGGCACGAAGATGGTCGGCGGGGTTCACCCGAAGAAGGGCGGCGAGATCTGGCACGGGTCCGAGGGCGAGAGCCTGCCGATCTATGCCTCGGTGGCCGAGGGTCGTGACGCGACCGGTGCCGATGCCAGTGTCATCTATGTGCCGCCGGCCGGGGCTGCCGACGCCATCATCGAGGCCATCGAGGCCGAAGTCCCCTTCATCGTCTGCATCACCGAAGGTATCCCGGTCGCCGACATGGTGCGGGTCAAGGCGCGCCTCGACCGGTCGAATTCGCGCCTGCTGGGCCCCAACTGCCCCGGCATCATGACCCCCGAAGAGTGCAAGATCGGCATCATGCCGGGCTCCATCTTCAAGAAGGGCTCGGTCGGCATCGTCTCGCGCTCTGGCACCCTGACCTATGAGGCCGTTTTCCAGACCACCAATGAAGGTCTGGGCCAGACGACGGCTGTCGGCATCGGCGGCGACCCGGTCAAGGGCACGGAGTTCATCGACGTGCTGGAGATGTTCCTCGCGGACGATGCGACCGAATCGATCGTCATGATCGGCGAGATCGGCGGCGCGGCCGAGGAAGACGCCGCCCAGTTCCTGATCGATGAGGCAAAGAAGGGCCGCAAGAAGCCCATGGTCGGCTTCATCGCCGGCCGGACTGCGCCCAAGGGCCGCACCATGGGCCACGCCGGCGCCGTCGTCTCGGGCGGCAAGGGCGATGCGGAGTCCAAGATCGCCGCCATGGAGGCCGCAGGCATTACGGTTTCGCCGTCTCCTGCCCGCCTCGGCACCACCCTGACCCAGGTCCTGAAGGGCTGAAGCGGAGCCATATCGGGAAATTTCTGGCCGTCGGACGAAATTTCCCGGGATTTTGCCGCCTTTCGGTCATGACCCGTCGGCGAACCGTGCGTATATGTCCCGTCACCGACAGAGCGTGCCGCTCTGCGGCCAAGGGATTGCGACGAACACGATGGCGGATGATGCCGGTCGGCTGAACCAGGTCTTTGCCGAGACCAGCTTTCTCTACGGGGCGAACGCCGCCTTTATCGAGGACCTTCACGCCCGCTGGGCCGATGACCCCGGCTCGGTGTCGGCCGAATGGCGGTCGTTCTTTGACCAGCTGCGCGACAGTGCCGCGACGGTAAAGGCCTCGGCCGAAGCCGGTGCCTGGGGCCGCAAGGGCGCGGGCGAACCGTCGGAAGAGACCGGCGTGTTCGACGGCCGCTGGCCCGAATCGAAACCTGCGGGCAAGCCGGGCAAGGCCGCGCCGGCGGCGGCTCCCGCGCCCGCCGCAGCGTCGACCGCCACCCCCGAGGCCGTACGCGCCGCCGCCCACGATTCGATCCGCGCCCTGATGCTGATCCGCAGCTACCGCGTGCGCGGCCATCTTCAGGCCACGCTGGACCCGCTGGGTATGGAGCCGCCGGTCCAGAACCCCGAGCTGACGCCCGAGTTCTATGGCTTCAGCGAGAGCGATCTCGACAAGCCGATCTTCCTCGACGGCGTGCTGGGTCTCGAGACCGGCACCCTGCGCGAGGTTCTGGCGATCCTGAAGCGCACCTACTGCGGCCACATCGGCATCCAGTACATGCACATCGCCGAGCCGGAGGAGAAATCCTGGCTGCAGGCGCGCATCGAGGGCCCTGACAAGTATGAGGAAAACGCCTTCACCCGCGAGGGCAAGCTGGCCATCCTCAACAAGCTGATCGAGGCCGAGACCTTCGAACGCTTCCTGCACAAGCGCTTCCCCGGCACCAAGCGCTTCGGTCTGGACGGTGGCGAGGCCATGGTCCCGGCGCTGGAGCAGGTGATCAAGCGCGGCGGCAATCTGGGCGTCGACGAAATCGTGCTGGGCATGGCCCACCGCGGTCGCCTGAACGTCCTGTCGGCGGTGATGGGCAAGCCCTATCGCGCCATCTTCCACGAATTCCAGGGCGGGTCGTCCATGCCGTCGGACATCGAGGGCTCGGGCGACGTCAAATATCACATGGGCGCCAGCTCGGACCGGTCGTTCGACGACAACACCGTCCACCTGTCGCTGACCGCCAACCCCAGTCACCTGGAAATCGTCAATCCGGTGGTACTGGGCAAGGCCCGCGCCAAACAGGCTTTCGACATCCGCGAGGCCAATGCCGGCAAGCCCGAGGCCGAATGGGCTCTGGACCGCACCAAGGTCATGCCCCTGCTGATCCACGGCGATGCGGCCTTTGCCGGACAGGGCGTCGTGGCCGAATGTTTCGCCCTGATGGGGCTGAAGGGCTACCGCACCGGCGGCACCATCCATTTCGTCGTCAACAACCAGATCGGCTTCACCACCAGCCCGCGGAACAGCCGCAGCTCGCCCTATCCGTCGGATGTAGCCCTGATGGTCCAGGCGCCGATTTTCCACGTGAATGGCGATGACCCGGAAGCGGTCGTCTTCGCCGCCAAGGTGGCCACCGAATTCCGCCAGAAGTTCCACAAGGATGTGGTGGTGGACATGTTCTGCTACCGCCGCTTCGGCCACAATGAAGGCGACGATCCGACCTTCACCCAGCCGCTGATGTACTCGAAAATCCGGGCCCAGAAGTCGGCGCGCGAACTGTATGCCGAGCGCCTGATCGGCGAGGGCGTCATCACGGCGGACGAGGTTGAGGCGGAGGTCGCCCGTTTCGAGGAATTCCTCGATGCCGAGTTCGACGCCGGCAAGACCTTCAAGGCGGAAAAAGCCGACTGGCTGGACGGCCAGTGGCACGGCATCGGCAAACCCGAGGGCGACGAGCTGCGCGGCGAAACCGCGGTGCCCGAAGCCCGCCTGCGCGAGATCGGCGCCCGTCTGACCACCGCCCCCAACAGCATCGATGTGCACAAGACCCTGCGCCGGGTTCTGGACGGTCGTCGCCAGATGATCGAGTCGGGTCAGGATCTGGACTGGTCCACGGCTGAAAGCCTCGCCTTCGGCACCCTGCTGGACGAGGGCTTCCCCGTCCGCCTGTCGGGTCAGGATTCGGTGCGCGGCACCTTCAGCCAGCGTCACTCCGGCATCATTGATCAGACTACGGAAGAACGCTTCGTCCCGCTGAACAATCTGCGTGACGGCCAGGCCCATTTCGAGGTGATCGACTCGGCCCTCTCGGAAGAGGCGGTGCTGGGCTTCGAATACGGCTATGCCCTCAGCGATCCCAATACGCTGGTGATGTGGGAGGCCCAGTTCGGCGACTTCGTCAACGGCGCCCAGGTGGTCATCGACCAATTCATCAGCTCGGGCGAACGCAAATGGCTGCGCATGTGCGGCCTGACCATGCTGTTGCCGCACGGCTATGAAGGTCAGGGTCCGGAGCATTCCTCCGCCCGCCTCGAACGCTTCCTGCAGGCCTGCGCCGAAGAGAACATGCAGGTCGCAAACTGCACCACCCCGGCCAACTATTTCCACATCCTGCGTCGCCAGATGCACCGGCCGTTCAGGAAGCCGCTGATCCTGATGACGCCCAAGTCACTGCTGCGTCACAAGAAGGCGGTCTCGACGCTTGCCGATCTGGCCGAGGGTTCATCCTTCCACCGCGTGCTGCACGACGACGCCCAGACCCGGCCCGAAGTGGCCGGCATGACGCTCAAGCCCGACGCCGACATCCGCCGCGTCGTCCTGTGCTCGGGCAAGGTCTATTACGACCTGCTGGAAGCGCGCGAGGCCGCCTTCAAGGACGGCAAGCCGGTCGACGACATCTACATTCTGCGGCTGGAGCAATTCTATCCCTGGCCGATGAAGTCGCTGATGACCGAACTGGCCCGCTTCCCCGGCGCCGAACTGATCTGGTGCCAGGAAGAGCCCAAGAACATGGGCGGCTGGACCTTTGTCGATCCGTGGCTTGAACTGACGCTCGACAAGCTCGATGTGAAGGCGAAGCGCGCCCGCTATGTGGGTCGCCCCGCCTCGGCCTCGACGGCGGCCGGCCTGATGAGCCGTCACAAGGCCGAGCTCGACGCCTTCCTTGCCGACGCCCTCGCCACCCCGAACTGACCCCTGCTTATCCGGAACCGGAACTGACATGGCTGATATCCTGACCCCCGCCCTTGGTGAATCCGTCGCCGAAGCCACCATTGCGAAGTGGACGAAAAAGGTCGGCGACCCGGTCAAGCGCGATGAGCTGCTGGTCGAGCTGGAAACCGACAAGGTCTCGCTCGAGGTCGTCTCGCCGGCCGACGGCACGCTCGGCGAAATCGCCTTTGCCGAGGGCGACACCGTCACGCCCGGTGCCGTGCTAGGCAAGGTGACCGAGGGCGCTGCCGCCTCCGCCGGGCAAGCCGCCCCCAAGGCCGAGGCCAAACCTGCTGAGGCCCCGAAGGCCGGAGGCGAAGCCTCGGTCCCCGTTCAGGTGCCGACCATGGGCGAAAGCGTCGCCGAAGGCTCGGTCGGAACCTGGCAGAAGAAATCCGGCGACCGGGTGTCGAAGGACGAGCTGCTGGTCGAGATCGAGACCGACAAGGTCGCCGTGGAAATCAGCGCCCCGGCCGATGGCGTCCTGACCATTTCGGCCGAGGCCGGCTCGACCGTCACTCCCGGTCAGGTGATTGGCCAGATCGCCGCCTCGGGCGAGGCTGCCGCCGCAGCCCCCAGGGCCGAGGCCGCTCCGGCCAAGGCTTCGTCCGGCTCGGACGATCCGCACCTGTCGCCCGCCGTCCAGCGCGTGGTCGCCGAGAACAACCTCGACCCGAAATCCATTCAGGCCACCGGGCCCAAGGGCAACATCACCAAGGCCGATGCGCTGAAGGCCGCCTCGCAGCCCCAGCCTGCTGCCGCGCCTGCGCCCGCTCCGGCTAAGGCCGCGCCTGCGGCCCCGCCGCGCGCCGACCAGCCGCGCGAGGAACGGGTCAAGATGACCCGCCTGCGCCAGACCATCGCCCG
>NZ_DDOD01000025.1:71703-71942 GCF_002341485.1 Brevundimonas sp. UBA2503 | reverse complement strand
GACATCATCTACAAGAACCACTATGACATCGGCGTCGCCGTCGGCACCGAAAAGGGTCTGGTCGTGCCGGTCCTGCGCGATGCCGACACCCGCTCGCTGGCCGGCATCGAAAAGGGCATCGGCGATCTGGGCCGCGCCGCCCGCGACGGCGACCTGACGCTGGACCAGCTGCAGGGTGGCACCTTCACCATCACCAATGGCGGCGTCTATGGCTCGCTGATGTCGACGCCGATCCTGAA